>DATIPA010000187.1:0-5842 GCA_035472475.1 Xanthobacteraceae bacterium | reverse complement strand
TTGCGCGCCGCATCGATGCCGACGCTGGTCTCGAACGCGGGCAGTTCCTCGAGGGTCTGCCAGCCATCGTCGAACGCGACGCGCGCTTCCGCCTCATAGCGGCCGGACGCATTCGACTGGGCGCCGCGCCCCTGCCGGCGTTCGGCGCCGACACGCGTCCCAATGCTCTCCTCCGCGCGCGAACGCGAATCGGAAGGCGGCGTCGGCAGACCTCGCAGTGCGGACGATTGGCGCATGCCAGGAAGCTATGCGATATCTTGGTACAAAACAAGAACAAGACCGATGGAACTTCCGGGGATTGTTGCAGAAATTCGCGCCGTTGGGGGGAAACGCTCCCAATCGGTGGAAAGCTCAACCGATTGAGGCGATTAGGCTTGCAGACTCCTTGTGCACTGCAGCATCATTCCCTAAAAGGCTACCTCATGCTGAGCGTCATCATCCCGACGCTCGATTGCGAGCGTCTGCTGGTCCCGACCCTGGCGAGTCTGGTCTCCGGGGCCGCCGTTGGCACTATACGTGACGTGATTGTCGCGGACGGAGGCTCGCGGGACGCGACGCTCGAAGTGGCCGATATGGCTGGCTGCGAGATCATCACTTCGCATGCCCCCCTGGCGGCGAGATTGCGGGAAGCAACCCGCAAGGCCCGCGCATCTTGGGTCATGTTTCTGCGGCCCGGCGTTGTGCTCGATGCGAGCTGGGTGGATGAGGTTGAGCGCTTCGTGCAGCAAGCCGAGGCGGCCGGAGTCCTCGATGCCCCGGCGGCGGCATTTCGAGCGGTCGCGGCGCAAGGGTTTGCGCGCCCGCTCCTGGCCGAAGCATGGTCGTCGCTACGCCTGGCGTTGGGCGGGAGCATCGCCCCCGAACAAGGCCTCATCATTCCCAAAGTGCTTTACGAACGCATTGGACGTCACCGCGACGTCGATGATCCCGAAGGCGATTTGCTGTCACGGCTCGGCCGGCGCCGGATCGCGCTGCTCCGCAGCCGCGCATGGGCATCCGGGAATACTTGACTTAGTCATCTAATTGGTTGACCCTGTCATATAAGCTTGCTTGGGCGTGTGGCGCTGACCCCGGCGCCCGACTGGTGTCGCAATGTCAGACCTGAGGCTCCCTGAGCGCGTCGCTGCGGTGCGACGCTTCAACCGGTTTTACACGCAACGCATCGGGCTACTGCAGGAAGGCGTCTACAAGAGCGAGTTCTCCCTCACCCAGGCGCGCGTGCTCTACGAGATCATCCGTCGCGATCAGCCGATCACCGCGGCCGAGATTGCCAAGGAGCTGGCCCTCGACGCCGGCTATCTGAGTCGGATCCTGCGCGGCTTTGAAGTGCGGGGCTATATCGTGCGGCAAACGTCCGACCGCGACGGCCGTCAGAGTCTTATGTCCGTCACGCCGCGCGGACGCGACAGCTTTGCGCCGATCGAAGCGCAGACCATCGAAGACGTCACCGCGCTTTTGCGCGATCGCGATGACAGCACGCAGGCACGGCTCTGCGAGGCCATGCAAACGATCGAGAGCGTGCTTGGGCCGGAGCCGAAGGTCCCGTTCATTCTGCGCGACCCGAAGCCCGGCGACATGGGGTGGATCATCAGCAGCCACGGCATTGTGTACAGCCGCGAATACGGCTGGAACGACCAGCTCGAGGCGGTAACGGCAGAAATCGTCGTTGCGTTCATGCGCAAGCGTGATCAGCGACGCGAGCGGTGCTGGATTGCGGAACGCAGCGGGCGCAATGTCGGCTGCGTTCTGCTGGTCGCTGACAGTGACACGGTCGCGCGTCTGCGCCTCCTCCTGGTTGAGCCGGAAGCGCGCGGGCTCGGCCTTGGCGCCCACCTCATCGACGAGTGCACTCGGTTCGCGCGCGAGGCGCGTTATCAAAAGATCACGCTCTGGACCCACGGGGTCCTGATCGGAGCGCGCCGCCTCTATGAGCGCGCCGGCTTCCGCCTGGTGGCGAGCACGACGCACGACGATTTTGGACCGATGCTGGTCAGCGAAACGTGGGACTTGGATTTGTAGGTGCGCTGTCGCGCATCTCACACGGTCGCGCCCTGTGCCTTGGGCCGGCGTAGATGCTCATCGAGCCTCGGCATGATTTCAACGAAGTTGCACGGCCGGTACCGGTAATCGAGCTGGTGCACCAGGATTTCGTCCCACGCGTCGCGGCAGGCGCCGGGCGAGCCCGGCAAACAGAAAATGTAGGTGGCACCGGCGACGCCGGCAGTCGCGCGCGTTTGAATAGCTGAGGTCCCAATCTTGGCGTGGCTCACGATCAGGAACAGGGTCGCAAAGCCGTCCATGCGCTTTTCGAACAGTGGCTCGATCGCTTCCGGCGTCACGTCGCGGCCGGTGAAGCCGGTGCCGCCGGTCGTGATCACCACGTCGACTGCGGGATCGGCGATCCAGGCCTTCACCTGAGCGCGGATCTTCTCGGCAACATCGGTGACGATCGCGCGCGCCGCGATCGCATGCCCGGCCTTCTCGATGCGTTCGACCAGGGTCGAGCCCGATTTGTCCTCGGCAAGCGAGCGCGTGTCGGACACGGTAAGCACCGCGATCTTGAGCGGCACGAATTGGCGGCTTTCATCGATTCCGGCCATCGCTGGATCCTGTTTGTCGCTCCAATCCCTATTATAGCGCCACGAATTCTATCTGCCCGCTTGCGGTCCGGCGGTACAGAAGTCGGCTAGGACGTCGGCGAGGCGGCGCGTTGCCGGGCTGGCGTCCGGAGCCGCGAGCAGGGCCAGTTCGGTATTGGGCACCCTTGCGAAACCCTCGTTCGCGCCGAGCACGCGGTGCTCCGGCAGAATCGACCCCTGCGGCAGAATGCTGACGCCGAGTCCAGCCGAGACCGCCGCCTGAATGCCGTAGAAATTGGGGCTGCTGTAAGCGATGTACCAGGCGCGCCCCGCGGCTTCGAGCGCATGAACGGCGCGATTGCGATAGAGGCAGCCCTGCGGGAACACGACCAGCGGCACCGGGTCGCGACGAACATCGATCTCGCGGCGACGGCTGGCGATCCAACTCAAGCGCTCAGGCCAGCACGCAATGCCGCCGCGCTCGCCGGCATCGCGCTTGAACAGAATCAGATCGAGTTCGCCGCGATCGAGGTCGTCGCGCAGCCGGACGCTGAGGTCGCAGCGAACGTCGAGCCGTGCCCCCTGACGCGAACGCGCGAACCTAGCCAGAACTTGCGCCAGACGGCTGGCGGCAAAGTCCTCCGGAAGGCCGAGCCGGACCACGCCTTCACCGGCCGACTGCGCGACCACCTGATGGGCTTCGTCGGCGAGCGCGAGAATGCGTCGGGCGTAGGATAACAGCCGCTCGCCCTCCTCGGTCGGCGCGACGCGTTTGCCGTTGCGGTGCAGGAGCGGACGCCCGAGCGCGTCCTCGAGCCGCTTGATCTGCTGGCTCACCGTCGATTGCGTACGGTGCACGCGTTCGCCGGCGCGCGTGAAGCCTCCGGCGTCCACCACCGAAACGAAACTTCGCAGCAGGTCGAGGTCGAGCATCTCTGATATTCGATTTTCAACTCAACCGCATCATATCATTTAATTTCAAAATAGCGAAGGCCCGCACTACATCTGCACCCATCCGGGAGAACCGTGATGGGTCTCGCGCTACCGCTGACCGCCGCCGGCCGCCGTTTCAATGCGCTGCCGGTCATGATTGTGACGTTCTGTCTGCTGTGGAGCTCGGCATTCGCGGCGGCCAAGCTGACGCTCGCGTACAGCCCGCCCCTGCTTCTGCTCGCTGCGCGTTTTCTCCTGGCCGCGGCCATCATGTTTGCCGTGCTCGCCGTGCAGGGCGGGCGATGGCGCATTGATCGGCGCGATCTCGTGGTGTTCGCCACGCTCGGGCTCTGCAACAATGCGATCTATCTCGGCCTGAACTATATCGGCATGCAAAACACGTCGGCCGGGGTGACCGCCATCATCTCGAGCGCGAACCCCGTGCTCACGGCGCTGCTCGCGGCTTTCTTCCTCGCTGAGCCCATCACGTGGCGCAAAGCGGCGGGATTGCTGCTCGGCGTCGGCGGCGTGGCGTTCATTGTCCAAAGCCGGATCAGCGGCAAGCTCGAGGACCCGGTCGGCATCGCGTGCACGGTTGGCGGGCTCGTCTCGCTCGTCGCCGGCACAATCCTGTTCAAGCGCCTCGCACCGAAAGGCGATCTCTGGGTCGGCAACGCGATCCAGAATGTCGCCGCCGGCGTGGCGCTGCTCCCGCTGGCTCTGACGCTTGAGCGCGTCAGCGACGTGGTGTCGGATTGGCGGCTGTGGGTAGGCTTTGCCTATTCGGCGCTGCTGGTCTCGGTCTTCGCCTACCTGCTGTGGTTTCACCTGTTGCGGAGGTGCGGCGCCACCGGGGCGAGCGCCTATCACTTTCTGATGCCGCCGCTCGGCGTGCTGTTCGGTTGGCTGCTGCTCGGCGAGCGCCTTGAGCCGGTCGATCTGCTCGGCGTGCTTCCGGTTACGTTGGGAATTTATCTGGTGACGCGACCCGGCGGTGAGACCAGACGCGTGCCATCCACCATCGCGTTGTCTAGATCTGCGCCGCGTTGAACGTGTTGCAGGCCTGCACGGTGCCCTGCTGGTACCCGATCATGAACCAGCGTTTGCGTTGCTCCGAGCTGCCGTGGGTGAACGAGTCCGGCACCACATAGCCGCGTGCCTGCCGCTGCAGCCGATCGTCGCCGATCGCCGCCGCGGTCTGCAGCGCCTGGTCGATGTCGCCCGGATCGATAAATTGTCGTCTCTTGTTGGAGTGGCTGGCCCACACACCAGCCAGGCAATCAGCCTGCAGTTCGGTGCGCACCTGCAGCTGGTTGGCGGTCACCTTGTCGCCGGACGCCTGCTGCGCCCGCTGCACTTTGGGCAGGATGCCGAGCAAGTTCTGCACGTGATGGCCGACCTCGTGGGCAATCACGTAAGCCTCGGAGAACTCGCATGCCTTGTCGCCGGAGCAGGCTCGGTACCGGGTCTGCATGTCACGAAAGAACGACGTGTCGAGATAGACCTTCTGATCGAGCGGACAATAGAACGGTCCCATCGCGCTTTGCGCAAACGCGCACGGTGTCGGGAGCGAGCCGGAATACATGACAAGCTTGGGTCTGCGGTACGTCTCGCCGCCTTCGGCAAAGATCTGGTTCCAGGTATCCTCGGTGTCGCCCAATACCGCGGATACGAATTGGCCCATCTGATCATCGGGCGGCGTGTTGCGCGAGGCGCGCGGCTGCGACGGCTGTTGGTACTGCTGCTGGCCGCCCTGCAAAATCTCGGCGCCGCCGATCAACAGTCGCGGATCGATGCCGAGCGCCCAGCCGACCAGACCGAGGATGATAATTGTTCCGATTCCGAGCCCGCCGCCTGGAAGGCCCATACCGCCGCCGCCAAACCCGCCGCCACCACCGCGATCGTCCTCAACGTTCTCGCTCCGACGGAAATCATCCCAGCGCATGATGCTCTCCCATGCCATCAGAGGGCGGAAGCCAGCCAGATGATAAGAACTTCAAACCCGCCGCACTAGCAGAATGTCAACACAAGTTGATGAAAACTAAACGCCGCGCGTCGCTCAAGGGTTTCCGTTCTGCTTGAGGCTTAAGCCGTTTTTTACCTGCCGCTGCCATAATCCGCCGCGTCGGTTGTAGGTCCCGCGTCGCCGACCGCGTACCAGGTCGAGTTCCGAGTCATGGTTGCGTCAAGTCGCGGGGCGTCCGGCAAGGCGCCCCGCGTCATCTTTCCACAGTCCAAGCCGCACCGCATTGTGGTCGGCGATTGCGTCGCCGAGTTGTCGAAGCTCACTCCCGAAAGCGTCGATCTCGTTTTCGCCGACCCTCCCTATA
>DATIPA010000186.1:0-30851 GCA_035472475.1 Xanthobacteraceae bacterium | reverse complement strand
GCCGGGGTGAAGGAACTCCTGGTGATTTCCCAGGATACGTCCGCCTATGGGGTTGACCTCAAATACGCGACCAGCTCATGGCGCGGTAGCGACCTGCCGGCCAAGTTCCTGGACCTGGCGCGCGCCCTCGGGGACCTCGGGGTCTGGGTGCGCCTGCACTATGTGTATCCCTACCCGCACGTCGATGCTGTCATCCCGCTGATGGCGGAGGGCAAGCTGTTGCCCTATCTCGACATACCGTTCCAGCACGCAAGCCCGGATGTGCTCAAGCGCATGCGCCGCCCGGCGGCGCAGGAGAAGACGCTTGAGCGGATCCGGCGCTGGCGGGAGACCTGTCCGGCGCTGACCATCCGGTCAACCTTCATTGTCGGCTTCCCCGGCGAAACCGACGATGATTTTGCGTTCCTGCTCGACTGGCTCGGCGAGGCTCAGCTCGATCGCGTCGGATGCTTCCGCTACGAGCCGGTCGCCGGCGCGGTCAGCAACGATCTTGCAGCCCCGGTCGCCGCCGAGGTGACGGAGGAGCGCTATCACCGGTTCATGCAGCGCCAGCAGGCGATTTCGGCGCAACGCCTCAAGCGCAAGATCGGCTCGCGCCAGCCGGTGATCATCGATCAGGTCGGCCCGGACGGTGCTAGGGGCCGCACCAAGGGCGATGCGCCTGAGATCGACGGCAGCGTGCATGTGACGAGCCATCGCCCGCTGCGCGTCGGCGAGATTGCGACCATCAAGGTCGACCGCGCCGACGCATACGATCTTTACGGGAGCGCCGTTGGGTTCTAGACCGGCGGACGTCCATGCAGGCATTTGTCGGCAATCCTTTGCGGCGCGGGACGCGGCAACCGGTGTCACCGGCGTTCGCGCACGCGCTGATGCGCGAGATGATGAAGACCGAGCGCCTGCGCATCACAGCACTCATCATCATAGCTACGGTCCTGCTGGTCGGCTTGGCGGTCGTCGATGCGATCGCGCCTGACGTCCTCAATCGCATGTGGCGGGGGCACTTTCCGCTCTTCTACATAATCATCGGATATCTCGGCTTCGTTGCTTTTGAATCGTCGGTGCTTGTTCTCGTTTCGCGGCAGTTGAAGCTTGATCGCGATCTGCCGCGGGCGCGCCGTTATCTCGGCGCTTTCATCGAAACCAGCCTGCCGACCATCGTGATCGCGCTTCATATGAGCAACATGGGGGCGGTCCAGGGGCTCGCGTTTGTCGGTCCCCTGCTCTACTTCGTCTTCATCATCCTCTCGACTTTGCGGCTCGAATTCTGGCTGTCGACCTTCACAGGTTTTGTCGCGGCGGTCGAACTCCTTGCACTGGGGCTGTTTCACCCGGCGGCCAGCGCGCCAGCGGGCGAGCCGATGCTCGACCTTGCGTTCCTGATCCCTCGCAGCGCCATCATCCTGGCGTGCGGGGTTATCGCCGGAGCAGTTGGGACGCAGTTGCGTCGGCAATTCGAAGCGAGCCTCGCGGCCGCGACTGCGCGCGATCACGTTACAAATCTATTTGGTCAGCACGTCTCCCCGCAGGTCGTGGAACGGCTGCTCGCGGCCGGCTCAACTTCAGGCAGTGACACCAAGCAGGTCGCCGTCATGTTTGTCGACATCCGCGGCTTTACGGCCGCGGCGCGCACGCGCAGCCCGCAGGAAGTCGTGGATCGGCTGGATGCAGCGTTCGAAGTGCTGGTCGAAATCGTCGATCGCAACGGCGGGATCGTGAACAAGTTCCTCGGCGATGGCTTCCTGGCGCTGTTCGGCGCGCCCTTCGACGATCCGGACGCAGCGCTGCGGGCCGTTACCGCCGGGCGCGAAATGCTGGCGGCCATCGAGCAGCACAACGTCGGCAGCGATTGGCCGCTGCGGATTGGTATCGGGATTCACCTCGGCGACGTCGTCGCGGGCAACGTCGGGTCGCCGCGCCGCAAGGAATACACCGTGATCGGCGACACCGTGAATTTCGCCTCCCGCATCGAAAGTCTCAACAAGGAGTTCGGTTCGCAATTCCTGATATCGGATGCGGTTCACCAGGCAATCGGCGACGAAACGGGCGGCACGTCGCTCGGCGACGTGCCGGTCCGTGGCTACGACCAACCCGTCAAGGTCTGGCGGCTCGCGTAGCCCGGCGCGGCAACGGCCTTACGGTATCAGGATCGACGAGCCCACGGTTGCCCGGCTCTCGAGATCGCGATGCGCCTTTTGCGCCTCTTTGAGCGGGTACTTTTGATTGACCGGGATCTTCACTTTGCCGCTTTCCACAACCTTGAACAGGTCGTCGGCGATGGCGAGCAGGTCGGCGCGCTTGGCCGCGTAGTTGTTGAGCGTCGGGCGGGTTGCGAACAGGGAGCCTTTGGTCTGCAGAATGTTGATGTTGAACGCATCGATCTGGCCGGACGAGCTGCCGAAGCTCACGAACATCCCGAGCGGATGTAGACAGTCGAGCGAGGCCGGAAACGTCGTCTTGCCGACGCCGTCGTAGACGACGTCGCACAGCGCGCCGCCAGTGATCTCCTTGGTGCGCGCGCCGAAATCCTCGTCGCGATAGAGGATGGCATGATCGCAGCCGTTGGCCTTGGCAAGGTCGGCCTTCTGTTTCGAGCCGACCGTGCCAATGACGGTTGCACCGAGATGCTTGCCCCACTGGCACAGGAGCAACCCGACCCCGCCGGCGGCGGCGTGTACCAGTATGGTCATGCCCGGCCGCACCTTGAACGTGCGATTGAGCAGATATTCAGCCGTCATGCCCTTGAGCATCATGCCGGCAGCCTGCTCATAGCTGATGGAGGCCGGCAGCTTGACGGCGCGGTCGGCGGGCAGAATGCGCTCGGCCGAATATCCGCCGAGCGCGCTAACGTATCCGACCCGGTCACCAACCTTGATGTCGGTCACGCCCGGCCCGACCGCCACCACCTCGCCCGCTCCCTCATTACCACTAATGAACGGCAATCCGACCGGTGACGGATAGGCGCCGGCGCGAAAGTACGTGTCGATGTAGTTGATCCCACAGGCCTGCTGCTTGACGCGCACTTGGCCGGCGCCAGGCGCCGGGACCTCGACCTCTTCGTACGTCAATACTTCCGGGCCACCAACTTTGTGGACGCGCACTGCCGCAACCATCGCCTGCTCCCGCGTTGCTCCCACGCCAAGACGCGATCATAGGAACTTGCGGCCGTGCGGCAAGCCGGTTGCGAGCTTATTGCTTTGCGCCATGGCGGGCGCGGCGCCGGCGCAGTGCAATGATATTGACCGCCTCGACGGCACCCGCGAACGTCATTGCGAAATAGATGTAACCGCGGGGGAAATGAACGCCAAAGCCGTCCGCCAGTAGCGCCACGCCGATCAGGACCAGAAACGCAAGCGCCAGCATCTTGGTGGTCGGGTGCTCGGCAATGAATGCTCCGACGGCGCCCGATGCAAAATACATGACGGCGACCGCGACCAGCACCGCCGCGATCATGATCCGGATATCTTGCGCCATGCCGACTGCGGTCACGATCGAGTCGATCGAGAAGACGGCGTCGATCAGGGTCACCTGCGCGATAGCCGCGAGCATTCCGGTCGCCGGCTTGACTTGAGGTTCGTCCGGTTTGGCGCCGCTCGCCTCCAGCTCGGCATGCATTTCATGCGTCGCCTTGGCGATCAGAAACACGCCCCCGGCCATCAGGATCACATCGTTCCAGGAAAATGCGTTGCCCCACAGGATAACGATCGGCTCCGTGAGCCCCATCACCCAGGTCAGCGCGAACAGAAGCGCGATCCGAAACACAAGCGCGAGGCCAAGCCCGATCTGGCGCACCCGTGCGCCGCGCACAGGGTCGAGCCGCGACACCAGCACCGAGATGAACACGACGTTGTCAATGCCGAGGACGATTTCGAGTGCAGTCAGCGTCGCGAACGCAATCCAGGCGTCGGGAGTCGCAAGGAGATCGAACATGGGTCTTTTAGTCCGCGCGCCGCAGGATGCCGGCGCCGATGACGTAGAGCTCGATGGCACACACCGCACCAGTGATCCAGGGGCCGGGCGCCATGTTGCGCGCAAGCGTGATCAAGGCCAGCACGCCCCACAGCCCGAGCAACGCGATGTTGAAGGCTCGCAGCCTCGCGACCCGCACGGGATGGATGAACGGAAACGGCAGAAACGTCGCAATCGCCAGAATACCTACACCGGCCGCTGCGACCCAGGATGGCGGCCGCAGCAACAGCAGGTAGAACGCCGCCGCGTTCCAAAGCGCCGGAAAGCCCCGAAAGTAGTTCCCGGGCATCTTCATGCGGCGGTCGGCGAAATAAAGCGCGCCGGTGATCACGATGACAACGCCGGCTATCGGCGCGAGCACCCCGGGCAACAGTCCGCTGTTGGCGACCGCGAAGGCCGGAACGAACACATAGGTGACGAAATCAACCACCAGGTCGAGTGTTTCGCCTGACCATCGCGGCAAGGTATCGGCGACGTCGAAGCGCCGGGCCAGCGGCCCGTCGAGGGCATCGACGATGAGCGCAATACCGAGCCACAGGAACATCGCCGGCCAGGCGCGGTCAACCGCTGCGATCAGCGCCAGAAGTGCCAGCGCCGCCCCCGATGCGGTGAGAATATGAATGACAAAGCTGCGCGCCCGTGGGCCCAGAGGCGGCGTCGAGGCGGACGGGTCAAGCTCGGTCATGTGCACGAGCGGGGTTAAAAGGTGTGGGAGTTGATTGCGGTGGTTCAGTGCACACCTTAGCGGAAAAAGGCAAAACCCGAGGATGTCAGGGCGGACCTGCGCCTGGAGGCCGCGCGGCAGGTTGACCCGCGCGGATCTCCCGCTTTAACAAAGACCTCAGGGATTATCCGGAACGCATTGATATGCAAGGGTCTGTCGAGGTCATCGTAATCGGTGGCGGCCCCGCCGGCCTGACCGCGGGGATTGCGCTTGCACAAGCCGGGATCGAGACCGCCCTGATCAGTGGCCCTGCGCCGGCCGACAACCGGACGACGGCGTTACTGGCGTCGTCGGTGACCGCGCTCGAAGCTCTTGGCGTTTGGTCGCATTGTCGCGCCGCAGCTGCCCCGCTTGAGACTTTGCGCATCGTCGACGACACGCATCGGCTTTGGCGCGCGCCGGAAGTGCGCTTTTCGGCACGAGAAATCGGGCTCGACGCGTTCGGATGGAACATCGAAAACTGCCACCTTGTCGCGGCGTTGTCCGCGCAGGCGGAAGCAGCTACGGCGCTCCGCATCCTCCGCGACCAGGCGATCGCGATCGCCATCGGGCAGGACGCCATCGAGGTCCGCCTCGATAGCGGCGACGCGGTGCGTGGGCGGCTCCTGATCGGCGCGGACGGCCGCAATTCGCGCACGCGCACCGCGGCGGGAATTCGTATGACCACACGCGTCAGCCGACAGACAGCCCTCACGTTTAATCTCTCGCACGCGCGGCCGCACCACAACATCTCGACCGAGTTTCACACCGAGCAAGGTCCGTTCACGCTCGTTCCGTTACCGGGCCTGCGATCGAGCCTGGTCTGCGTCGTCGCCCCGCGGGTGGCGGAGCGGTTGAGCAGATTCGATGCGGGCGCGCTCAACGACGAGCTCGAGCGTCGCGCCCATTCGATCCTGGGCAGGGTTTCCGCTGAGCCCGGCGGTGGCGTGTTTGCGCTTGGGACGGAGACCGCGCGGCAGGTCGTGGCGCACCGGGTCACGCTGATTGGCGAGGCCGCCCACGTTCTTCCGCCGATCGGTGCGCAGGGATTAAACCTTGGCCTGCGCGACGCCGCGACCGTGGCCGAGGTCGCGGCCGACGCCCACCGTGCCGGACAGGATATCGGTGCTGACGCGGTGACGCGCGAATACGATCGCCGCCGGCGCGTCGATGTCACGAGCCGCATGCTTGCGGTCGATCTGCTCAACCGCAGCCTGCTGACGGACCTTCTGCCGGTGCAGGGTGTGCGCGGGCTCGGGCTCTACGCGCTTGATCGCAGCGGGCCGCTGCGCCGTGCGGTGATGCGCGCCGGCGTGCAGGCCCCGTTCGCGCCTCGTCTCATGCGCGGCGGCTCCGCTTAGCGTGCAGGCGGAATCCCGGCGCAACCGGCACCGGCAGTGCTGGCAAACTCGTTTCACCAACCTTGAGCTCGCCGTCAAACAGGCCGCGCTCAACAAAATGCGGGTCGCGCACGGCCTCCTCCAATGATGCCACGATGGTGACGCAGCAATCGGCTGCGGCGAAGATCGGTCGCCATTGCTCGGCGGTTTTCCGCTTGATGATGGCGGCGACCGCCTCCGTGGTCGCGCCCGGATCTTCGGCGTCGTTGATGTGGCGGGGATCAAGGCCGATCGACGTGGTGAAAGCCTTCCAGAATTTCGGCTCGAGCGCCGCGCACGCTACGATCGCGCCGTCGCGGGTCGGATAGAGCTGATAGCGTGGCGAGCCACCAACGAGGTGATCCCCGCCCGGTCGGGGAAAACCGTGGCCGGCAAATCCGCTCAGCAGCGCGTGCCAGGCGAACGTGAACATCGCATCGGACATCGCAACGTCGATGTGGCAGCCCTGCCCGCTCGCGTCGCGTTGGCGCAGGCCGAGCAGGATATTGAGAACCGCCGGATACGTGCCGCCGCCGATGTCGGCAATGAGCGCCGGCGGAAGCGTTGGACGATCGGGCGGGCCCGGGCTGAGTGCCAGCAGGCCGGTTGCACCGATGTAGTTGAGATCGTGCCCGGCTTGCTGGGCGCGCGGACCTGTTTGACCATAGCCCGAGATCGAGCAGTAGACGATGCGCGGATTGACGGTGCGCACGCGCTCGTACCCCAGACCGAGCCGCTCCATCACCCCGGGTCGGAATTGCTCGACCAGGACGTCGGCGCGGGCCAGCAGCGGCGCGAGACGTTCGCGATCGTCGTTGGCTTTGAGATCGAGCATCAGGCTGGTTTTGCCGCGATTGAGCGCCGCAAAGGCGACGCTGTGTCCGTCAACGTACGGCGAGTGCGTACGCATCATTTCGCCGCCCGGCGGCTCGATCTTGATCACTTCGGCGCCCGCTTCCGCCAGCATCAAGGTCGCAAGCGGGCCTGGAAGCAGCGCGGTGAAATCGAGCACGACGGTGCCGGCAAGCGGTTGCATGGTCCCTCCTGGGCAGGCTCGCGAACGCATGTGCTTTTAACAGACGCGCGGCAATTTGCTTATGGGGCGGGCGCCGGCCTGGGACGCTGTGCTGCGCCAAAAAACACGACTTGGCAGCGCGTGCCCCTTCCATTAGGCAAGGATGGCCGGGAAGCTCTTGAAAGGGCGCGCGATGAAGCTTCCACGCAATTTCTTCAAACCGTTGGCGGTCGGCGCACCGGCGCCGCTGCGCGAGCTGCCCGTTCGACTGGAGCGCATGATTCACTTCGTGCCGCCGCACATCGAAAAGGTCCGGCTCAAGGTTCCCGAACTGATCGACCAGGTCGACATTGTGCTCGGCAATCTCGAAGACGCGATCCCGGCCGACGCCAAGGAGGCGGCGCGACGCGGCTTCATCGAAATGGCGAGCGCGTACAATTACGGTTCGGTTGGGCTGTGGACGCGGGTCAATGCGCTCAACTCGCCCTGGGTGCTTGACGACCTGTTTGAGATCGTTGCCCACGTCGGCAACAAGGTCGATGTGATCATGCTGCCGAAGGTCGAGGGTGCATGGGACATTCACTATCTCGATCAACTGTTGGCGCAGCTCGAGGCCCGGCACAGCGTCACGCGGCCGATCCTGATTCACGCCATCCTGGAAACGGCGGAAGGCGTCGACAACGTTGCGGCGATCGCGGCCGCCTCCCCGCGCATGCACGGCATCAGCCTTGGTCCCGCCGACCTCGCAGCGTCGCGTGCGATGAAAACCACGCGCGTCGGCGGCGGTCACCCGGAATACAAAGTACTCGCCGATGCCGCCGGCGACGGCCCGCGCGCAGCCTACCAGCAGGATCTGTGGCATTACACGATGGCCAAGATGGTCGACGCATGCGCGGCGGCAGGCATTAAACCGTTTTACGGTCCGTTCGGGGACTTCGCCGATCCCGCGGCCTGCGAAGTGCAGTTTCGCAACGCTTTTCTGATGGGATGCGCGGGCGCCTGGACCTTGCATCCGTCACAGATTGCAATCGCCAAACGGGTGTTCTCGCCCGATGCAGCCGAAGTTGCATTTGCGAAAAAGATTCTGGCCGCGATGCCGGATGGTACCGGTGCGGTCATGATTGACGGCAAGATGCAGGATGATGCCACCTGGAAGCAGGCCAAGGTGGTCGTCGATCTGGCCAAAATCGTTGCCGCCAAGGACCGCGAGATGGCAGCCCGTTACGAGCTGTGAACAAGTACTACCGCCCGTCACGGGCTCGCATGCGCTGGAGCGCACGCACCAATGTTGGACGCGCGTGCAAAAGACCCTGGCATCGGCTCTCGCCGTGGCTTATTTTCCCATTGTCATGAGCTCTACGCGCGCGGCGAAATACAAGATTGGCCAGGTTCTGCGGCATCGGATTTTTCCGTTCCGCGGCGTCGTGTTCGACATCGACCCGGTCTTCAACAACACCGAGGAATGGTACCAATCGATCCCGGCCGAAGTCCGCCCGCACAAAGACCAGCCGTTTTATCATTTGTTTGCCGAAAACTCGGAGACCGAATACATCGCCTACGTGTCCGAGCAGAACCTTCTGCCAGACACGACCGGGGAACCAGTTCGTCATCCGCAAGTGTCGGAAATATTCGTGCGCGACGAGGAAGGCAGCTATCGCCCGCGCAACAACCTGATGCACTAAAGCCGGACGTGTAAAACGAATGAAGCGTGCCCGAGGCACGCTTCATGAATTCTCGACAGTAACGAGAGCGATTATTTGGCCGCCGGCGCTTGGCCTTGCTGCTGCTCCAGCTTCTTGCGCATCTCCTCGCCCTTCTTCTGCAGCTCCTCCTGCACTTTCTTCTCCCGCGCTTCGAGCTCTTTGGGATCGATGGGCGGACCCTCGTTGACCTTGGCAAAGTCGCCGAGCGGAAGCGGGAACGAGATCTGCGTGCCGCCGAGATTGATCGCCTGCACGCTCAGGGTCTGGCCTTTCTTGAGCTTGGCGATCAGCTCGGGCGTGCCCTCATAGTCGGACATGCAGCCTTGGGCAAAGCACGTAAAAAACTGACTCGTCGCCGGCTCGTTGCTGTCGACGATGATGCGGGTGCCATACTGCAATTGCACTGGGCTCGGTACGGTCACGCGGAAGATCTTCTTGGGGATGCCATCCGGTTCGATCAGCGCGGCAGCGACAACCGGAACTCCAGTCTCCGTGCGCGCGTCACGCCCCGTGAAGCAGACCTTCGGAGCATTGGGATCCTGACCATTCTGACCCGGCGTGCTGCAGAACTTGGTCCACGGCGAGTAGACCAGCGGCGGCATGTCGGCTTGCGGTGGTGCCGCTTGCGCGGCCGGCGCGGGTGGGGTCGCTGCTGGCTTCTGTGCCGCCGCCGGGGCTGCGGGCTTCGGCGCGGCCGCCTTCGGCGCCGCCGGTTTCGGCGCGGCGGGTGCCGGCGGCTGTTGAGCCAGCGCAACCATACCGCCGAGCACCAATGCCGTGATGGAAACGCTCGCGATCAGCGATCCGCGCAAAGACCGCGCGATCCTATGTGTCATGGACAGAGGTCCTTTTTGATTGGGTTGCGGTGGCGAACACCAGCGCCAGCACAAATATCTATCCCGGTATCCCTGCCGGTGTCTCGGCGCCAATTGCGGCAGGACCGTGACGCCCGGCAGCGCCCTGATAGCCGAATTCCGCATCGGGCAAAAGCCTTAACCTGCTGTTGCGCCACACATGACGGTTGACTTGCTTGGCGGTCGCTCGCACGCAGGTCGGCTCAAAAATCCGGCCCACGCCGCCTTCGCGTGGGTGGAGATGCGGCCTGGGACGAATCGGGGCAGGACCGTGACCATATTGGCCATCGCGTCGGCGCAATCATGTTGGATTGCGTCAAGCTTGGGTCGCAGGAGCTCGACGTGTTGTTGATCAATGCCCGCACGCAGGCGCGCCTCGCAGCGTTTGCGGGCCTGTTGGCTCTGGCGCTGCCCTCGGCCGCGCCCGCGCAACCGCAGCACGCGATCGCCATGCACGGCCAGCCGGCGCTGCCCGCGGATTTTGCGTACTTCCCCTACGTCAACCCCGACGCTCCCAAGCGCGGGCAACTGGTGAAGGGCGTGTTGGGGACCTTCGACAGTCTTAATCCACTAATCGTCAAGGGTTTGGCCGTGCCGGAAATGCGCGGATACGTCATCGAAGGTCTGATGGCGCGCGGATACGACGAGCCGTTCACGCTTTACGGGCTGATTGCACGCAGCGTCGAGACCGACGCCGCGCGCAGCTTCGTGACGTTCAGGCTTGACCCGCGGGCGAGATTTTCCGACCGAACGCCGATTACCGCCGCGGATGTCATTTTCTCGTGGGAGTTGCTGCGCGACCATGGCCGTCCCAATTATCGAACCTACTATACAAAAGTCGCCAAAGCGGAAGCGTTGGACCCGCTCACCGTGCGCTTCGATCTCAGCGGCAGTGACGACCGCGAGCTGCCTCTCATCCTCGGGCTGATGCCGGTCCTGCCGCGGCACGCAATCGATCCGGCGACGTTCGAGGACACCTCGTTTCGGCCGATGCTTGGAAGCGGTCCCTACTTGGTCGATAGCGTCGATCCCGGACGCAGCGTCACGATCAAGCGCGACCCGGACTACTGGGGCCGCGACTTGCCAGTCAATCGCGGGATTTGGAATTTCGACCAGATCCGGATCGATTTTTATCGCGATGGCAATACTCATTTCGAGGCTTTCAAAAAGGGTCTCTACGACGTGCGCGTGGAGACCGACCCGACCCGCTGGGTCTCGGGCTACGACTTTCCGGCGCTACGCGACGGTCGCGTCGTGAAGGAAGGATTCAAGGATGGCATGCCGAAAGGCATGTCGGGTTTGGTGTTCAACACGCGCCGCCCGGTCTTCGCGGACATCCGCGTGCGCCAAGCACTCTTGCTGTTGTTCGATTTTGAATGGATCAACAAGAATTTCTATTTTGATCAGTACCAGCGGACTGCAAGCTATTTCGACGGCAGCGAGCTCTCGTCGCACGGCGTGCCAGCGAACGAGCGCGAACGTGCGTTGCTTGCGCCGTTTGGCGACGCGGTTACGCCGGACGTGCTCAACGGCACGTGGTCGCCGCCGGTGACGGATGGATCGGGCCGCGATCGGGACATGCTCAAGCGCGCGCTCGCACTGCTTGAGGACGCGGGCTACGC
Source organism: Xanthobacteraceae bacterium (assembly GCA_035472475.1). Taxonomy (GTDB): domain Bacteria; phylum Pseudomonadota; class Alphaproteobacteria; order Rhizobiales; family Xanthobacteraceae; genus JAFAXD01. Next base: position 19,606 of record DATIPA010000186.1, on the reverse strand, counting down.
GCTCAGCGGCACCCAATTGCGCAACCGGACGAGCGGCGCGGTCCTCACTTTCGAAATCATGGTGACAACCAAGGAGCAGGAGCGGCTGGCATTGCAATTTGCTCAGAACGTCAAACGCGCCGGGATCGATGCGCGCGTGCGTGTCGTCGACGCGGTGCAGTACGATCAGCGCCGGCTGATGTACGATTTCGACATGATCCAGAACCGCTGGGACCAGTCGCTGTCGCCAGGCAACGAGCAGGCATTCTATTGGGGTTCTGCCGCCGCCGATCAGGACGGCACGCGCAACTACATGGGCGTCAAGAATCCTGCCATCGATGCCATGATCGCGGCGCTGCTGCGCGCACAGTCGCGGTCCGAATTCGTCGACGCCGTTCGCGCACTCGACCGGGTTCTGCTGTCGGGCACCTACGTGATCCCGCTCTATCACAGTCCCGAACAATGGATTGCGCGCTGGTCTCAAATCAATCATCCGGAGCGGACCGCCCTGTCCGGTTATCTGCCGGAAACCTGGTGGTCGAAGGGAGCTGCGCTCAGCAGTCAGAGATCAGCAAATCAGTAAATCGACGATCATGGTTACCGATTTGCTAGCCTTGACAGTCCGTTCTTTATTTTGGAATTGCAATGTTTGATCGCACGCGCTGCGGTCGATTTCCGATGCGTTGACCCTGCATTAACGGCCCTCAATTAGATTGCGGTCTTTCAAACGCGGCCGTCATGTCTTTATCTGGTCCGATCGTTCTCGTCTCCGATACGGCCAATGCTGAATTGGCTGCGCATTTGCGCGGGCGCGGCAATTTGTTGGTTAATGAAAGCCTGTGGGCGCTCGCCCCGGCGGCGATCAAGGCCGGTCGTCCGGCGGCGCTGATCCTTGACGAGACGCGCTGGGATCCCGATGTCGTCGAGCCGCTCAAGAACGCGATCGCGTTGGCGCGCGAGCCCTATATGCCGGTGTTGGCGCGTGCTTCTCCGCTCGGCGGGCCGGTGTTTGGTGGAGCCTTGCCAATCGCCGCAAGCGCGTCTCCGGAACGCGTACTCGCGCGGCTCCAGTGGGTCCTGCGCCTGCGCGCTTTGCACGCCGCGGTCCTCTACCATTTGGCGTCAAATGGTAGTTCTGCCGACCAGACGGCGTCGACCCATCCGGATGCGCCCTCCAACCCGGCAACGGTACTGGTGATCGGACGTGGCCGCAATTATCGGGAGCTTGCCGCCGCCACTGGCGAGCGCGCCCGCCTCATCAGCACGCTGAGCATCGAGAACGCGGCGCGCTTTCTTTGCGCGCGCGATATCGACGGCATCGTCATCGGCGATGGTTTTGCGCCGCACATGCTGCAGGCATTCGCGATCGCGCTGTCGCAGGACGCGCGCTTTCGCGAATTGCCGATCGGCCTTGTGGCCGCCGTGCAGCCGCCCGATGAGTGGAACGCACTGCCCAACTTCGAGCGGCTCAGCGGACGCGCGCCCGAGGTTATGGATTACATGATGCCGCTGGTGCACTTGCACGCCTACGGGGGGCGCCTGCGGCGGCAGCTCGCAGCGATCGAGTCCGGCGGCCTGCTCGATCCGCACACCGGGCTATACACGCCCGACGCATTCCTGCGCGAATTCGAGCGCGTCGTCGATGATGCGCGCGAGCGGCGCGCCGCGCTGTCGCTCGCCCGCTTCTCGTTTGCGCCGCAGCCCGAGCGCGCGGTCGACGACCGCGCGGCCCGGCAGGTAATCCGCCTGGCGCGTCCGACCGATATCGCAGGCCGCGCCGAAGACGGCTCGATCCTGCTCGCCTTCCCCAACACCGGCTTGGGCAATGCGCACGCGCTGGTGCGCCGCATCGGACATACGTTGAGCGGATCCCTCCCGGGCGTCGATCAGCAGGACATCCGTTTTGATGCCGTGGTCACGCTCGCGGTTTTCAAGCCCGGGGACAGCGTCGAGACGTTGATCGCACGCGTTTCCGAGGACAGCGCGGTTGCGGCCGGTTCCGGTGGCACATAGGTTAGCCCCAATGCAGGAGCCAACAATGACCACCTCCCCGCTCGCGATTGACGTCTTTTCCGACGTTGTCTGCCCCTGGTGCTTTATCGGAAAGCGCCGGCTCGAAAAGGCCGTTGCGTTGCGACCCGACATCCCGGTCGAGGTGCACTATCGGCCGTATTTCCTCAATCCCTGGGTGCCGCGCGAAGGAATGAGCCGCGTCGACTATCTGACCGCCAAATTCGGCTCTCCGGAGCGCTATGAGAAGATCGCGCTGCGTGTCGCGCAGGCGGCCGCGAACGAGGGCCTGACCTACAACATCGGCGCACTCGCCCGGCAACCGAACACGCTCGATTGCCATCGCTTGATCCTGTGGGGCGGGCGTTTCAGCAAATCCGCGCGGGTCAAGCAGCGCCTGATGGAAATCTACTTCAGCGAAGGTGGCGACCTTTCCGACCGGGACGTCTTGGTGCAGGCCGCGTCCGATTGCGGGCTGGATCCCGTGGAGGTCCGCGCCCTGCTGGACAGCGATGCTGATGTCGCGGCGGTCGAACAGGCCGCGAAATCTGCGCAGGAAGCGGGCATCGAGGGCGTTCCGTTCTACGTTTTCGGCAACGTGCTCGCGGTGTCGGGCGCGCAAGCGACGGAATATCTCGCGGGTGCGATCGAGCGAGCCGCCAACGAGTTGGCGAAGTCGGCGGCCTGATTGTAGGTCACGCCGCCTTGGCGAGTGCGGCGATGCCCACCAGGTGCCGCAGGATGTCGGCCGCACCCTTGAGGCGTGCTTCCGACGTTTCCCATTCGTCGAAGAAGACCACCTTCATGTCGGGGCGCACGCGGGCGCCCGGCCCCTGCTCGTGAATGAAAGCAACGAGACCCTCCGGATTGGCAAACGTATCCTCGCGGAACGACAGCACCGCACCCTTCGGGCCGACGTCGATCTTGGCGACATTGGCGCGCCGGCACAGCGCCTTGATGGCGACAACATCGAGAAGGTGCTTGACCTCGCTCGGCAGCGGGCCGAACCGGTCGACGAGTTCGGCGCCAAACGCATCGATGTCGCGTTCCTCCTCGAGATCGGCCAGCCGCCGATAGAGTGCGAGCCGGACTGACAGGTCCGCCACATAATCCTCGGGAATGAGGACCGGCGTGCCGATCGTGATCTGCGGCGACCACCGGTCCGATACCGGTTCGGCAATGCCGGCCTTGAGGCTGGCTACCGCTTCCTGCAGCATTTGTTGGTAGAGCTCGAAACCGACCTCCTTGATGTGACCGGACTGCTCTTCGCCGAGCAGATTCCCGGCGCCGCGAATGTCGAGGTCATGCGACGCGAGCTGAAATCCGGCGCCCAATGTGTCGAGCGACTGCAACACCTTGAGCCGCCGTTCGGCCTGGAACGTGATCCGGCGCGTCGGCAGGGTCAGCAGCGCAAAGGCCCTGGTCTTCGAGCGCCCGACGCGGCCGCGCAGCTGGTAGAGCTGCGCCAAGCCGAACATATCGGCGCGGTGCGCGATCAGCGTGTTGGCGGTTGGGATGTCGAGGCCGGATTCGATGATGGCGGTCGACAGCAAAACGTCGTATTTGCCGTCGTAGAACGCGGACATCACATCTTCGAGGATCGCCGCCGGCATTTGCCCGTGTGCGACCGCGACCCGAACTTCCGGCACGTTCTTGTCGAGGAAGTCCTTGGCGCCAGCAATATCCTCGATCCGCGGACAGACATAAAAGCTTTGCCCGCCGCGATAATGCTCACGCAGCAACGCCTCGCGCACCGTCAACGGATCGAACGGCGAGATGAACGTGCGCACCGCGAGCCGATCGACCGGCGCCGACGCGATGATGGAGAGCTCGCGCACGCCGGTGAGCGCGAGTTGCAGGGTGCGTGGGATCGGTGTCGCGGTCAGGGTCAGCACGTGGACCTCGGATCGCAGCGTCTTGAGGCGTTCCTTGTGGGCGACCCCGAAGTGCTGTTCCTCGTCGACGATCAGCAGTCCGAGGTCCTTGAATTTGATGGTCTTGCCGAGCAGCGCGTGCGTGCCGATCACGATGTCGAGCGTGCCGTCGGCGACCTTGTTCTTGACCTGGGCGAGTTCCTTGCTGCCGACCAGGCGCGAAGCCTGCGCCACATTGACCGGGAAACCGCGAAACCGCTCCGAGAATGTCTTCGTGTGCTGGCGTGCCAAGAGCGTTGTCGGAACTACGACGGCGACCTGCTTGCCGCTCATCGCTGTGACGAACGCGGCCCGCAGCGCGACCTCGGTCTTGCCAAACCCGACGTCGCCGCAGATCAACCGGTCCATCGGACGCCCGGATGCGAGATCACTCACGACGATATCGATTGCGGCCTGCTGATCATCGGTTTCCTCGTAGGGAAAGCCGGCACAAAATTCGTCGTATGGCCCGACCGTGGTCATGAAGCGCGGAGCTTCGCGCAGCTGCCGTTCAGCCGCGACCTTGATCAGCGCGCCCGCCATTTCGCGGATGCGCTGCTTCATGCGCGCCTTGCGCGACTGCCAGGCGGTACCCCCGAGACGATCGAGCTCGACCGTTGTTTCTTCCGATCCGTAGCGTGACAGCAGCTCGATGTTCTCGACCGGCAAGAACAGCTTGTCGCCGGCGGCGTAATGAATTTCCAGACAGTCGTGCGGTGCGCCTGCCGCCTCGATGTTCGCAAGACCGGTGAATCGCCCGATGCCGTGGTCGACGTGAACCACAAGATCGCCGGCGCTGAGACTCGTGACCTCAGCGATGAAATTCTCGGCCCGCTTGGAGGCGCGCCGCGGGCGCACCAAACGGTCGCCGAGGATGTCCTGTTCGGCAATGACCGCGAGGTCCGCGGTCTCGAAGCCGGCTTCAAGTCCCAGCACCGCCAGCGCGACGTCGGATTTCGGCCGCGTCAGCGCTTCGGGCCAACTCGCGACCGGAAGCAGATTGTGAAGACCGTGGTCGGCGAGCACGTGGCGCAGTCGCTCGCGCGCGCCCTCGCTCCAGAACGCAATGACCACACGTTTGCCGGCCGCCTGGCGCGCTTCAACGTCTGCCCGTACCGCGTTGAAAACGTTGCGCTCCTGCTGGGTACGCTCGGGCGCGAAGTTGCGCCCGGGGCGCGTCCCGGTGTCGATCAGATCGGGCCCCCGCTCAGGCGCAGCGAACGACGTGAGCCGCACCTGTGCGGCAGCGTCGAGCCGCTGTTGCCACTCTGCTTCTCCGAGGTAGAGCCGATCGGGGGGTAACGGATGGTAAGGCGTGGCGCCCGAGGCTGGACCCTCGTGCTCTCGGCGCGCTTGATGGTAGTCGGTGATCTGACTGAGCCGTTCGTGCGCGGCCTCTCCGGCCAGGGGCTCGAGGACGACCGGCGTCTTGGGCACATACTCGAACATGGTATCGAGCCGGGTATGAAACAGCGGCAGCCAATGTTCCATCCCGGGATAGCGACGCCCCTCGCTCACCGCCTGATAAAGGAGATCATCAGGCGTCGCGGCCCCGAACGCTTCCACGTATCCCAACCGAAACCGCCGGATGGTTTCGCTCGTGAGCTGGAACTCCGCCATTGCGACGAGATCGAGTGCGCGCAGTTGATCGGTTGTGCGCTGGGTTTCGGGGTCGAAGGCGCGGATCGATTCCAGCGTGTCGCCGAAAAAATCCAGACGCACCGGTTGATCCATGCCGGGTGCATAGAGATCGATGATCCCGCCGCGCACCGCGTAATCACCCGGCTCGCGCACGGTCGAGGCACGCACGAAGCCGTTGAGATCGAGCCAGCGCACGATCTCGTCCATGCGCAGGACATTGCCCGGACGGGCCGACAGAGCCTGGGCGGCCACCAGCTCCTTGGCTGGCACGCGCTGCAGGGCGGCGTTCACCGTGGCGAGCAGGATCGAGGGTCCATCATGTCCCTTGAGCCGTGCCAGGCGCGACAGCGTGGTCATGCGCTGAGCGACAATGCCGCCATGCGGCGAAACCCGGTCGTAGGGCTGGCAGTCCCAGGCCGGAAACTCGAGCAGGACGATGTCCGGGGCAAAGAACTTCAGCGCCCGCGACAGCTGGGCCATGCGCGGTCCGTCCCGGCACACGACCAGCAGGCTGACGGCAGGCGCGCCCGGTCTGGCCGCGATTGCGCGCGCGAGGTCGGCGAGTACCAGACCTTCGGCGCCGTCGGCCACGTTCGCGAGCGTGAGCACGCGTCCCGGGGTCACCCGATCGGCGGGAGAGCTTGTCATCGTTCGTTGCTATGGAACGCGCGCAGTCGTCGGAACAGCGGCGTGTCGTGTTGCGCCGGAACGGCGATTTCGCCCGTGACCCAGGCGTAGATTTCCGGATCGGGTACGTCGCTCAGGCGCTCGAAGTCCGCGATCTCGATATCCGACAGTTCGCCGATCCACGCATCGGCAAATGGGCCCATGATCAAATCGGTTTCACGCGTGCCCCGGTGCCAGCAGCGGTAAAGAAGACGCCGCCGGCGCTCGTCCAAACCCACGCTTGATCGTGCCATTCCGGTCATTTGATCGCCTATTGCAAACGCCAAAAGCCCGGACGTGCCGGGCGCCGCTCATATAGCGCTTGCACGCGCCAATGTCAGGGGTGATTAGCGTGAGACGCGCGCCGACATGTGCGCGACCGAGACGATCGATGCGCCCCCCGGTCCTCAACCCATTGTTCGCCTCGATCACGACCCTGCCCGGCATCGGATCGAAGGTCGAGCGGCTCTATCGCCGCGTGCTTGGCCGTGACGAGACGCCACGCATCATCGATCTCGTGTTCCATCTTCCTACCGGAACCATCGACCGGCGGGCGCAGCCCAAGCTCAGGGACGTGGTGCCGGGCGGCGTAGTGACTGTAACCGTCACCGTCGATCGACATCGCCCTGCTCCGCCACGCCGTGGCCGAGCGCCTTATCTGATCTACGCCAGCGATGATACGGGCGACGTCGTCCTGACCTACTTCAATGCGCGGCGCGACTATCTGGAAAGGCTGTTGCCGGTCGGCGGCCGCCGCATCGTATCGGGCACGACCGCTCTCTACGATGGGATGCTGCAAATGGTTCATCCCGACAGGGTCGTCGATGAGAACGAATTCGCAAAGCTCCCCCTGATCGAGCCGCAATATGCCCTGACCGAAGGGCTGTCGATGAATCAGGTTCGCCGTGCAGTTGAGGCCGCGGTGGGAAAAGTGCCAACGCTGCCGGAATGGCAGGATGCGGCGTGGCTCGCTCGATCAAATTTCCCGGCTTTCGTCGATGCGTTGCGCGCCGTTCACCGCCCTCCCGAGCCCGACATCTCGCCGGCAGAGGCCGCGTGGTCCCGGCTCGCCTATGATGAATTTCTGGCTGGTCAACTCGCGCTCGGGCTCGTGCGCGCCCACACGCGCCGCCCACGTGGCCGGCGCTCCACCGGGGACGGCACATTGCTCAAACGGATCGCCGCTGCTCTGCCCTATGCGCTCACCGGCTCGCAGGTCCGCGCGGTGACGGACATCGTCGCCGATCTCGGCAAGCCTGAGCGGATGTCGCGGCTTCTGCAGGGCGACGTCGGCTCGGGCAAGACCGTGGTCGCGCTCCTGGCCAGTGCCAGCGTGATCGAGGCGGGACGCCAAGCGGCGCTGATGGCGCCCACTGAGATCCTGGCTCGCCAGCATTGGAATACGATCGCGCCGGTTGCGGAAGCGGCCGGAATACGCGCAGCCATTCTCACCGGCCGCGAGCGCGGGCGCACCCGCAACGACGTCCTCGAGCGCTTGGCGCGCGGTGAGATTGATTTGTTGATCGGCACCCACGCGCTGTTCCAGGAGGATGTCGAGTTTCGCGATCTCGCCCTCGCCGTAGTCGATGAGCAGCATCGCTTCGGTGTGCACCAGCGCCTGGCGCTCGCTCGCAAGGGCGACGCGGTCGACCTCCTGGTCATGACCGCGACGCCGATTCCGCGCACTCTGGTGCTCACGTATTTCGGCGACATGGACGCATCCGAACTGCGCGAGAAACCGGCTGGCCGCAAACCGGTCGATACGCGCACGATTCCGCTCGAGCGCCTCGATGAAGTCGTCGACGCGGTTGGCCGTGCCCTCTACGAGGGCCGCCGCGTCTATTGGGTGTGCCCGCTTGTGGAAGAATCCGAATTGATCGATCTCGCGGCCGCACAGGACCGATTTCGCACGTTGGCGGCCCGGTTCGGGGGCATCGTCGATCTCGTCCACGGCAAAATGAAAGGACCTGACAAGGATGCCGCGATGGCGCGATTTGCGGCCGGCCAATCCAAACTCCTTGTCGCCACCACCGTGATCGAAGTCGGCGTCGACGTTCCGGAGGCCTCCGTGATGGTGGTTGAGCACGCGGAGCGGTTCGGGCTCGCTCAGCTACATCAGCTGCGGGGCCGCATCGGGCGCGGCAGCGAACGCTCGACCTGCCTGCTCCTTTACAAGACCCCGCTCGGGGAAACCGCCACGGCGCGCCTCGCCGTCATGCGCGAGACCGAGGATGGCTTTCGCATTGCCGAGGAGGATCTGCGTCTGCGCGGTGAAGGTGACGTCCTTGGCACCCGCCAAAGCGGGCTCCCCGGCTTCCGCGTTGCGCGAATCGAAACGCACGCCCCGCTGCTGCAGGCCGCGCGCGACGATGCCGCGCTCATATTGGCGCGCGACCCCGAGCTGACAACGGCGCGCGGCGAAGCGCTGCGCGCGCTGCTCTATTTGTTCGAGCGCGACGAGGCCATCCGCCTGCTGCGGGCCGGATAGACTGCACTGCCGGGCAATGCGCCGTTCGGTCAGGCCGCCGGCTCTTTGGCGCGCGCCTCGCGTGCGGCCTTGGTCGCCATGGCGGTTTCGGCCAGCGCGGCGAATTTCTTCTGGGGATCGGAACTCGGCTGCACCATGCCGGCCGACATCAGCACCGTCATTGCGGCTTCCACCGATATGTCGAGTTCGATGATCTCGGCGCGCGGCAGATAGAAAAAGAATCCAGTGGTCGGGTTCGGGGTGCACGGCAGAAACACCGACACGTGCTCGCCCGCGGGCAGGCGTTCAGCGACGTCCGCGCTCGGCAATTGCGACATGAATACCAGCGACCACATGCCGGGCGCGGGAAACTCGACAAGGCCGACCTTGCGAAAACTCGAACCCGAGTTTGAAAAGATGGTTTCGAAAATCTGCTTCATCGTCCGGTAGATCGGACGCACGATCGGCATTCGGTGCAGCAGACTGTCGCCAAATTCCACGAGCTTGCGGCCGACGATGTTGGCGGTGACGAAACCGAGCAACGTCAGGGTGACGAACGCGATGATGAGACCGGTGCCGGGTATTCTGACCGGCATATAGGTTTCCGGCCGGTACAGAACCGGAATGAACGGCCGTACGACGTCGTCGACCCAGTTGACGAACCACCAGAGCAGATAGCCGGTGATGAAGACCGGACCGACCAGCACCAGGCCGGTAAGGAAATAGTTGCGAATGCGCGCGCCCAAGCTGGCGTGATGCGGCGATTTATCCGCGGCCGAAGCCAGCGATAGCGGCGGTGGGGTGGGGCTTTGCTCGGTGCTCATGTGCGCGCCGGTACGACTCCAAGTTGTCGATTTCGAGTCCGGCATTGCATTATAACGCTGGACCAGCAGCGCTTGCCAACCCCTTCGGGACGCGTTCGCCTACTCGACGGTGACCGACTTGGCGAGATTGCGTGGCTGGTCGACATCGGTCCCCATGATGACCGCCGTGTGATACGCGATCAACTGGATCGGGATTGCGTAGATCAGCGGCGTCACCGTTGCGGCCATTTCCGGCAGGATCAGGGTCGCTAGCGTCGGCACCGTAGCCTGCTCGGCGCCTTTCGGGTCGGTGATGAGAATGATCCGCCCGCCGCGCGCAGCGACCTCCTGCATGTTGGACACGGTCTTTTCGAAGATGCGGTCGAAAGGTGCAATCACGATGATGGGCATCTTTTCGTCGATCAGCGCGATCGGCCCGTGCTTGAGCTCGCCGGCCGCATAGCCCTCGGCGTGGATGTATGAGATTTCCTTGAGTTTGAGCGCACCTTCGAGCGCCAGCGGATAACTTGTGCCGCGCCCCAGATAGAGCACGTCCTGACTGCGCGCCAGGTCGCGCGCGAGCCGTTCGATTGCAGGTTCGAGCGCGAGCGCTTCCGCCATGAGCCGCGGCACCTCGACCAGCGCCCGAAACAAGTTCTGCTCGTCATCGTCGCTGACCACCCCGCGCGCGCGTCCCGCGGCGATCGCGAGACAAACGAGCGCCGCCAGCTGGCAGGTGAAGGCCTTGGTCGACGCCACCCCGATTTCCGGACCGGCGAGCGTCGGCAGCACAACGTCGCTTTCGCGCGCGATGGTCGAGGTCGGCACGTTGACGATCGACAGGACGTGCTGACCTTCCTGCTTGGCGTGACGCAGTGTCGCAAGCGTGTCGGCGGTTTCGCCCGATTGAGATACGAACATCGCCAGGTTGCCGTTCTCGTATGGCGCGTCGCGATAGCGAAACTCGGAGGCCACGTCGATTTCGACCGGCAGCCGCGCGAAGCGCTCGAACCAGTATTTGGAGATCAGGCCGGCGTAATAGGCGGTGCCACACGCGGCGATCGACGCGCGCTGAAGCTTACGGAAATCAAAGGGCAGCGCCTGCGGCAGCACGACGCGGCCGTTGGTCATGTCGAGATAATGCGCGAGCGTGTGGCCCACGACCTCGGGCTGTTCATGGATTTCCTTGGCCATGAAGTGGCGATGGTTGCCCTTGTCGACCAGGAAGGCCGACGCGTTGGACTTGAGCACGGCACGTGTCACCACCGCACCGGCCGCATCGTGCACTTCCGCGCCCCGCCGGCGCACCACAACCCAGTCGCCGTCTTCCAGATAACTGATCGAGTCGGTGAACGGCGCGAGCGCGATCGCATCGGAGCCAAGAAACATTTCGCCGTCGCCGTGGCCGACGGCGAGCGGCGAACCGCGGCGCGCGCCGATCAACATGTCGTTCTCACCTTCGAACAGGAACGCCAACGCGAATGCGCCCTTGAGCTGCGGCAGTGTGGCTGCGACCGCATCCGTTGGCGTCAGCCCCTTTTTGATCTCGCGGGTGACCAGATGCGCGACAACCTCGGTGTCGGTTTCGCTTGCGAATGAGAAGCCCTGCGCCTGCAGTTCGCCGCGCAATTCATGAAAATTCTCGATGATGCCGTTGTGCACGACCGCCACCCGGTCGCTGGCGTGCGGATGGGCGTTGCTTTCGCTGGGCCGCCCGTGGGTGGCCCAGCGGGTGTGGCCGATCCCGACCGTGCCGGTGAGCGGCGCGCGCGCAAGCCGCTGCTCGAGGTTCTTGAGCTTGCCTTCCGCGCGCAGTCGCGTCAGGCGACCCTGCTCCAGCGTCGCGATTCCGGCGGAGTCGTAGCCCCGGTATTCCAACCGCTTCAGCGAGTCGATGAGCTGATCGGCAACCGGCTCGCGCCCGAGGATTCCGACTATGCCGCACATTCCGTCTACCGTCTCCGTGCTGGGTCGCGTTTAGGTGGATTCCCCTCGAGTTAGAAATCACAAAATATCGCTAGTTCTAACGTTTTGGCGGTGCCGCTTTCTTTTTCTTGCTGGCCGCATGTGCCGCCCGCCATTGTTGCGCCCAGCCGGCTTTGTTGACCTGCCGTCCGCGTCCGAGCGCCAGCGCGTCGGCGGGAATGTCCTCAGTGACGACGGAGCCGGAACCCACATAGGCGCCGTCGCCGATCTTAACCGGCGCCACCAGCGATGAGTTTGAGCCGATGAACGCTCTCGCGCCGATCTCGGTGCGCTGCTTTTCGAAGCCATCATAGTTGCAGGTGATGGTGCCGGCACCAACGTTGCTATCGGCACCGACCCGCGCGTCGCCGATGTAGGTCAGGTGATTGGCCGCTGCGCCCGCCTCGATCTCCGCTTCCTTGATCTCGACGAAATTTCCAATCCGTACGCGCGCACCGAGCTGCGCGCCGGGGCGCAGTCGCGCAAATGGGCCAACCGACGCACCAGGACCGACCTGCGCCCCTTCCAGATGTGAGAATGAACGAATCCGCGCGCCGTCTTCGACCACGACGCCGGGCCCGAACACTACGTAAGGCTCGATCACCACATCGCGACCGAGCTTGGTGTCGGCGCACAGGTGCACCGTTTCCGGTGCCACCATGGTGACGCCGGCGTCGAGCGCTGCGTTGCGCAGCCGCGCTTGCAGCAGCGTCTCGGCCTGCGCCAGCTGAGCCTGAGTGTTGATCCCGCGCACCTCGTCCTCCGGGGTTTCCAGGGCTACCGCTTCCAATCCCATGTCGCGCGCGATGGCGACCGCGTCAGTCAGATAGAACTCACCCTTGGCGTTGTCATTGCTGATCCGTTCGATGAGCGTCAGAGCCAGGTCGCCGCGCAGCGCCATCAGGCCGCCATTACACAAGGTGATTGCGCGCTCGGCGGCGCTTGCATCTTTCTCCTCGCGGATTGCCAGCAACCGTTCGCCATCGACGATCAAACGGCCATAGCCGGTCGGGTCGGCAGCCTGAAATCCAAGCACCACCACGGCGGCGCCGTCGCGCAACGGGGCGCGCAACCGCCGCAACGTGTCGGTGCCGACCAACGGCGTGTCCGCAAACAGGACAAGCACGTCATCAAAGCCGCGGGCGATCGCCGCCTTGGCCGCCAATACTGCATCCGCGGTCCCGCGGCGATCGTGCTGGACGACGACTTCGGCCGCCGGCATCAACTCGCCGATCGCGGCCGTGAGTGCTCCCGCATCCGGGCCGACCACCACCGAGATAGCGCCGCCAAGGCCGCGTACCGCGTTGAGTACATGCGCGATCAGGGGCGCGCCGCCGATCTCGTGCAGGACCTTGGGGCGCGAAGTCCGCATGCGGGTACCTTCGCCGGCCGCCAGTACGATCGACAGACACGTCCTTGTCATTCACGTCGTCCGTGCAACTATAGGGCCGTAAACATCCCAAGTTACGCTCAACAATTCGATAAGTCCGGGTGCCTACGGCACTGAAAAAACGACCTAACCGTCGGCTTCAGTGCCGCGATTTTCACGGATATTGCAATGCGCGCGCGCTTCATGCCGACGGCTCGCCAAGCCAACTGGCTCATTTCAATCGGTTTTCTGGCGCTCGGTTATGCGCTTTACCTGCGCTACTGGGGCATTGAGAATACCCCGCTAGGCCTCGCGTGCGACGCCGGACTGGATACCTCGCTCTGCGTAATCCGGCGGGTCGCCTACACCCTGGGCGCCCATCTGGTGTTCGGCTGGATTGCGTTCGGCGCCGCCGCGATCAACCTTGTCCGGCCCTCTCCAGCCATGTTCGCCTTCGCCCTGGCGGCGAGCGCCTTTGGCCTCGTGCTTTACAATGCCGGGCTTGCAGGCCTAGCGGCCGGCCTTGTGATCATGAGCTTCGCGCGCCCCGTGAGCGAGCCAGAATAGCCGCGAGGACGAGCAGAACGGCGCCGAGCCACAGGGCCTGCCAGTTTGCCACCGTCTCGTTGATCGCGATGTAGATCGCGGATAGCGCCAGCGTGATGGCCGCAATCGCTTCGGCTGCGCTTGGCCGGGGCGCGCCCCGATCGGTGAGCAGTGCCAGGACCGCATAGGGCGCCGTTGCGGCCGTCAGCGGCACAAACGGAAAGTCGCGATAACGCGGATCGAACACAAGGCCGAGCGCAACCTGGACCGCAAGCACGGTCAGGATCACAAGGCCGGTTCCGAGCACGGAGGCGGTCAATCCCGACGGTCGCTCGTCGAGGCGTCCCAGGATGCGGGCAAACGGGGGTACGGCGACGCCGCGCACCAGGGCGGCGGTGCTAGCCAGCGGCGCAACGACGACCACCGCCAACAGCGCAAGCGAGCGGGCCCAGCCTCCGATCCCGAAGCTTTCCACCGGAACATTCGCGATTGCCCCGCCGAGGAAAATCCCGGGAATAACCGCGTTGGCCAGGATGCCGAACCGCCTCGGCAGCGACAGCTTGTCCGGCGGCCCAAGCAAGGCGGCGAGCGCGAACACCGCGCCCGCCAGCGCAATCCCGGCGAGCGCCTGCCAAATCCAGTGCGGATGATCGGAAACGGGCTTGCCCCAGGCGAATTTCGGCACCCTCGTGTCCGCGGTCAGGAACCCCCAGTGGCCGCCGACGGTCCCTTCAAGGGCACGTTTCCAGGGCTGGTCGAAGGCTTCAATCAGATTGACCCGAAGCCCCTCCTGCTTGGCGCGCGCGAGCACCTCCTGCGCCACCAGGGCTTGGTTGATCGGCGACGGCAGCGCGCCTTGCCGCATCCGGCCGGCGCTCGGCCAGCCGAACTCCCCGACCATGATTTCCTTGCCGGCGAAGGCCGCCGCCACCTGGCGCGTGATCGCTGCGACATGATTGGCCGCCTCGCCTGCCGGGACCGGCACATCCTCCCAGTACGGCAGGAGGTGGATGGTCACAAAATCGACCGCTGACGCGACCTCGCGGTTGCGCAACCAAAACTCCCAAACGTCCGCATAGGTCACCGGGACCGGCACCGCTGCCTTGACCTTGCGAATGACGTCCGTGAGGGCCGAGGCGGACAATTCGCCGCGCAGCAAAACCTCGTTCCCCACCACGATTGCCCGTATGACATCGGGGTAGCGGTTGGCGAGGACCACGGCCGTATCGATCTGGAACCGGTTGAACTCCGGGTCGCGTCCAAGCCACAGCCCTTGCAGGACCTTGAGACCATGGCGCTGGGCAATTGGTGTGATCTGGTCGAGGCCGAGGTTGACCGAATAGGTCCGCACGCACTCGGTCAACGGGGCAAGCTGGGTGAGGTCATCCTCGATCTGCCACGCCGGGATGCGGGTCGCCAGGTCGAGCGGCGTCTGATCGCCGCGGAACGGGGCATAGGACACGCACGGCAGCTTTTCACCCGCGGCGAGCGGGGCCACCGGAATCCTTGCTGGCGCGCCGAGCCACCACCAGGCGGCGACAATGATCGTTGCCGCCAGCGCGAAAAATACCGCCCATACCTTCATCAAGGCCCCGAGGACGTGCTTAGATGGCGAGGCTTATCGCGCGCCCACTCTGGTGCCAATACATCTGCGGCGGCACTTGGCCGCGAGAGCCGATCTGCCAGGGCTGGGTACGCCGCAATGCGGACGCTTTCGGGTGCTGACTGGGGGTGCGCCGGGGGTTCGAACACGTCAATTCAAAGCAAACCATGAAGAAATCAGTCGTGCGCGGGGCCGCTGCGCTGGCCGTGCTTGGTACCATCTGCCTGTCCGCGTTCGGAGCGCTCGCTCAGGGGAGCGATCAGAAGACGGGGGACGCCAAGCCGAAGGACGCCAGCCGCAGCGAAGACGTGCGCAAAAGAATTGACGAGATATCCGAGGTAGGACGCCAACTGACTGGGCCGGCCGCCAATCCGGAGTGCTACTGGCTGGGCCAGCGGGTCATCAACCTGCTGATACGCGACGATCTCGACACGGCCTTCCGCCATCTCGACCTCTATGACCGGTTCGGCTGTCCGGGCGGCCATATTCAGGCAACGTTCAGGTGCTTGGTACGCCAGGGAGCGGATGTCATCGTTGACCCGAAGACGCCTGGGCAGGTCAATGAGCGCATCCAGGCGTGCTGGATCAGCCCGACGGCGGCCCAGCAGCCCGCGCAGGCGCCGGCGGCGACGGCCGAACAACCTCAAGGCACCACCAGCCGCTAGCCTTTGCGCGCACCGAGTTGTTGAAGCGCAGATGCAGCAAATATTTTTGCGCTGCCCTCTGGTGCCAATAAATTGCCACGTCTAATTTGTAGCCAAGAGCTGATCTACATCGACCTGCCGCGATGCTTGGTCGCGCCTAGGGGACAGGCTCGAACCGAGTGCAATTCCGCCCCGCACGGTAACGAGTGAGATGCGCTCCGTCGCAGCAGTCGTCGCGCTTGCAGCGTGCCTGCATGCCGGCGTTTGGGCTTTTTTCGAGAGCCGGCAGGTCGCTCCCGAAGTCAACAAGCCACTTGCCAGCCTGTCCTACGCGCCGTTCGAGGGAATTTCCCATCCCGACGACCTGAGCACCCAGCCGACGATCGAACAGATCCGCAAGGATCTGCGCACGATCGCGCCCTACACGCGCACCGTCCGGACCTATTCCTCCACCGGCGGCCTCGAGGCCGTGCCGGACGTCGCGGCCGAGCTTGGCCTCAAGGTTACGCTCGGCGTCTGGCTTACCAAGGACAAGGATAGCGACGGGCGCGACATCCCCGCCGCTGGGGAGCGCAATGAGCGCGAGATCCGCTCTGCGATCGATCTCGCGCGACACCACAGCAACATCAACGCAATCGTGGTTGGCAACGAAACGATCTACCGGGCCGACCAGTCGATCGACAGTCTCATCCGGATCATTCAACGCGTAAAGAAATCTGTTCAAATACCTGTTACAACAGGCGAAATCGTAAGCTCTTGGACCGAGCTCGGTAAGGATTCCATCAAGCTCGCGGCGGCCGTCGACTTCATCGCCGCGCACAGCCTGCCGTACTGGAATGGTGTCGCCTACGATCAGGCCGTCGACGCGGCGATCGACTCTTACAATGCGCTCCGGCAGATGTACCCCGGCAAACGCGTGGTGCTCGCGGAATTCGGGTGGCCGAGCGCGGGCTACAATCGCCAAGCCGCCATGCCGGGCCGCCAGGAGCAGGCGGCGGTCATCCGCGGCTTTGTCGCGCGGGCTGACGCACAAGGCATCGATTACAACATCATCGAGGCGTTCGATCAGCCCTGGAAGACGTTTGAAGGAAGCGTCGGGTCCTACTGGGGGCTGTTTGACGCCTCGCGCCAGCCGAAGTTCCAATGGAACGGACCGATCCAGGACGCCGACCATTGGAAGCTCGCGGTGATCGCGGTCGCGGCCGGATTTCTGCTGTCGCTTCCTATCCTGGCGATCATCGACGCGACCCTTGGCCAGACCATCCTTCTCGCCTTCGCGGCGCACGCGGTCGGCGCCTGGGCGGCGACGGTCTTCGAATATTGGAACGGCCACTATTTCGTTCCGGGCTCGGCGTTCGCGCTCGGGTTTGCAATCGTGCTGTTGGTGCCACTGATCCTGATCACGCTGGCCCGCATCCAGGAGATCGCCGCGATCCTGTTCGGGTTGCCGCCGCAGCGGCTGTTGCCGGTCCCCGCCCCTCCGGTCGCTCCGGGCTATACACCCAAGGTCTCGATCCATGTGCCGGCCCACATGGAGCCGCCTGAAATGCTCAAGGCGACGCTCGACGCGATCGCGGGCCTCGACTATCCGAACTTCGAATGCGTGGTCGTCATCAATAACACGCCCGATCCCGCCCTCTGGCGCCCGATCGAGGACCACTGCGCCGCGCTCGGTGAGCGGTTCAAGTTCCTCAACGTCGAGAACGTCGCCGGCTTCAAGGCGGGTGCGCTGCGGATCGCCCTCGCGCACAGCGCTCCCGATGCCGAGATCATCGGCGTGGTCGATGCGGACTACGTGGTCCGGCCCGACTGGCTTAAAGACCTGGTCCCGGCATTTGCTGACCCCAAGGTGGGCTTGATCCAGGCGCCGCAGGACCACCGGGACGGCAGCCGCAGCCCGATGCACCGCGCCATGTGCGGCGAATACTCCGGCTTCTTCGACATCGGCATGGTTCTGCGCAACGAGGCCAACGCCATCATCGTGCATGGCACCATGTGCCTTGTGCGCAGGCAGGCGCTCGAAGGCGCCGGGGGCTGGTCGAGCGATACGATCTGCGAAGATACCGACCTCGGGCTGACACTGCTCGAGCAGGGATGGCTCGCCCACTACACCGACCGTCGCTATGGCTTCGGGCTCCTGCCCGACACCTTCGAAGCCTACAAAAAGCAGCGCCACCGCTGGGCGTTTGGCGGGTTGCAGATCGCCAAGAAGCATTGCCGCTCCCTACTGACCGGAATGAGCCGGCTCTCACGCGATCAACGCCGCGAGTTCGCGATGGGATGGCTTAATTGGCTCGGCGCGGAAAGCGTCGGCGTGCTGGTCGCGCTGCTGAACCTGATCTGGGTCCCGGTCGTTGCGTTTGTGGGCATTGCGATCCCCGACAAGATCCTCACGCTGCCGATCATCGCGACCTTTGCGGTCTCGGTCGTGCATTTCGCGGTGCTGTACCGGGCACGGGTCGCGATCCCTGCGCGGCACGCCGCCGCCGCCATGCTGGCCGCGGTTGCCATGCAGTGGACGGTCGCGCGCGCGGTAGCCATCGGCCTGATCAAGGAGCACCTGCCGTTTGTCCGCACCGCGAAGGGTGGCAGCGGGCGCCGTCGCCAGCAGTTCCCGGCCTTCTATGAGGCGATCCTCGGCGGCCTGCTCGTGCTTGGGGCAGCGCTGGTGTTTGAGACCAACTACGAGCAGGTGCGCGAAATCAATCTCTTTGCTGACGTCCTCGTGATCCAGAGTCTGCCGTTCCTGGCGGCGGCCGTTCTGGCGGCGCTGGAAGGCTCGCGCGTCAACGATTTCGCATTCTGGCGCGGGCTTGAAATCCGTTTGGTCCAGCGGCTGCGGCCCGCGAGCATCGCCGAGGTCGCAATTGTCGAAGCGGCTAAGCCCGCTGAGAAGCGTATCGAGGCGGCGCAGTAGTCACGCCGAAGCCGACGTCAACTCCTCAGCTGGCCATCGCCGTCTCGACCAGACGCACCCAATAAGACGTCCCGACCGGGATCACGTCATCGTTGAAGTTGTAGGCGGGATGGTGCAGCCCGGCGCTGTCGCCGTTGCCGACGAAAATGAACGCGCCGGCGCGTGCCTCCAGCATGTAGGAGAAATCCTCCGCTCCCATAACCGGTGGAAAGTTCGTATCGACGCGATCTACGCCAACGATCTCGGATGCGATCGACGCAGCGAACGCAGTCTGCCGCTCGTGATTCTTGAGCACCGGGTAGCCGCGCCGATAGTTGAGTTTCGCCTTGGCGCCATAGAGCCGCGCCGTGCCTTCGACGACCTCGTGCAGGCGCTTTTCCAGAAGATCGCGAACGTCCGGGCTCAGCGCGCGCGCGGTGCCGCGCAGGTGCGCGGTCTGCGGAATGACATTGTCGGTGGTCCCGGCCTGGAACACGCAGATCGAGATCACCGCCGATTTGATCGGATCGACATTGCGCGCCACGATTGTTTGGATCTGGTTGATGATCTGCGCGCCGACCAGGACGGTATCGACCGACAGTTGCGGTCGCGCCGCGTGCCCGCCGACCCCCTCGATTTCGATCGTCACCGTGTCCGCCGAGGCCATCAGCGGGCCGGTGCGGATTCCGAATTGCCCGAGCGGGAGCCCGGGATAATTGTGCATGCCGTAGACCTCCTGGACGCCGAAGCGCTCCATCAGGCCGTCCTTCACCATTTCCCGCCCGCCACCGCCGCCCTCCTCGGCCGGCTGAAACACCAGCACCGCGGTGCCGGCAAAGTTGCGCGTCTCGGCCAGGTATTTGGCGGCGCCGAGTAACATCGCGGTATGCCCGTCGTGGCCGCAGGCATGCATTTTCCCGGGCACCGTCGACTTGTAGGGCAATCTCGTCGCTTCCTCGATCGGCAGCGCGTCCATGTCGGCGCGCAGCCCGATGACTTTGTCGCCCTGCCCGCGCCTGCCGCGGATCACCCCGACGACGCCGGTGCGACCGATGCCAGGCACGACCTCGTCGCAACCAAACGCCTTGAGCTTGTCGGCAACTG
>DATIPA010000185.1:0-4377 GCA_035472475.1 Xanthobacteraceae bacterium | reverse complement strand
GGCACTTCGGTGCTCGGCTCCGACGGCGCCAAGATCGGCAGCGTCGACGACATCCTGTTCGAGCGCAACGGCTCGATCAAAGCGCTGGTGATCGGCGTCGGCGGCTTCCTCGGCATCGGCGCCAAGGAGGTCGCGATTCCGTTCAAGCAGTTCCAGGTTGTTTCCGGCACCGACGGCAAGGGCGACGTGCTGACCTTGTCGATGACCAAGGCTCAGCTCGCGGACGCGCAGGACTTCAAGCCGTATGAGCCGCCGCGGCCGGCAGTGACGCCCGGACCGGCCGGCGCGGGCGGCGGCATGCGTCCGCCGATGGCGCCGTCATCGCGTTAGAGTCTTTGCAGCATGATCTTATCCGAAAACCGCTTCGCACTTTTCGGGATCATGCTGGTTAGTTGCTGGAGCACGATCTTGTCCGAAAACCGCTTCGCACTTTTCGGGATCATGCGGGTTAGTCGCTGGAGCATGATCTTGTCCGAAAACCGCTTCGCACTTTTCGGGATCATGCTCTGACGCCTGCGCGCGAGCGCCCAAGTCCGACAGGCAGCGCGGCACGCAACGCCGCGCTGCAAAGACGACGCGGGCTTTATTGTGCGCAACGGTCCCGGGCCTGCGGCGCAACGTTGCGTGTTGCCCGCGGCCCGGGACACGATTTTTGCACGGGAGACTCCGCTCCCGAAAATACCCAGCTTTCGCCACGATCTGATGCACGCGCGTACCACTGGGGCGCCTTTATCCGGTGCTAGATTCACCCGCTGTTAGGGGTGTCCGGCGATAGATGTCGCCGGTTGGGATTTCACAACAGTTTGGTGGGGGCAGCATGAACAAGACGCTTATCGCAGCCGCGATCGCACTCGCGCTGGCGCCGGTCGGCGCGCAGGCCCAGGAGCGCGTCGGCGACGCCGCGCTCGGTGCCGCATCCGGGATCATCCTGGGCCCGGTCGGGATCGTCGCCGGCGCAGTCGTCGGCTACACGGTCGGTCCCAATATCGCGAGCGCCTGGGGCGTCCGGCGTCACCGCACGAGCCATCGCGCCGCACACTACGCGCGCCGCGCGCCGCGGTCGTCGACGGTCGCGCCCGGCACCGGCTCGCAGGTCGCAAGCGTGCAGACCGACGAACCGGCCCCGCCGCCCGCGCCTGCCGCGGTCCCGGTCGCGCCCGCTCCGGCAGCGCCGGCGAGCGTGCCGGTGCAGGGCTTCGAATAACGCTTTAGCCGGCGAGACGCGTCGCTCTCTCCGCGTGGGGAGAGCGCGAGGACGCGCAAAAAATCGCAAACACTTTTGTCACACGCCAACGTGATGGCGTGTTGTCGCAGGCGTTCTTGCGGAACGCGCGCGCGCGCATACGTCTCGTTCAACAACAGCGGCAGGGGCCTACCTTCCCCCGCCCCCCCAAGGGCCCCTGCAGACTAGGCCGCCGGGCAACGCCTGTTGCCCGGTGGCTTTTCTTTCGCATCCTGCATTCCGCTTCGTCATAGCTCGCCGCCGCTAATCCATGTGATCATGCCGCCTCGCAACCGAGGTGAGCGCCATGGCGAACTATCTGCTGGTGAGCTTTAAGACCTGCCCGTGGGTGCAGCGCGCCGCGATCGTGCTGCGCGAGAAGGCCATTCCGTTCGAGTTCCGGCACATCGAGCCCGACAACCGGCCGGACTGGTTCCTGGCGATCTCGCCGCACAAGAAGGTGCCGGTGCTGCGCATTGACGACAAAGTGTCGCTGTTCGAGTCGAACGCCATTGCCGAATATCTCGACGAGACCATCGCGCCGCGGCTGCATCCAGCCGATCCGGTCGCGCGCGCCGTCAACCGGGCCTGGACCGACTACGTGCCGACGTTCGCCGAGAGCGTCACCGCCACCGCCTATGCGGACAGCGAAGCCGACTACACCAAGGCGGCGGCGAAGATCCCGGTGGCGTTCGAGCGGCTCGAGCAGGCGCTCGCCAAGCAGGGCGCGGGGCCCTACTTCAACGGCGCCGCCTATTCGCTGGTCGATGCCGCCTATGCGCCGTTCCTGCAGCGCTATGTCTTCCTCGACCGCGTCAAGCCGCTCGGCGTGATCGAAAAATTCCCGCGGCTCAAGGCCTGGACCGATGCCCTGATGGCGCGGCCCTCGACGCACTCGTTCCCGCCCGCCGAGTTCGAGGCGATGTACCGGGAGGCGCTGCGCCGCCGCAACAAGTGGGTGTCGCAGTTCGTCGCGCCCGCGCAGGTCGCGGCGGAGTAGATCAGGCAATCCGGGGCGGTTTAGAACGAGCGCTTGGTCCCCCTCACCCGGCCGCTGCGCGGCCGACCTCTCCCCGCCGGGGAGAGGTGACCTGGGGCACTGCGCTGCCTGTCTTCACCTCTCCCCTGTGGGAGTTAGGTGACCTTGTGGCACGGCGGTGCCTCCTTCTCCTCTCCCCTGTGGGGAGAGGTCGACTTTCGAGCGCAGCGAGAAAGTCGGGTGAGGGGGTTCAGGACAAGCACTTGGTCCCCCTCACCCGGCCGCTGCGCGGCCGACCTCTCCCCACAGGGGAGAGGTGAAGAGGAGCACGCGGCGCCGCTCAGGAGTAACGTGAACCTCACCGCTCCGCCGGGAGGCCGGCGTTCGGCAGCTGCCCGATCTCGATCTTGGCGGCTGCAATCACCGCCTGGGTGCGGCTTTCGACCCCGAGCTTCTGCAGGATCGCCGACACGTGCGCCTTCACGGTCGCCTCCGAGACGTCGAGCTCATAGGCGATCTGCTTGTTGAGCAGACCCTCGGATAGCATCATCAGCACCCGCACCTGCTGCGGCGTGAGCGTGCGCAGCCGCGCCAGCACCGCCGCGGTGTCGGCGTCGGCGGAGCTCGAAGGATCGACGTCGGGCGGCGTCCAGATGCCGCCCTTGAGCACGCTCGCAATGGCGCCGCGCATCGCTTCGACCGGCAGCGTCTTGGAGATGAAGCCGGAGGCGCCGAAATCCATGCAGCGGCTGATCACTGCCGGATCATCGCTCGCCGACACGATCACCACCGGCACGCCCGGATACTGCGCGCGCAGATACATCAGCCCGGAAAACCCGCGCACCCCCGGCATTGCGAGATCGAGCAGCACCAGGTCGACGTCGCTGTCGCGATCGAGCAGGCCTGAGACCTCGTCGAACGAGCCCGCCTCCGCGATCTCGGCGTCGGCGTAGGGCCCGGCCACCGCCGCGCGCAGCGCCCCGCGGAACAGCGGGTGGTCATCGGCAATCACGAATCGGTAGCGCTCGGCCACGGTTTCCTGCCCCAAGGTATCGATTTAGCGCATGATCTTATCGGCGAACCGCTCACACTTCGCCGGATCATGCGCTCGCGCGATCAGCAGAAATCCGCGCGCGCTTATTATCGGTGTCATCATCCGATTGCCGTTGCGCCAGCGCAAGGCTGCGGTGTGACGCGTGGTGTGACGCATCGGTCGCGCGTACTCCGAACAGGGACTGCGTGCCGGGACGAGCACCGTCGCGCACAGCGAGACGGCGCGCAGATCCGGGATCCAGCGTAAAACCTCGCACGGCGACAATATGGTGCCGCTTCGCGGCAACCACGCGCCGGACCCCGGATCGCGCGACGGCGCTGCGCGCCGCGCGCTCCGGGATACCCACCGCTGATTTCACAAACCATTGATATCACAGGCGTTTTGCCACATCTCGCAAATGCGGCATATTGTTGACTCGGCGGAATCTGCTGCGTATGGTCCGCGCGGCTTTCAGGGGGCCGGACGGGGGTTTTTCTCCGCGAGCGCGGCATGGACGACGATGCACGCGAGCAAGGCGAAGACCGCTCGGATGATGCCGCGCTGGCCGCAAGGCTGTCGCGTCTTGGCAAGCGGCTCGGCGACGAGCGCGCGGCAAGACCTCCCCCACCGGAGACAACGCGCACCGATTCCTCAGCGCTTGCGCGCGGCCTGCGGCTCTCGAGCGAGCTGGTGGCGGGCGTGCTGGTGGGAGCGGTGATCGGCTGGGGGCTCGACTACTTTGTCGGGACGAGGCCCTGGGGGATGATCGTGTTCGTGCTGCTCGGTTTTGTCGCCGGGGTGCTCAACGTGATGCGCTCGGCCGGACTGGTGGCGGAGCGGGAATGGCGCGCCAAGAAATAGCGCGGCTAGTGCCCGGTTTCCGAAGTTCGTGATACATGGCGGCATGCTCTGACACGAACTTCGGAAAAAAACGGGCACTGGAAGGAATTTGTTTCTAGTGCCGCTTGTCGATTTGAAGTTCCTGAATGAGATTGCGGCAAGTGGTGCAGGAACTTCAAATCGGCGGCACTAGCTTCCCGACAGAGACGACAAGGACCGGACTGAAGAGACGACGACAACAATGGCGACCGATCCGATCCATCAATTCGAGATCCACAACCTCCTGCCGGTCGCCAAGATCGG
>DATIPA010000184.1:0-3039 GCA_035472475.1 Xanthobacteraceae bacterium | reverse complement strand
AACACCATGTAACAGACGGCGAGT
This sequence comes from Xanthobacteraceae bacterium, assembly GCA_035472475.1. Classification (GTDB taxonomy): domain Bacteria; phylum Pseudomonadota; class Alphaproteobacteria; order Rhizobiales; family Xanthobacteraceae; genus JAFAXD01. The sequence goes on along the minus strand of DATIPA010000184.1, from coordinate 3,015 downwards.
TCCGCGACCGAGATTTTGTTGACGCCCGCCGCCCACCACATCTTGATCCCATGCTTGTTGAGGATCGCCGGGTCGACGTGGTCGGCCCCGGCGGAGCAGAGCGACACGACTTTCAGATCGGGCAGGCTCGCGCACACCCGCTCGGTGAACCGATCGAGCCCGATCACCGCCGCCTCATAGCCTTTGAGGTAGGCGATCAGAGTGTCTTCGCTGAGCGGCGCGCGGTCGGTGCGGAATTTCGTGCCCGGGTAGAGAGATTCGAATTCGGCTTTCAGCTTGGGAAAGAAATCGAAGTAGGGGGTGGTGACCGCGACACGGGTCGTCGGAGCTTCCTTCGATGCGGCGGGAAATGCAGGTGAGCACTAGTGTGCTGGATTTGAAGTTCCTATCATTCTTGCGGTACTCTCGTCATAGGAACTTCAAATCCAAAACCACACTAGAATCATATGTTTGCTAGTGTCCCTTCGATTCCGAAGTTCGCTACAGAGGGTGCCGCAAGAAAAAGCGAACTTCGGGATCGGGACACTAGTCGATTTCGCAGGACGACGATCTGGCGGGAGGGCTGGCACACGACTAGTCTCTTGCCGGCATCGCGGCAATAGTTGAATTTGCGGAGGGCACCAGCCGATGAATCTTCATGTCGCGTCGGGGGAGAGGGTGGCAGCGCAAAGTGCGCCCGCGACCGCCACTCCGGTCCTCATTATCGGCTGCGGCTTCGGTGGTATTGCGCTTGCAATCGCGCTCAAACAGGCTGGCCTCAACGCCTTCATCATTCTGGAGCGCGCATCCGAGGTCGGCGGGGTTTGGCGCGATAACAGCTATCCGGGCGCCGCCTGCGACGTGGTTTCGCGGCTCTATTCATTCTCGTACGACCAGGAATACGCCTGGTCGACCGCGTTCGCCCCGCGCGACGAGATTTTCGATTACATCCAGCGCTGCGTCGAACGGAACGGCATCCGCGATCACGTGCGCTTCGGGCGCGAGGTCGCGACTGCGGCGTTCGACCCGCAAACCGGCAGCTGGACCGTCGTGACCGTCAGTGGCGAGCGGTTCGTTGCGCCGGTGCTGATTTCGGCCGTCGGGCTGTTCAACAATCCGACCATTCCCGACATTGCGGGTCGCGATCAATTCAAGGGCGTGCGATTCCACTCGGCGCGCTGGGACCACGCCTGCAAGCTCGCCGGCAAACGCGTGGCGGTGATTGGCACCGGCGCCAGCGCGGTTCAATTCGTCCCCAAGATCGCGCGCGAAGTGGCGCAACTTCACCTGTTCCAGCGCTCGCCGCAATACGTCATGCCGAAGAGCATTTTTCCGGGCACCGGCAAGTGGGACCAATGGCTGCAGAAGCATCCGAGCCTGCGCGGGCTCGCCCGGTTGAAAATCTTCTTCATGTTCGAACGCTTCATCTGGCGGCGCCGCTGGCGCCCGCAGCTGCGACTCCGCGCGGAAGCCGCGTTCCGCAAGATGCTGGAGGCCAAGGTCAAGGATCCGGTGCTGCGGGCGAAACTCACGCCGAACTATCCGATGGGCTGCAAGCGCCAGCTCGTGTCGGATGTATGGTACGACGCGCTGGTGCGACCCAACGTCGAGGTCGTGGATACGGCGATCGAGCGCATCGAGCCCGACGGCGTTCGAACCCGCGATGGACAAGTCCGGCACGTTGACGCGATCATCTACGGGACCGGCTTCACGCCGACTGCGTTTTTGACCCCGATGCGGATCACCGGGCTTGGCGGCCGCGACCTCAACGAGGCCTGGTGCGAAGGCGCCGAGGGCTATCTTGGTCTCACGGTCACGGGCTTTCCGAACTTCTTCATGATGTACGGCCCCAACACCAACGCGGTCTCGAGCATCATCTACATGCTCGAGTGCCAGGCCCGCTACATCGTAAGCGCGATCCGCACGCTCAACCGTCGCGGAGCGCGCTTCATGGATGTGCGCGCCGACACCCAGCGGCGCTTCAACGAAGAGGCCCAGGCGCGGCTCGCGACCACCATTCCTGCGCGGCCGGATTGCTTCACCTACTTCAAGCAACCGAACGGCCGCATCACCACGCAATGGCCTGGCTACGCGTTGGAGTATCGCTTCAGAACGCATGCGGTGCGGACGGGAGATTACGAGTTCGTTTGACCCTCGGCCCTACGTGACAGCGCGAACCCCGGCCTTGCATCCTGGCGCCTTTTTGCCGAACTAACCCGCATGCCTGACGACATCCCGTTCGACCGAAACTTCGACCTTGCGCCGGGACACGCCGAGGAGGTCGTCCCCGGCGTGCGGCGCATTCTCGCCAATAATCCGAGCCCGTTCACGTTCAAGGGCACGGTGAGCTACATCGTCGGCCGCGGCAAGGTCGCGATCATTGACCCCGGGCCGGACGACCCGGCGCATGTGCAAGCGTTGCTTGATGCCGTGCGCGGCGAAACCGTGACCCACATCCTGGTCACGCACACCCATCGCGATCATTCGCCGGCGGTACGTCCGGTCAAGGCCGCGACCGGCGCGATCGTGCTGGCAGAAGGGCCGCACCGCGCCGCGCGCGAGTTGCACATCGGCGAAGCCAAGCGGCTCGACGCCAGCGGCGATATGGAGTTCAGGCCGGACCACCGGCTCGCCGACGGCGAGGTCGTCGAAGGCGCAGACTGGGCGCTCGAAGCGGTCGCCACCCCAGGCCACACCGCAAACCACATGGCCTACGCGCTGCGGGGTACCGACCTGCTGTTCGCGGGCGACCACATCATGGCCTGGTCGACATCGGTGGTCGCGCCGCCCGACGGGGCCATGAGCGACTACATGGCCTCGCTCGAAAATCTCGCGCGCCGCCCCGAGACCACCTACTTCCCGGGCCATGGCGGTGCCGTGCGCGACGCACCGGCATTCGTTCGCCACTACATCCGCCACCGTCAGGCTCGGGAGGCGTCGATCCTGCACCGCCTTGCCAAGGGCGAGGCCGATATTCCGACGATTGTGCGCGCGGTCTACATCGGGCTCGACCCGCGGCTCGTGGGCGCGGCGGGC
>DATIPA010000183.1:0-20138 GCA_035472475.1 Xanthobacteraceae bacterium | reverse complement strand
GCCAGGGCGTTGATCGCAATTACAAGGAGGCGGAGGAGCTGCTCAGGCTCGCCGCGGGAAACGGGCTGGACGAGGCGCAGGAGGCGCTCGGCAAGTTGTTGCTCTTGGAGAGCGCCGAGAAGATCAAGCCCGACGCCGACTGACGGCGCGATCTTATCGATTGCCGAGCCGGTAGATGCGTTGCGCGGTGCCGCCGAGCACCGCGGCGCGCTCGGCGGTTGAGAGCGCCGCGATCAGGTCGGTGATGCCGCGCCAGGCCGCGGCAAAGGTTCCGCCGAGCAGAACAACCGGCCAGTTGCTCGCCGCCATGACCCGGTCGGGCCCGAAGCGCTCGATGACATGATCGACGTAGCGACGCAGCTCATCCGTCGACCATTGCCAGCGCGCCACCAGATCGCCGCCGGCCGATAGCTTCACGCTGATGTTGGGACACGCGGCGGCGCGCGCGATCTGCGAGGCCCAAGGCTCCCAGCCATGTTCCGGCACCGGCGGTCGGCCCAGGTGATTGAGGACGATCGACAGGTCGGGCACGCGCTGCGCTGCCTCGATCACCGCATCGAGTTGTTGTTGGTTGATCGGAATCGCTTCAAACGCCAGACGTCGTTGCGCGAGCATGCGCAGCGATGTCAGTACGTTCGCGCGCAGCACCCAGGCGGGATCGGCCTCGTATGCGATGAGATGGCGCATGCCCACGAACTTCGGTCGCATATTCAATTTGTCGAGGGTATGGGCGCACGCATCAGGATCGACGAGCGGAACCCAGCCGACAACGCCGGCGACAAAATCGTGTGCGTCGGCGATGCCCAAATACTCGAGCGTCTCGTCATAGTCATCAAGCGACTGCACCAGAACCGTGCCATCGATGCCGGCTGCCCGCAGTTCGGGGAGGAGATCGTCGGGCGTGAAATCGCGGGCGAGGCGATCGCCGAACAGCGGCGGCAGAGGTTGCTTGCGCTTGGCAATCCACCAAAAGTGTTGGTGGGCGTCGATCATGCTCATGTGCCCCCCTTTGTTGCATCCGCAAGCTGAGGTCGCTGTTTCGCGGAATATATCGCGAATAACGGCTACGCGCTCGAGCGGGCGCGTTCCGTGCTTGTGGCAAGGGGCGCGCAGCGCGGCTCAAGCCACCGCGACGTCTTGAGCCGCGCTCGGTTCGCTGGAGCGGCGATCAAGCCGCAACGTCAAACAGAATGCCGCGCCGCCGCTGCGCAGAAATGACGACAGCGGAACGACGTGAATCCGGTAGCCGCGCTCCTCGAGGCGAGCGCGCAGGCGGGCGCCGCACGCCGGCATCACGAGATTGGCGCCAAGACAGACGGTGTTGGCTGCGAGGCGGATCGCGTCCTTCTCCGCGATCGCAATGCGGTCCTGCGGCGAGACGCGGGCTTCGATGGCGGCGCGGCCGGCGGCCGTGAACGCGTCCGGGATGTACATCAGTTCGCCGCCGGGAAGCGGGCCGAGCGCGGTGTCCATGTGATAAAAGCGCGGATCGGCGAGCTCGAGCGCTACTACCTCGGCGCCGAACGTGTCCGCCACCACCGCTCGTGCGCGCCGGTCGGAGCGCGGTCCATATCCCATCCAGAACAGGCCGCGGGTTTGATCGAAGACGCAGTCGCCGGCGCCTTCGAGCGTGAGGCCTTCCGGCAGCTTGATCACCGCATCGAGGACGCCGTGGCCCTGCAGCCGGCGAAACGCGGCCTCGAAATGAACCTCTTCGGGCTGGCGCTCGGGGTGGCGGAAGCGCGCGAGCAGCGCGGTGCGGTCGAGCACGACAGCGGAATTGGCAGTAAAGACGAGGTCCGGCAACCCGGCCGCCGGCGGAACGAGCTCGACCACGGCGCCAAGATCGAGGAGCGTCCGGTGCAGCCGTGCCCATTCCCGCTGGGAAGCCGCGGCCAACGTCTGCTGATCGCGCGCCCAGCCCGTCGGGTTCATCCACGGATTGATGCTGTAGACGACGCCGAAATGCTCGGGCCGGCACATCAGAAAGTGCGGCCGCGCGACGTCTGGTCTTACCTGTGCGGACATCCGAATTTCCCCTCGTGCACTCGGTCAATCTTGTTGTTAAGCCGCGACCGGATGCGGTGCGCGTGCGATGTCACGGAGCACCTCCTCGAACCGGTCCAAGGCCCAATCGAGATCGGTACGTGCGATCACGAGCGGGGGGGCCAGGCGAACCACCGTGTCGTGGGTGTCCTTCGAGAGCACGCCCTTGCCGAGCAGGCGCTCGCAGACGTCGCGGGCGCTCGCAACGCGTGGGTCGATCTCTGCACCGGCCCACAGACCGCGGCCGCGGACCTCCTTGAGAACCGGGCTGCGTAGCGTGCGCAGCCGCGAAAGCATGTGCGCGCCGAGTACGCGGCTACGCTCGACCAGTCCTTCATCGGCGATGACGCGCAATGCTTCGAGCCCCACCGCTGCCGCGAGCGGGTTGCCGCCAAAGGTCGAACCGTGCGATCCGGGCGTAAACACGTCCATGACCTCGCGTCGTCCGACAAACGCCGAAACCGGCAGAACGCCGCCGCCGAGCGCCTTCCCCAGGATCAGCCCGTCGGGCTCAATCCCCTCGTGCTGAAACGCAAACCACGCGCCGGTGCGGCCAAGCCCCGATTGAACCTCATCGAGAATGAGCAATACGTGATTCGCGCTGCAAAGTTCACGCACCTGTTTGAGCCAGCCGGCGGGGGGGACGATGATCCCGGCCTCACCCTGGATTGGTTCGATCAGGACTGCGACTGTTTCGGGCGTGATCGCGCAGGCGATCGCTTCAAGATCGCCGAACGGAACGGCGCGAAAGCCGGGCGCGAACGGCCCGAACCCGTCGCGATAGGCCGGCTCCGAGGAGAACCCCACGATGGTCGTGGTCCGGCCGTGGAAGTTGCCCCTCGCGACGATGATGTTCGCCGTGTCGCGCGGCACGCCCTTGACGCGGTAGCCCCAACGACGCGCTGCCTTGATGGCGGTCTCGACCGCTTCCGCGCCGGTGTTCATGGGCAGCGCGGCGTCGAGACCGGTCAGCCGGCAGAGTTCCGCCAGGAACGGGCCGAGACGATCGTTGTGGTAGGCACGGGAGGGCACCGCGAGCCGGTGCGCCTGTTCGGTCAACGCGCCAAGGATGCGGGGATGAGCATGACCGTGACTGGCCGCCGAATAGGCACTCATCATATCGACGTAGCGGCGACCGGCGGTGTCAAAGAGATGCGCACCCTGGCCGCGGGCGAGCACCACGGGAAGGGGATCATAATTGTGCGCGCTGAAGCGACGCTCGGCCTCGATGGGGTGCATGATGCTCTCGCATGCGAATCATCTTGAGCGAATCATGCAGGACTTTGTGCGGCCGATGTGGCTGAACTGGCCGGTCACCGCAGCCGGGTCGGCTGTGCCGAGCGGTCTGGGTGACAAAAACGGCTGTCAGTGATCACGCCGCGTTGAACCGCGAATCTTAAGACTCCACGATCCAGCCGCGCTGGCTAGCGAGCCGCGCCGTCGCGAGACCCAGCGCCATCGCGCCGACCACAAAAGCGCCGAGCGAAGCTGCCTCCAGTGCAGCCAGAACGTTGCCTTGATCGAGCAGCACGACGGTTTGGAACGCATAAGTGCCAGGCACCATGATGATGATCCCAGGCACCGTGAGCGCAATGCGCGGCTCCCGCAGCCAGGGGCGCGCGACGCTCGCCAGCAGGCCCACGACGAGCGCGCCGAGAAACGTCGCGAGCGCAAGCTGCATGCCGGCGTCATGGACGGCGAGACGCAGCTCGTTGCCAACGAGCGCCAGGCAGCCCACAGTGACCACCGTTCGGGGCGTGCTGTTGTAGAGGATCGCAAACCCGCAGCCGCCCGCGAAGCTTGCGAGTGCGCGAAACCCCAGCGTCGTAAGTTCGCTGAACTGAGCCGGCGGCGGCGCGGTCAGTGTCAGGCTCGCACCGGCGGCGACGAGGCACAGGCCAAAGGCCGCCGCGGTCAACACCATCAGCGCGTAGGCGAGGCGGGTGATGCCGGCGACGATCTGATGCTGCATGAGGTCAAGCAGTCCGGCAATCAGTGGAAATCCCGGCACCAGGAAGAGCGCCGATGAAATGAATCCCGCGGCATGCGGCGACACTGGCAGGCCCGCCCACGCCAGCGCATGCGCGGCCAGAACGTAGACCCCAGAGGCGACTACGGCGGACAGCGTGGTGACGGCGTATTGATTGAACCGATACCTGAACAGCAGCGATCGCAAACTTTGTCCGACCGCGCCTCCGACAAAGGCGGCGACGATTTCCGATGGCCCGCCGCTGTTGAGGAACGAGAACGCACCCGAGGCGGCCCCGACCGCTGCGGCGGTGACGGCGAGCGAGTAGAACGGTGGCTCGGCCTCGATGCCTTTAAGCTTAACCGCGAGTTCCGCCGCGGTCAGGCCCGGGCGCGCGTCCCGTGCAAGATGCTCAAGCAACCCAAGATGACTGGCATTGATGCCGAGCGGAGCGATCTCGCTCGCCAAGGTAACGTGCGCGCCGCCGCGCCGTGCCGTAGCCGTCATGCCGCCGCCGATCGCAATGTGAACCGCGAGCGCGTCGATCCCCATGGCGCTCGCAAGCCGGCCCATCCACTGGCGCACACGGAAAGCAGCGTTGCCGGCGCGCAGCATCAAGGCGCCGAAATACATCAAGGTTTCCAACGCCTGGGTCAGAGCGGCAGGGTCAACGCCCTGGTCAGCATGCGAGGATACCGCATGCGCGCTGCGCACGGGATCGGTCAAACATTCTCCAGGTGCAGCACAGCCGCGGTTTCGGCGCGGATGCGCCGCTGCAACGTGGCGTTCTCGATCAGGGATTCGCCGTACGATGGGATCATCTCTTTCAGCTTAGGAAGCCAGCGGTTCGCCGTCAGCTGGTCCTTGAAGCATTTCTCCAGGACGCTGATTGCGATGAACACCGCCGTCGACGCGCCAGGTGAAGCTCCGAGCAGCGCCACCAACGAATGATCCGCCGCCGTGACCAGCTCGGTGCCGAACTCCAGAAATCCACCGCGCTGCGGATCGGGCTTGATGATCTGGACGCGCTGCCCCGCCACTTCGAGCTGCCACTCGGCCTCCTTGGCGCGCGGATAGTATTCCTGCAGCGCGGCGAAGCGCTGGTGCTGGCTCTGCAAGACTTGGCCAATCAGATACTTGGTCAGATCGAAATTATCGCGCGCGACCGCCAGCAGCGGCCCGATATTGGCCGGCCGGATCGACTCGAACAGGTCCATGAGCGAGCCGTACTTGAGAAACTTGGTGGAGAAGCCGGCGTAAGGTCCAAACAGGATCGAGTGCTTGCCGCCGATGACCCGCGTGTCGAGATGTGGAACCGACATCGGCGGCGAACCGACGGATGCCTTGCCGTAAACCTTGGCGTGATGGCGTCGGTTGACCTCAGGATCGTCGCAGCGCAGCCAGATGCCGCTGACCGGAAATCCGCCGTAGCCCTTTCCCTCCGGGATTTCCGATTTCTGCAGCAGCGGCAATGCGCCGCCGCCGGCGCCGAGATATACGAACTTCGCCGTCGTCGACTGGGTCTGGCCAGCGTGTTTGTTCTTCATGTCGATGCGCCAGCGCCCGCCCGGTTCGCGTCGGAGGCCGGTCACCTGCCACCCATAGTGAACCTTGAACCCGGGTGTTCCAGTGAGGTGTGCGACAAGCGTGCGCGTGAGCGATCCGTAATCGCAGTCGGCTCCGGTGACGATCCGCGTCGCGGCGACTTGCTGGTCCGCGGCGCGGCCTTCCATCACCAGCGGAACCCACTCGCTCAGTTTCTTTTTATCCTCGGTATATTGCATCCCGTAATAGCAGTGATGCGCGCTCATCGCCGCGAAGCGCTTCTTGAGGAAGGCGACGTTCTCGGGCCCGTGCACGAAACTCATGTGCGGGACCGGATGGATGAACGATTGCGGGTCCTTGATCGCTCCCTTTGTCACCAGATAGGACCAGAACTGGCGCGACAGATCGAACTCCACGTTGACCTCGAGCGCCTTCGAAATATCGATTGAGCCGTCGGGCCGTTCCGGCGTGTAATTGAGCTCGCAATTGGCCGCGTGACCGGTGCCCGCATTGTTCCAGGCATCCGAGCTCTCGAGCGCCGCGCCGTCGAGGGTTTCGACCATCTCGATGGTGGCCGCAGGTTCGAGCTCCTTGAGGAACACGCCGAGCGTGGCGCACATGATGCCCGCGCCGACAACGACAACGTCCGGGTCGGTAACTGCCTGATTGGTGGTCATCGCGTTGGCTCCGATGCGAGGCCGCACTCTGACACGCGGCCAGGGCGAAGAAAACGCCCTCTCAACGCCCGGCCTTGTCGCCTTGCCCGAGCAAAAGCGCCACCGGGTACCCGGCGAACCGGCGCACAGGGCGTAGCGCGATGTGGCTGACGATGCGCGCAATTCCGAGCTCGGGATCTTCGATCAATGCGCTGGTCAGCGCTTCATATCGCGCAATATCAGTGCAAACGAACCGAGCCAGATAGTCGATGTCGCCGGTGACCTGCCAGCACTCGGTCAACTCCTCGATGGCGGCGAGCGCGTGCTCGACCCGGTCCTGGCGACCATGCTTCTCAAGGGTAATTTCAGCGAAAATTGTCACCGGCCGCGCCAAAAGCTCCGGCGCGATGATCGCCTGATAACCCTCGATGATGCCGGCGGCTTCAAGCCGGCGCACTCGCTCAAGACACGGCCGTGACGACAGGCCAACGGCCTGTGCCAGCTTCTGAATAGTCGAGCGGCCGTCGCGCTGGAGCATGGCGAGAATTTTGACGTCGATCCGATCGAGAGCCGGCGGGCGCTTGGCAGCCACCCTTCACCGCCAAGCGTCGATCGACACCGACTTGCGGTAGTGCGCGCCCATGATCTGCCAGTAGCCGTTGGCCTCGCCACCGACCACGACGACGTTGATGTCCTTTTCCTGAAACACCGGGATCAGCTCGTCATCGGGCTTGAGATTGCTGGCGAACGGTTCCTCGCCATAAGTAGCGCGCGGGTAGATGTAGTTCTGCACCAGCTGCAGATCCCAATAGCGGCCGGCCGGGATTTTCGCGGTCTCGTGAACCCAGCGGATCAGTTTTGCCTTGGTGTCAAACCCGCCGCGGTCGATGAACTGGCGCGCGGTGATCGGGTCGAGCAGCAGGCAGGGCGCCGAATTGGCATCGGTACCATACAGCATGTCGCGCACGTGTTCGCGCCAGTATTTTTCGCGCAGACCGAGATTGAAGGTCGTGGATCGGCAGCCCCAGAAAATGCTGACCGTCGACTCGGTCGGCTTGAAGCCTTTCTGCACGTGCAGCGGTTCCCAGGGGCTGCGTTCCTCGTTCTCCGCAAACGTCAGATTGTTGTAGGTGTAGTTGTTGCCGGTCGATCCCATGTAGGTCTCGCCCGGTACCGATCCACCCTGCAGGTTCTGCGACAGCAGGCCGTAGGCACGGCCGATCGTGGCGTTGGCGTGGTTGTAGGGTCCCATGGCGCCGATGCCGCAGTTCATGCCAATTTCCTTGCGGATCGGTCCGTTCACCACCACCATCGACGAAGCCGAGCTGGACGTGCTGCTGCGCGCCGACAGTCCCGACGCTGCGAGCGCCAGAATGACCGGGAAGTACTCGGGGCGCGCGCCCGCCATGACGGCGTTCACCGCCACTTTCTCGACTGTGTATTCCCATTGCCCGCGATTGGCGGTGGACTGCAGGCGTCCGACGATCTCGTCGGGCGCGTGGCTCGTGTGGGCCAGCATCGCCGCGACCCGCTCTTCGGTTGGCAGGACGATCGGCAGCGTGTCGGTCCAATGATTGTTGAGAAAGAGTTGATGCAGGTTGTCTTCGGTATCGGGATCAACGAGCCGCGGCGTCGAGCGGTCGGCGACCGTGGCGACGTCGGCCGGTCCACGGGTAAGGCCTTCGATCACTTCCTGCATCACCGGCTTGCCGGTAGTCGGATCCTTGCCATTCACGTAGGCGCGCAACTCGGCGTGCGACTTGCCCATCACCGGCTGCGGAACAAACACGCACGGCAATTGCGCCAGGCCTTGCACCCGCGCGGTCGAGCGTACGACCCGCTCGAAAATGTCGGTATGCAGCGCAACCGTCGGTACGCCGTACCTGGTGTCGACCGTAATCGCATGGGTAGCGACCGCCGGCGCGCAGGTGCTGCAGTGACCAACGCCGAGAATCGCGGCGTGCCCGTTGGCTTTGATCTCTTCCCAGAGCTTCGGGTCGTCGTGGCCGTAATAGTTTCCGAGCGAAACGATGCGGGTCTTGACACTCGGCATATGCTCCGCGAACCAGGCCTCGACCTGTTTGAGCAACTCGATCGAATCGTCGAACCGGCAGTCGACCAGGTAGATGGTCTTGCCGTCCAACGCATCGAGCCGCGCCGCGGCCGACTTCTTGGCGATCTTTGGCGGGTAACCGACCGGGTTGAGGACCGTGATCTTGGTTTGACTTCCCGTTTTGCTGACGGTGTCGAGCATGGGCGGAACCTCATGAACGGGCGTGCGGCCCGGGGCGATCGGCAGGATCGGTGAGAGTTTTAGACCCCGCTGGGCGGGTGCTCAAGGGCTGCGCGCGCCGCCCAGCCGTGCGTGGGCCGCTGTCACGCGATCTGCACCGAGGCCCGCTAGCTTCGCGGCTCGCATCGACTGAAATCCAGCAAACCAACGACGCAGCTGCCGACGAGAAGGAGCGCGGGGAGGGCAAGAAGAAATCCAGCAAGAAGAAGCGCAAGAGCCGCGATCGACCGGCTTGAGGCCGCGCACCACAAGCCGTACGTTCGGCATACAAGATTTGCTGGGGAGGGCTCGATGATCCTGCTGTCGAACGGCGGCACCAACCAGCATCGCAGCGCGCAGCGCTCCGATACAATTCTCATTGGAACGGTAGACGGGGTCGTGCTCCTCGAGCGCACCGGCGGCGCTTGGACGATCACGCATCGGGCTCTTGCCGGGTGCTCGGTCAGCGCCGTGACCGCGCTCAATGACGGCACCTTGTTTGCCGCGACCCACGGGGTCGGCGTCGCCCGCAGCGAAGATAACGGCGTCACCTGGAACTGGACCAATGACGGGATTGATCGCGTCGACCTCTGGTCGGCGCGCGCCGGGCGGCTGCAAGGTCGCGACGTCGTTTGCGTCGGATCGCTTCCGGCCCACGTCTTCATCAGTGAGAGCCGCGGCGACACCTGGCGCGAACTTCCCGGCCTGCGCAAAGTCGCAAGCGTCGCGCAGTGGTGCTTTCCGCCTCCGCCGCGTATCGGGCACGTGAAGGACATCGTGATCGAGGGCGAGCGCCTCTGGGTCGGCATTGAGATCGGCGCTTTGCTGGTGTCCACGGACTTCGGCGCAAGCTTCATCGAGCTCAAGATCGATCCCAATCCGGTCGAGTGCGATGTTCATCGCATTCTGCTTCACCCGGCGCGACCGCGGCGGATTATCGTGGCAAACGGAATCGTCGGCGTGATGTCGAGCGAAGACGCGGGCAAGACGTGGCGAAAAAATCCGATGCCCCCACATGCCAACTATCCCGACGCCATGGTGGTCCACCCGGATGACCCCGATATCATATTCCTGACCGCCGGGGTCGGTTGGCCGTCGCACTGGTACAGGCTCGGCCGGGCGCGTGGAAAGATCGCGCGCAGCCGGGACGGCGGCATGACCTGGGAGCGGTTGCTGGGCGGGCTGCCGGACGGACAGCGCGCCTTGTTCAGCGCGCTCACGATCGAGGCCTGGCCCGGCGGTTACGGCCTGCACGCGGTCGATACCGACGGGCAGGTGTTCGAAAGCCTCGATGGGGGCGATCACTGGACCATCATCGCCGACGTCCCGCCCGTGTCGAAAGGTGAATTCCATCGCGGTCTGGTGAGGGACCGCACCAAGCTTGCGACCGTCGACGATATCGTAGTGAGCGACGTCGCGGCCCGGCGACTGGCCGCCGCCAACGTGTAACGCGGCGATTTAGCGAAATGGGCGACGCGGCCTGGGCCGCGTCGCCCCACCACCCCATCATCAAACGTTCAGTCCTGGTCCAGGCCGCCCCCGCCCGAACCTCCGCGCTTGAACAGATGTGGGAGCGGGATGGCCGCTCCTTCGTTGAAAGTCTCTGCGTCTGCGGCTTTCGCCATGAAATCTTCGGCCATCGCTTGAAAGCGATCGGCTAACCCCTGGTCGGTACATGATTCTGAAAGACGCAGGCACGTATTGGCTTGGCGCCGAAAATAGGATGAGCCCTGCATCGACGACGTCCCCCTGACGGTACCGAAGACGCAAACGCCATCACCGACAAAAGGTTCCAGCGATTTTTCTAAGAATTTACCGCCCGTAGACGGCAGGCCAATACCGCGACGCCGATCGGGAGAGGGAGCCGGCGGGCTTGGTCGGGCCAAGCCGCTCAGCCGTAGCGCTGCTTGGCGAGTTCCGCGCCTTGCCCAAGCGCCGCGAGTTTGCCCCAGGCAACGTCCGGCTGCATCGGCGCCATTCCGCAATTGGTCGACACAATGATCTTGTCCTTGGGGACGTACTTCATCACTTGCGAAATAACCGACGCCACCTCGTCCGCGGTTTCGATGGTGTCCGTTGCCACATCAATTGCGCCGATCTGAATGGCTTTGCCGGGCAACAGGCTCAGGAGGTCCATCGGCACCCTGGAGTTGCGGCATTCGAGCGAGACCTGGTCGATCCGGCTCGCCGCAAGCGCCGGAAACGTCTGCTCGTATTGTCGCCACTCGCCGCCGAGCGTCGCCTTCCAATCGACGTTGGCCTTGATCCCGTAGCCGTAGCAGATGTGCACGGCGCTAGCACAGGTTAGCCCGGCGATCGCCGTGTGAAGGGCCTCAACGCCCCAATCCCTCACCTCGTCCATGTAGACGTTGAACGCGGGCTCGTCGAACTGAATGACATCGACGCCGTCGGCAGCGAGCCCGCGCGCCTCCTCGTTGAGCAGACGCGCGAATGCGAACGCCATCTTGACCCGATCGCCATAATAGTTGTCGGCGATCGTATCGATAATGGTCATGGGGCCCGGCAGCGTGAATTTCAGCTTGCGCGTCGAATGCGTTCGCGCGTGGCGCGCCTCGGCGGCGTGCACCCGCCCTTTGAGCCGCAGCGGGCTGGTGACGGTTGGCACCATCGCCTTATAGCGATCCTTGCGGATGCCCATTTCGACCTTGCGCGCAAAGTCGATGCCGTCGACGAATTCCAGGAAACCGTGCACGAAGTGCTGGCGCGACTGTTCGCCGTCGGTGACGACATCGATGCCGGCATCCTCCTGGCGTTTGATGGCGAGCAGCGTCGCATCGAGCTTGCCTTCGGCGAGCTCCGTGCCGGCAAGCTTCCACGGCGCCCACAACCGGTTTGGTTCGGCGAGCCACAGTGGTTTTGGCAGGCTGCCCGCAATGGTGGTCGGAAACATAGGCTCCCCGGTCTAGCTCGCGCGCCAGTCGTAGATCCAATCATAGTGCTTGAGCAGCCGCTCGCCGCCAAATTTCCGCAGCACGAGGTTGCGCGCAAACGCGTCAGGTCCGGAATAGTGGTAGAGCGTTCCGGTGCGCCGCGCGGTGCGCTGCATGCGGGAACTGCGCGCCTGTCGCTTGGCTTCGTAAATCCGCAGTGCCCGAGCCGGATCGTTGGGGTGCGCGGCGACCTGAGCGGCGAGGACGGCAGCATCCTCGATCGCGAGTGCGGCGCCTTGGGCGAGAAACGGCAACATTGGGTGAGCCGCGTCCCCCAAGAGCGTGATCGGACCATCGCCCCAACGGCTCGATGGCCGACGATCGTAGAGCGCCCATTTCAACCAGCGCTCCGGGATGCCGATCAGGTCACGCGCCAGACGCGACCACGCTCCGAGCCCATAGCGAGCCAGCACATCGTTTGGAGTACTGCGGGTGCTCCAACCCTGGTCGTGCCAGTTGTCGTCCGCGATCGCCACCAGATTGACCAGGCGGCCGCCAGCGACCGGGTAGTGGACGAGATGGCTACGGCGTCCGAGCCACAGATTGACCATCGGCTCGCGCGCTGGCGCCGGCGCCATCTCGGCCGGTACGACTGCGCGCCACGCCACTCGGCGGGCAAAGCGCGCAGGCGCAGTGTCGCCGAGCAACGCGCGCACCGACGACCAGAGACCGTCGGCGCCGATCAACGCCATTCCGTCGGCGTCAAACCCGGCTGGCCCGTTGGGATCAGGGTGCGTGCGAACGGCCTTGATGGTGACGCCATTCTGATGAACGGCAAAGCGATCAACCCTGACACCTAGGGCCAGCCGGATGTCCGGATGCGTGCGCGCCGCCTCGAGCAATGCTGCCTGCAGATCGCCGCGGTGAATGACCCAATAGGGGGCGCCGAAGCGTGTGCTAGCGTCCGCCAACGGAATGCGAGTGATCTCCTGGCCATCATGAGCGCGCAGAATGCGTACGGCGCGGGGGGTCACCGCCGTGGCGCGCAGCCGGTCGCCCAATCCGAGGTCGATCAGGATCCGGGTCGCGTTGGGCGACAGCTGAATGCCTGCACCGGCCTCATCAAGGCGATCGGCCTGATCAAGCACAACGGCGCGCAACCCGTGCTGCGCGAGGCTGAGCGCGCCGGTCAGCCCGCCAATTCCGGCGCCGGCGATGACGACGGTGCGAGACGGCGTCACCACGGAACGTCAGGCGGCGCCCTCGACCAACGCGCATTCGGGAGGCTGTGACGAATGCGGGTCCAGGGCGGCGTTGTGTTTGTAAAGCGTCGAGCAATAGGGGCAGATGATCTCGTCATCTTCGCCCATGTCGAGAAAGACATGCGGGTGATCAAACGGCGGCTTCGCCCCGGTGCACATGAACTCGCGCGCGCCGACCTCGATCTGGACGAGGCCGGCCTCATTATGGAAATGCGGAACCACGTGCTCGGTCATGATTGGTCCTTGATCAGTGAACGGCGCGATTGCGAACTCAGCGTCACCGGCAGTCGAGCGCCGCCGGACCATAGCGGCCAACCGTTTCAATTCCTAGTGCCTCGGTCGCGTCCTCGGCTGGCCGAAGAGGCGCCATCGCCGAACCTCCGCAAAACGCTCGCACGAAGGTTCACGCGCGCGTCGATTCTCCCTATATAGTGCCGGCCGTCGTCAGGTGGACTCGATTCATGCGATTGCTGTCGAAATATTCTTTTGTCTCCCGTTGGACCGGCCTGCCGATCGCGATCGCGGTCGTACTCGGCATCGCCGCGTTTTTGTGCGCGCCGCACGCCTACCGGGCTGGGGTGCTGCTGATCCATGCCGATGATCCTGCGGCCTTGGCCGATCATCTGCTTGACGGAACATTTAACGGACCCGTTGCGGAGCACGAGATCAAGGCGGCGCTCGATGGCGCGGACGTCGACCTTGCGAACAGCTTTGCTGAACTGGCGCGCGATCGCGGAGTTGCGATCGATCCGCGGCTCGCGGAGCAGCTTGCGACCGCGAACTCGGCGAGTGCGACGGCCACCCGACACGCCAAGGATTTTGCCCGCGGGTTGATCACGGGCGAGCCCGACAACGTCGCTGGTTTTGCAGGCACCGCGCTCGGAGATTTGTTCGTGTTCGGTGACGTTCGCGATGCGGCGCGCGAAGGCTACCGGTTTGCGCGCGGGGAAGAGACGGACGAGACGGTACTCGGTCTCGCAGGGGTCGGCATCGCTGTGACAGCCGTGACCTATGCGAGCCTCGGTACCAGCACGCCGGCACGCGTCGGGCTCACGCTTGCCAAGGTCGCGCGCAAGACCGGCCTCATGAGCAGGCGGCTCGCCGGCGCGATCGGCCGCTCGTTGCGCGAGGTGGTTGATGCAGGCGCGTTGCGGCGCGCGTTTGCGACCGCCTCGCTGACCGAACCCGCACTCGCGGTGCGCGCGGCCCGCGACGCGGTCAAACTGGACAAGGTGCGCGGGCTCGTGAACCTCGCGGGCGACGTCGGCCGTATCGAGGCACGCGCCGGAACGCGCGCAGCGCTCGATGGGCTGCGGCTGGCCGAGGAACCGCGCGAGGTCGCGCGGGTCGCAAAGCTGGCCGAGAAGGAGGGCGGCAAGACGCGTGCAATTCTGCGGTTGCTCGGCCGCTCGGTGCTTGCGATCGGCTTCTTTGCTGTCGATACCGCAAGCTGGCTGCTGACTGCGGCGCTGGTCGCGCTGGGATTCTGCTCGGCCGTAAAGGGTTTCACCGAAAGGTTGACCGAGATGATGATACGTCGCGGAAAACGTCGGCGTGCCGCACGCGAGCTCCGCGCGATCACGGCTGCCGGTGCCGGCAACCCGGCGTCCACCTAGCGGCCAAGATCGGAACGCGTCCCCCGTCACCCGCCGCATGCCTTCGTTCCGTCATGGCCCGGTCGACATCGCCTACCTGGACGAGGGTGAGGGCGAGCCAATCGTGCTCGTGCACGGCTTCGCCTCCAACAAGGAAGTCAACTGGGTCGCGCCCGGCTGGGTGACGACGCTCACCCGCGCCGGCCGCCGTGCGATCGCGCTTGATAACCGGGGCCACGGTGCTTCCAGCAAGCTTTACGCCCCGGCCGATTATGACCGCGCCCTGATGGCCGAGGACGTACGCGCGTTGCTCGATCATCTCGGCATCGCCCGCGCCGACGTCATGGGCTATTCCATGGGGGCGCGCATCACCGCGAACCTTGCGGTCGCACATCCCGACCGCTTGCGCTCCGCAATCCTGGGGGGCGTCGGCAAGCGTCTGATCGCCGGTGGCGGATTGCAAGAGAACGTCGTCCAGGCGCTCGAAGCGCGATCGATTGACGAGGTCACTGATCCGCAGGGCTACGTGTTCCGCCGCTTTGCCGAACAGACCAAATCGGATCTCCGCGCGCTGGCCGCCTGCGTCAAGG
The DNA here is from genome assembly GCA_035472475.1 of Xanthobacteraceae bacterium. Taxonomy (GTDB): domain Bacteria; phylum Pseudomonadota; class Alphaproteobacteria; order Rhizobiales; family Xanthobacteraceae; genus JAFAXD01. Next base: position 5,312 of record DATIPA010000183.1, on the reverse strand, counting down.
GCGGCGGGCCGCCGTTGCCGCGCGCCGAAGTCGCTGCGCTCAAGATGCCGCTGCTGATTGCTGTCGGCACCAAGGACACGATTGCGGGGTCACCCCACGAACTGGCTGCGCTCATTCCGCAGGCGCGCGTCCTCGCGATTCCGGATCGTGACCACATGCTGGCTGTGGGCGACCGGGTCTATAAAAACGGCGTGCTCGCTTTTCTGCGGGATCGGCCGTGACCGGCGTATCTCGTAGCGAACGCTTTGTCGGCGCCCAGGGCAACACCCTGGTTGGCGATGTTTTCGGCGATCGCGGTCCGGTGGTGTTGCTCCTGCACGGCGGCGGGCAAACCAGGCACGCATGGCAGCGGACCGCACGGGCGATCGCCGGCGCCGGCATGACCGCCTATGCGGTCGACCAGCGCGGTCACGGCGACTCGGATTGGATCGAGAACGGGGCCTATGGCTTTCGCGACTACGCAGCTGACGCCCAGGGGCTGGCCGACCGGCTGGCCGAGCGTCATGGGGTGCGTCCGGCCGTCGCCGGGGCTTCGCTCGGTGGCGTCGCGGCCCTTATGGCGGAAGGTGAGGCTGCGCGATCCGGCCGGCCGGCGCTGTTTTCGGCGCTGGTGCTGGTCGATATCACGCCCCGGGTCGACTACGCCGGTATCGCCAAGGTCCAGGGCTTCATGCGCGCGCACGCGCGCGAAGGCTTTGGCTCGGTGGCGGAAGCCGCCGAAGCGGTAGCGGCGTATTTGCCGCATCGACCGCGGCCGCGCTCGCACGAAGGCTTGCGCAAGAACCTGCGCCTGCACTCGGACGGCCGTTGGCGGTGGCATTGGGATCCGCGCTTCCTCGACAGCCGGCGTCCCGACCACGCCTACCGGGAGGCGCGCGAAGCCTCGCTGGCAGACGCGGCGAAAAGCTTGAAAATGCCCGTGCTTCTGGTACGCGGCACGGCCTCCGAGCTCGTGCAGGAAGACCATGCGAAAGACTTTCTTGCATTGGTCCCGCATGCCTCTTATGCGGACGTGGCCGGCGCCCGCCACATGGTTGCCGGTGACCAAAATGATCAATTTTCGAGTGCAATCCTCGAATTTCTGAACAAACTCAGTCATTAGGAATTGATTGTGCGGAAGCCGGGCGGACCGGTGCTTTATGCTAAGATCGAAACTAACTAAAGCGTAGTAGTTGGAGTGGTAGGGAGTGTGAACATGGCCCAGCTTCAAACCAAGTCGGCACTCGACACAGTCGATCCGGTCTGGACGCGCATCCGGCGCGAGGCCGAGGAAATCGTGCGGCGGGAGCCGGAGATCGCCTCGTTCATCTACTCGGCCGTGCTCCATCCCAACACGCTCGAGGCCGCGGTCGTGCAGCGGATCGCGGAACGGCTGGACCACCCGATGGTGGGTGGCGAGTTGATCCGGCAGGTCTACGCGGACGCGCTCGACGAAAAGCCGGGGCTGGGCGAAATGTTTCGCGCCGACGTGGTCGCGACCTTCGACCGCGATCCGGCGACCAACCGCTTTATCGAACCGATCCTCTACTACAAGGGTTTTCATGCCGTTCAGACGCAGCGGCTCGCGCACTGGCTGTGGGGGAAGGGCCGCAAGGACCTGGCGTACTACCTGCAGAGTCGCGCGTCAGAAGTGTTTCAGTGCGACATCCACCCGGCTGCGCGCATCGGTCGTGGCATTTTCGTCGATCATGCCACCGGCGTGGTGGTGGGCGAGACCGCGGTGATCGACGATGACGTTTCGATCCTGCACGGCGTGACGCTGGGCGGCACCGGCAAGGAGGTCGGCGACCGTCACCCGAAGATCCGATACGGCGTGATGATCGGCGCCGGCGCGAAAATTCTCGGGAATATCGAGGTCGGCCACTGCTCGCGTGTTGCGGCCGGCTCGGTCGTAGTCAAGGATGTGCCGAACAATGTTACGGTCGCCGGGGTGCCGGCGAAAGTCATCGGCGAAGCGGGTTGCGCAGAACCCTCGCGCACGATGGACCAGATGGTGTACGACGTCGGCATTTGACGAATTAAGCGCGGCGGGGGAGCAACACGGTGGACGTCCAAGAGATCAGGAAGATCGAGACCTATTTGCGTCAGCTGTTCGGAAATGCCCGTATTCGCGTCGTGCCGCGTCCACGCAAAGAAGACTCAGCCGAGGTGTATATCGGCGAGGAATTTATCGGGGTGCTGTTCGTCGACGATGAAGACGACGACCGCTCTTACAATTTCCAGATGGCGATTCTGAGCACCGATTTGGGGTGAGGGGTTCGACGCGCCGGCGCCGGGCCGCTGCTCGATCATGCTTGAACATAGCCGCATCTCGGGTCACGAGCCGGCCTTCCACCGTTTCAGTATCGGTAATCGGTCGGCCGCGGTCGTCTCCGACGGGCCGTTGCTGCTGACGCCGCCCGGCGAGGTCTTCACGACGCTTGCGCCGAACCTGATCGAGGACGCGTTGCGCGACGCTTTCCTGCCCGCAGGCCCGATGCGCATCGAGCAGAATATTTTGCTGCTCGATCTCGATGGGGAACTGGCGCTCTTCGACAACGGCATGGGCAGCTCGCAGCTATTCGGATCCGAGGCGGGGCGTCTGCTGCGAAGTCTGTCCGAGGCCGGCGTTCGCCCCGAGCAGATCAGCGCCATGGTGCTGAGCCACGCGCATCCGGACCATTGCTGGGGCACCATGCGCGACGACGGAACGCCGACGTTCCCAAACGCCACGATCTACATGGCGGAGAAGGAGCTCGCATTCTGGGAGCATTGCGACGACCCGGAGATGACCGCCGTCGTCGAAGGCGTACAGAAGCACCTGGTTCCGCTACGGCACCGCATGCGCTTCTTCCGCGACAATGAGGAATTATTGCCCGGCGTGCGCGCGATCGCGGCGCCCGGCCATACGCCGGGCCACACGATCTTCCTCGTCTCCTCGCGGGACGAGAAGTTGTGCGTGTCATGCGACGTCACGTTTCACGACCCGTTGTCGTACGCGTTTCCGGCGGGCGAGAGCGCCTACGACTACGACAAGGCTTTGGGTGCAAGCACGCGGATCAAAACGCTGACGTGGCTCGCCGATACCCGCCTGCGCATTTTGAGCTATCACGCGCCCTGGCCGGGGATCGGACATGTGGCGCGCGCCGGCGGCGCATTTCGCTATGTGCCGGCGCCAATCATCAGGCACCCGGGTTAACCGGCGCGAGTACAGCGCGAGCGCAACTCATCCGTCGTTTTTAGTTTGGACACCCCGCCCCGGTGTCGATCCAGGCTTCGACGAGTGCGCCTGCCTGCTTCTGCGTGCCGGGAGCCGATTGCCTGCCGTATCCAGGCGCCCAGGCCCAGCCGACCAGATGGTCCTCGCCGATATGCTCGATGAGCGACGCGAGAGTTCGGTTTCCGTTGCGCGCCGGGTCCTTGATCTGCGCACAGATCTCGCCGAGCGTCTTGCCTTCCCATCCCATTTCACGCGGGGCGAGATGCCAGATCGGGTTGCCCGGCACGCCCGCGGGATCGAAGTTGGCCTGCAGGTGGCAAATTGGACAGCGCATGGCCGGGAGACCAAAACCGTCAGCTCCACGCCAGACCGGCGGCTGATGCAGCCGGCTTAGGTCACCTTGTCTTGGGCGATCACCGGCGGGGTGGCAGTTAAGACAGCGCGGGTGCGTCAGCACTTTGCCCAATTCGGTGAAGATCGCGGCCGACCGGGCCGCCGGGTCGGCGATCGACGAAAAACTCTCGACGCTCGCGAGTTGATCCGATGGGCTGTCGGACACCGCACGCGCTGCCAGCAGGGTCACCGACGATAGAACGACCGCAATGAAGAGCTGAACCCGCAAGTTGAACCACATCCTCGCCTGCCTCCCTGGCTCGGGCCTTCTCGGCAATTAGGACAGATAGCGTCCCGGATCCGCCAGAATCACGGCGCGCACCGCCTCGTGATATTTGACGTAGCCGGTGCAGCGGCACAGATGGCCATCGAGCGCTTTGGCGATCGTCTTCTCGAGATCGGCGCGCGCCACCGGCTTCTTCGCCAGGCGTTCGAGCAGGACCTGACTCTCGTTGAGGAACCCGGCCGTGCAATAGCCGCACTGGAACGAGAAATGCTCGATGAACGCCTTCTGCAGAGCGGAGAGCTCGCCGTTCTTTGCAAGGCCTTCCACCGTGCGAATTGATTTGCCGTTGAAGCTTACTGCTGGAACGATGCAGGTCGGACTCGTGTAGCTCGTCCCGTCGGGATCATCGACGATGATCGCGCAGCTCAGGCATTGCGCGGCACCGCAACCGAACTTGGTGCCGGTCATCCCGAGATACTCGCGCAGGAAATCGTTCATCGTGAGTTCGTCGCGCACGTCCCTTGGGCCGTAAGCGCGTCCGTTGATGGTGACGGTCAGCATTTCACTTGAGGACTCCCTTGATCATGGCTTGAGTCACCGGCAAGGACCGGAAGCGGTGACCGGTGGCGTCGTAAATGGCATTGAGAAGCGCAGGGGCCGCGGGCATCATCACGACTTCTGCCATGCCCTTCGGCCGCTCGTCGGCATCGACGGGTGGCAATATCTCAATCTCAAGCCCGTTCAGCGGCAGGTCCGACCCCCGTGGGACGACGTATTGACCGAGATTCCATTTCCCGTTGCCGGGTCCGTCCTCGTAAGGCGGCAGCGACTCGAGCAAGGCGAAGCCCACACTCATGGCGAAGCCGCCCTGCGCCTGTCCCAGCACGACCTCCGGGACCAGCGCCTGGCCGCATTCCAGCACGCTGTAGGCTTTTGCGATCCGCAACGCGCCGGTTGCGCGCTCGATCTCCACGCGAACCAGCGCGCCGCACGTCGCCGCATGGGTGGGACCGCTCTTGTTGAGATCGGTTGGCGGATACTTCACGTTGGAACGTTCGAGGCGAGCAAATTTGCCCGCGCCGCGGCGCACGGCCAGGGCATCGATGTCGGCCGTCCACACTTGTCCGGAAATCGCAAAGGTCGCCTGCGCGAAAGCCCAACGGTTGAAGCAATGCGTCATCGCCCCGGTCACGCCGTTGCGCGCATGCGCCTTCGCCGCCACCGCCGGCAACGCGAGCGGCGGCAACCCCGGCATGATAAGTTGCCCGTCTTTCCACCGCGCCGTTTTCCACTCGTTCGCTCTGGGATCCTTCGGCGCGATGCCCCACAGCTCGAGCGCGGCCGGCCACAGACCGAAACGGAAGATGACACGCGCCGCCTCGGCCGCCGCATGCGTCATGACGTAAGCGCCGATCGAGGCAAAGGTGGCCGAACTGATCGCCGGCACCCAGCGCGAATTGCGCGCTGCGGCGTCCTGTGTCTTCTGGTCCATCG
>DATIPA010000182.1:0-28478 GCA_035472475.1 Xanthobacteraceae bacterium | reverse complement strand
CAGCAGCGTTTCCTGCGTCTCGCCGCCCCCCATCAGCTTGATACCGGCCGCCTTCAGGCCGCGCTCAAAGAAAGCCTTCACGAATGCGATCGAGGGGGAGCCCACCGGCTGAAACATGTAGAGCGCGTCGGGCTTGGCCTGCAGAACCTTCTCCATGTAGGCCGCGAAGTTCGTTTCCTGTTGCGGCGTGCGGGCGGTGCCAACAATCTCGCCGCCTCCGGCCTTGAATTCCTTGATGAAGTAGGCCTCCGCATCGTAGCCAGGCGCGTAATCGCTGACGATCGTGTAGATCGTCTTGATGCCGCTCTTGCTCGCCCATTGCGCCGCCGGCACGATCAGCTGCGGGATCGTGAAGCTCACGCGCACGTAGTAGGGCGAACCGCGCGTAATAGACGCGGTCGCCGCATTCATGATCACGACGGGGATCTTCGCCTGCCCGGCGGTCTCCGCTACCGCCATCGCGTGCGGCGAGAGCTCGAATCCCGCCAGAAACTTCACCTTGTCCCGTACCGCCAGCTCTTCGGCGAGCTGCTTGGCCTTATCGGGGCCGGCGCTGGCCGCATCACGATAAACGAACTGGATTTCGTGGTCCTTGCCGTCCGGACCCTTCACGGTGTTTCCATTGGCCGATTGATAGGCTTGGATTGCCTGTTGAAACTGCGTACCCCAGGTGGCGAATGCGCCGCTGAATGACACGATCAGGCCGACCTTCACGACATCGGCGGAGGCTTCGCTCGCGCCAAAGAGCCCGATGGCAACCGCCACGGCACCCGTGACCAGCTTCATCGATTCCTCCCGATTGAGCCCGCGTTTCCGGCGATGCAACCGATCCGCGCCTCTTGCAATATAGCACGAGCCGCGCGATACGCGCCGCAGGGAAACGATTACGCTTCTTTGCTGGGTGGCGATTGCCTTGCTGCGGCTGCCGGTGCGTCGCTGTTCATCCTCTCGTGCTGCAAACCCGCTATGTGCGGCACAAATTCCGCCACTTGGTTGCGCCCCGCCGCCTTGGCGGCATAGAGCGCCTTGTCGGCAGCCTCGACCACAAGGGTCGCGCCCGGATGCAACGGATCGGCTTCGCGTGCCGGAAACACGCATGCCACGCCAATGCTGATCGTGACGTCCGGTCCCGCCCCCGCGTCAACACGCGGGATATCGAGTTCGCGCACTTTCTGTAACAGGCGCTGCGCCAGGGCGGATGCTTTGGCAAGGTCGGTCCCCGGCAGCAGGATCGCGAATTCCTCGCCGCCATAGCGCGCAACAGTCTCCCCGGCGCGGCGGGCGCCGCCGGCGAGCACGTCTGCGATCAATTGCAGGCAGCGGTCGCCCACCACGTGGCCATGGACGTCATTGAACGCTTTGAACCTGTCGACATCGATGAGGAGCAGGGCCAGCGTGGTCTTGCTGCGTACCGCGCGCCGCCACTCCTCCTCGAGCGCATCGTCGAAGGCGCGGCGGTTCGCAACGCGCGTCAACGGATCGACGGCCGCCAGCCGTCGCAGTTCTGCTTGCCCGTCGACCAGCTTGGCGTAGAGCCGGCCGTTCTCGATCAACAACATCACCAGGACGAAGCTTACGGCCGCAAGGCCATACGTCCGTCCCAGGTACCATCCAAGATCGAACCGGCCGGAATTAAGCGTCGAACTCAACGCAACTTCGAGAATCTGCACGCAGCCGACGACCAGCACCCAGAGGTCGAGAACCGAGCGTTGCCGACGCCACAAAATCAACAGTGCAATCGGGCCGATCGTCCAGCCAAACGGGGCCACGTAGTACGATCCGGGCGCGTAACGGTTGCCGTTCATAAGAATCGGGAGAAGATCTTCGCCTGAGGTTGCCAGCAGCGTGAGCAAAGCGGTCGCGGTCAGCACGAACGCAGCCCCTTCCAGAATGCTGAAGCGCGCACGTCGATACGGCACATAGGGCGCCGGCTTCTCATCCTTCAGCAGCGCATAGGCCAACACGAACAGGGCAAAACCGGCTTTCCAAAATGCGTACAGCCAGGCCGTTGTTTGCGGGCCGGCACCGAGCAGTCCGGTTGGCGTGAACAGGCCCGGGAAGCTGAGTGCGTGCGCCACCGTCATGGTCGCGGTAAACAAGTAGCCGCATCCCAGCACCAGTAGTGCACGTGAGCGCAAAATGGAAAACTGCCCGAACAGAAGGACGGCCGTGATCGCGTCGATGATGATCAGCCAGGACTCGTAGACCGGGATGAACGCCCACACCTCGGGCAATTGCACCGACGCGAACGGCAGCCCGATGAGAAACAAAGTTGCAGCGATCAGCACGACTGCCAGCGCGAGACGGCGATGGCCAGGGCCCGCCGGCATTGTCGACAGGAACACCATATCTTCCGGCGACGGATCGTGCGCCATGTGGCTTCCGGAGATAGCGGATTAATCCCGTTTGCCGGGCGTTGGGCGCGTCTTACGCATGAGTGCTCACACGCCGTGGTCCTACTATAGCGGCTTTCCGCGCCAACGCGACCAAGCAGTCAAGGAGTGCTGGCCCGCGTACTCAGGATGCGCACGTCGCACCGCGGTCATATCGCGCGCGTCTTCCGCCACCTGATCGCGGCCTGCCGCCTTGGCCGCGTAAAGCGCTCTGTCAGCGCGCTCGACAAGCCCGTCTGGCCCCGGATCCCAGGGATCGAGATCGTGCGACGGAAACGCCGCCGCTACGCCCGCGCTGATCGTGACATGAGCGGCCACCGGCGATGCGGCATGCGGAATCTGGAGATCGCGTACCGTCTGGCATAGCCGCCGCGCCAAAGCCGATGCCTCGGCACGATCGACGCCTGGAAGCAGCACTGTGAACTCTTCGCCGCCGCAACGGGCAACAGTTTCGCCGGCGCGCCGTGCGGTCTTAACCAGGACGTTGGCGATCACGCGCAAACAGTCATCACCCGCCGGATGACCATAGATGTCGTTGAAGCTCTTGAAGCCGTCCACGTCGACCAACAGCAATGCCAGGCTTGTTTTATTGCGCATTGCCCGGCGCCATTCCGTTTCGATCGCTGCATCGAAAGCCCTGCGATTGGCAATGCCGGTCAGCGGATCGACCCGTGTCAGGCGCTGCAATTCGGCCTGCCCGGCAGCAAGCTTGGCGTAGAGTCGGCTGTTCTGGATCAGGAGGTTGATCAGTACAAAACTCGCGGCTGCCAAACCAAACAAGCGTCCGAAGACGAAGCCGAAATCGAACCGGCCTGTGTTGAGCACCGAACTCAGGGCGGCCGAGAGCAACAACATGAAGATTACGACGAGGAGCCATAGGTCGAGGACCGATTTCGGCCCGCGCCACCAGAACCAAATCAAGACGAGCAGGCCAGCCGAAAAGCTGATGATGGCCATTATCTGCGTGGCGCGCGTGTAGCGCCCCTGCTCCTGGAGCGCCGGAAGAACGCTGTCGGCTTGGATGGCGAGAAGCGTGAGTACGCAGGTCGAAACAAGCACAATAGCTGTGCTTGCAACGATCCCAACCGAAACCCTGTGTAAAGGAGAAACTGATTTCGCGCTGCTGAGCACGACGTATGCAATGAGGGAGAGTTCGAATCCAACCCTCCAGAACACGAACAGCCAGGCTGCCGCCTGCGGGCCGCCTCCCATCAGCCCGGTCGGGGTAAACACCCCTGGAAAGGCGAGCACGTGCGGTATCGTCATCACGGCGGCGTAGACATAGCCGGACGCCAGCACCAGCATTGCCCGCGAGCGCAAGATCGCGAATTGGCCAAACAGGAGAACCGCCGTGATCAGACTGATGACGAACAGGGCCGATTCGTGAATCGAGATGAATGCCGGCGACGGCGGAAGCTGCACCCTTACAAACGGTGCCGCGGCCAGAAACACCGCGATCGCGACGGCGACAACAACGAGCGCATGCCGACGCTGCAGCCGTCCAGCCGGCATGGTCGACAGGAAGACCTGATCTTCCCCGCGCCGGGTCGAGTTCCGTGTATCCCTTGGATGCCATGGTCTACCAGGATCTCGGCCCGAAAAACCGGTGCCGGACCGCGCTTGATCCTCCAGAGGTCGATCCGACGAACGCACACTCCAGTGTCGAATCTACATTGCGGGCACAGGATTACAATATTACCGCGCTTTCAGGCAAAAACCGGGCTTCCGCACCCGAGGTTTCACCGGGAGCCGGGTGACCCGCGGGTCCTCGCGCAAACGCGACACTGACGGCTGGAATGGGCTGTCACCCCGGTTCGGCGAGCCTCTACCCACCCACTACTTCGAGCTGTACGTCCACGTTGCCGCGCGTGGCGTTGGAATAGGGGCAGATCTTTTCGTGTGCTTCCTTGGCGAGGGCCGTCAATTCACTTTGCGGCAAGCTCTTGTCTTCGACGTGTAGTTTGACGGCAAGACCGAAGCCGCCGCCTTCGCGCGGCCCGATCGACACCGCCGTCGTGATCTTCGCCTTACTGGCATCCTTCTTGTGCTGCTTGCCGACGAAATCCAGCGCGCCGCCGAAGCAAGCCGCGTAGCCAGCAGCGAACAGATGTTCGGGGGTTGCGGTGCCGGCTCGGCCTGGACCGCCCATCTCCTTGGGCACCGAAAGGTCGACGCTGACCATTCCGTCACTTGACTGGGTGTGGCCATTGCGGCCGCCGGTAGCGGTTGCCGTTGCGGTGAAAAGCGGTTTGATCTTGTCCATGGTTTGATCCCCTGCTCGTCGTCCCGGCCGACATGCGACGCGAGGGTTTCGCGTTCAAGCCACATATGCGTGATTTGAAGTCTATTGGCTGACCCCAAGCAAGCGCGCCTGGGCGTCGTGGTCGCCGAGCAGCTCCGCGCTCGCGCCGCGGTATACGATCTTGCCGCGATCGAGGACTGCCACGTCCTTGGCAAACGACAGGGCGAGTTCGGCCTTCTGTTCCACCAGAATCATGCTCAAGCCAGCCTCGTCGCGGATCTTGAGCAAGGCCTCGAACAGTGCCTCGATCACAATCGGCGCCAAGCCTTCGAGCGGCTCGTCGAGCAGCAGCACTTTTGGCCCACCGGCCAGCGCGCGAGCGACCGCAAGCATTTGCTGCTCGCCGCCGGAGAGGCGATTACCGGTGTTGCGGGAGCGCTCTTTGAGTCGCGGGAAGAGGTCAAAGACCGCCTCGATGTTCCACCCCCCCGGAAGGGCCGACACCGCAAGGTTTTCCTCGACCGTCAGCGAGGGAAAGATCTCGCGTTCTTGCGGGACGTAGCCGAGCCCGAGGCGCGCGCGCCGGTGGATCGGCATGGTCTCAATTGCCTCTTCGCCGAGCCGAATGGTGCCGTCGTGGCGCGTGGTGATGCCCATCAGGGTCGTCAAAAGGGTCGTTTTGCCGACGCCGTTGCGACCGAGCAGGGCGAGCGTTCCGCCGGGCGGCAAATCGAGCGAGACCCCGTCGAGCACGACAGTGTCGCCGTAGCCGGCGACTAGACCCTCGACCTTGAGTCCAACGCTCATACGGCGGACCGTCCCAGATAGACGGCGCGGACCTCCGGATCGGCGGCAATCGCCGCCGGCGCGTCGCGCCGCAGCACCCGACCTTGCACCAACACGATGATCTCTTGCGCGAAGCGGAAGATCACATCCATGTCGTGTTCGATGATCAAGATTGCGATGTCCTTGGGCAATTTGCTCAGCACGTCGTGGATGTGATGGGTTTCGGCCGAAGGAACTCCGGCGGCCGGCTCATCGAGGAGCAAGACCCGTGGCTTGAGGGCGAGGGCGATCGCGATTTCCAGCAATCGCTGCTGACCATATGGCAATTCGCGAACGATACGATCGCCGATCTGGCCGATGCCTATTTGCTCGAGTCGTGACTGGGCTTCGTCCAGGCACGCTCGCCATTGCGGCTTGTAGCGTATCGTGCGCCAGGCAAATTTGTCGCGCTCGGCGATCGCAATCGCGACGTTGTCGCGGACGTTCATTTCGACCAGCAGCGTGTTGATTTGATGCGTGCGGGCGAGACCCTGGTGCACGCGCTTCTCCGCCGCCATGGTCTCGATCGCGACCCCGCCCAGCATGATCGTGCCCGCATCGGGATGCAGGAATCCGGTCAGGAGGTTGACGAATGTAGTCTTGCCGGCGCCGTTGGGACCGATCAGGCCGACCCGCGCGCCGGCCATAAGGTCGACGTCGATCGACTGCGCGACGATGAGCGCGCCGAAGTTCTTGCACAGACCACGAACCGACAGAACTGGAGCCGCGCTCATGTCGCATCCGGGCGCTTGCGAAAGCGATCGAACAAGCGCTGAGCGACCCGCCCCAGATCGAGCAATCCGCCTTCGAGAAACAAAACGGTGGCGATCAGCATCAAGCCCACCACGAACTCCCAGAAATACGGGCTCACTCTGGCAGTCTGGTCCTGCACCAGATAATAGACGGCAGCTCCCACGAACGCGCCATAGAGGCGCCGCGTGCCGCCGAGAATGAGCATCACGGTGACGATGCCCGAGGTCAAAAGGCTGAGCACCGACAACCCGACAAAGCGCGTCGCGTGCGCCGACAGTGCCCCGGCCGAGCCCGCCATCGCGGCCGACAAGGTGTAGACCGCGAGCAGCCGCCACCACACCGGCGTGCCGATGGCGCGCATCCGACGCGAGTTCTGCCGAATGCCGTCGAGTGAGCGCCCGAACGGCGAGTGAACGATCCGCCACGCGATCAAAAACCAGATGAACAGCACGACGGCCGCGTAGACGTAGGCGGTCTCGCCGAAGATGTTGAACTCGAACACGCCGAAGATCGGGTCGATCTTAACGCCTTGCAGCCCGTCGTCGCCGCCGGTGAGGCTGCGCGCCTGATTGGCATATTCGAACAAGATCGAGACGATCGCGAGCGTCAGCATCAGGAACGTGACCCCGGTGGTATGCAGGATCAACGCGCCGGTCACGAGACCAAACAAGCCGGCAACAACAATCGCCACGACATGCCCGAGGATCGGGTCAGAGGACACGTGAATCGCAAATATGCCGGCCGCATAGGCTCCGAGCCCGAAGAACGCTGCTTGACCCAGGGTTACGATCCCGGCGTAGCCGAGTGCGAGGTCGAGCGACAACGCGAACAAAATCCAGATCAGCACTTGCGTTCCAAGGCTGAGGTATCCGCCGGCCGTGAAGTAAAAGACGATGATGATCGCCCACGGCAGCGCGTGCCCCACGAGCGCGAGCCAGCCGCGTCCGCTCGTCAACGCACCAATGCTTGTGGACGGCGGCTCGGCGACGGGTTCGTTGCGATTGAGCGCCGCCATCAGCCGGCCGCCTTGGATGGCATCAAGCCTTGCGGCCGCCACAGCAGCAATACGAAGACCGCCGCATACAACAGGTAAGGCGCCGCTTGCGTTACAAAATACTTCCCGAGCGTATCGATGATCCCAAGTGCTATGGCGGCGACGAAAGATCCTTTGAAGCTGCCCTCACCGCCGACGATGACGACCACCAGGAACAGCACGACGTATTTAAGCGCGTAGGACGGCTCGAGCGACAGGATTTGGGCGCCGACTGCGCCCCCCAGCCCAGCGAGCGCGCAACCGATGATGAAGGTACCGGTGAACAGGATGTTGACGTTCATTCCGACGCAGCGCGCGATTTTTGAATTGTCGACCGCCGCCCGCAGCTTCGCGCCATAGAGCGAATTGTCGATGAGATACCACATCACCAAGGCGACCACGGACCCGAGCGCGATCAGGAACAGCCGATAGGCAGGATACGTGCGGAAACCGATGTTGATCGGCTGCGCCAAATAATCGGGAAAAACCATCGGATAGGGAAATGCGCCGAACATCTCCGTGGCCACCGCGGTGACGACAAAGACGATGCCGATGGTCAGAAGCACTTGCGACAGCTCGCCCTTGCGGTAGAGCGGACGATAAACGGTAACTTCCGCAATTCCCCCCAGCACCCCGGCGACCACGGCAGCGCCGGCAAGCGCGAGGTAGAAGTTCACCCCTTTCTGCGTCAGATAACCGGCTGCATATCCTCCGATCATGGCGAACGAGCCGTGCGCGAGGTTGACGACGCGCATCAGCCCCATCGTGATCGTAAGGCCGACGGAGATCAGAAACAGCACCATACCGTAGGAGACACCGTCGAGCAAAATGGTGGCGGCAAAAGAAAGCATGATTCGTTGGTCTGTGCGGAACGGTTGCCGGTATTGCCTGAAAGTCGATGCGCGCGGAACCGTACAATGTTCCGCGCGCAGTTGCCGACGAGCTGACCGTCTCTAGTTGCTTTTCGGTGGGTTGTCGATCTTCCAGGGATCCTTGACCATATCGACTTGGCCGATGTCGATGTTGACGAGCTTGCCATCCCGCTTTTCGACACGGCGGATGTAGATATTTTGAATCACGTCGCGCTCGGCGGGATCGATCATGATCGGACCGCGCGGGCTGTCGAGTTTTTTGCCCTTCATGAAATCAACGTACTTGGCGCCGTCGGCGTTGGGACCAAGCTGCGCGACCGCCTGATAGATCAATTTCGTCCCGTCCCAGGCAGCAATCGAAGCGATGTCCGGCACCGCCTTGTCGCCGAACATCTTCACCAGCTGTTTCTTGAGCTCGATGTTCTCCGGGTTGGTGTTGGTCTCGGTGTAGTGGAACGCCGTCACCACGCCGATCACATCGTCGGTAAAATTGGGCAGGAACAGCTGCTGCGTCTCGCCGGTACCGAGAAGCTTAATGCCGGCGGTCTTGAGCCCGCGCTCAACATAGGCCTTGACGAAGGCGATCGAGGGCGACCCGGCGGGTTGGAACATGTAGAGCGCGTCAGGTTTGGCCTGCAGCACCTTTTCCATGTAGGCCGCATAGTTGGTTTCCTGCTGCGGCGTCCGCGCGCTGCCGACGATCTCGCCGCCGAGCGCCTTGAAGGTCTTGTTGAAGTAGTTTTCAGCGTCGTAGCCGGGCGCATAGTCGCTGACGATGGTGTAGACTTTGCGGATCCCATTGTCGTACGCCCACTTGGCAAGCGACACCACGTGTTGCGGGATGGTCATGCTGACCCGCACGTAATACGGCGAGCCTCGCGTGATCGAGGCGGTCGCCGCGTTCATGATGACCACCGGGATCTTGGCTTGGGTCGCGATGTCGGCCACCGCCATGGCGTGCGGCGATAAGTCAAAACCGGCCAGGAATTTCACTTTCTCGCGCAGTACCAGCTCCTCGGCGAGCTGCTTGGCCTTGTCAGGTCCACCGCTGGCCGTGTCCCGATAGATAAATTCGATTTCATGCTCCTTGCCGTCCGGTCCTTTGACGCTCTTGCCGTGAATCGCCTGGTAGGCCTCGACCGCCTGCTGGAATTGCGGTCCCCACGTAGCGAAAGCACCGGTAAAGTCAGCAATCAAACCGACTTTCACCACATCGGCGTGAGCCGTGCTGATCGCAGCAACAAACGCGCCAACGGCGCTTAAACGTGTCAACCACTTCTTCATCGTTGTTCCTCTCCTCACGGTAACGACCTCTGCGGGTCGATTTGCCTCTCGGCCGGCACGCCCGCGCTCATCGCGGGCGTCGACGGTCTCATGGCATCACCAAACCGACGATGGCCGGGGCAAGCCCAGCCATGAGTTGTTGGCGCGCCTTAGTTACTCTTCGGCGGATTGTCGATCTTCCAGGGGTCCTTGACCATATCCACCTGGCCGATATCGACGTTCACGAGCTTGCCGTCGCGTTTCTGGACCTCGCGGATATAGATATTCTGCACGACCTCGCGTTCCGCCGGGTCGATCAAGATCGGTCCGCGTGGGCTATTGAGCGTCTTGCCCTTGAGGAAGTCGACGTATTTGATGCCTTCCGCATTGGCGCCGAGCGCCGCCACCGACTGGTAAATCAAGTTGGTGCCGTCCCAGGCCGCGACCGAGGCGATATCCGGCGTGGCCTTCTCACCGAACATCTTAACGAGCTGCTTGCGCAGCGCGATGTTCTCCGGATTGGTGTTGGTCTCGGTGTAGTGGAACGCCGAAACCGCTCCGATCACGTCGTCGGTAAAGTTCGGCAGGAACAATTCCTGAGTTTCGCCGGTGCCGAGAAGCTTAATACCCGCGGCCTTGAGGCCCCGTTCGATATACGCCTTCACGAACGCGATCGAGGGCGAGCCCGCTGGAACGAACATGAACAAAGCGTCGGGCTTAGCTTGTAGCACCTTCTCCATGTAGGCCGCGTAGTTCGTCTCCTGTTGCGGCATGCGCACGCTGCCGACGATCTCGCCGCCGACCGCCTTGAAGCCCTTGGCAAAGTAAGCCTCCGCGTCGTAGCCGGGCGCGTAGTCGCTCACCAGCATGTAAACCTTGCGGATGCCGTGATCGTACGCCCATTTCGGCAATGGCGACACGTATTGCGGGATCGTCATACTCACGCGCACGTAGTAGGGCGATCCGCGGGTGATCGACGCGGTCGCCGCGTTCATGATGATGACCGGGACCTTGGCTTGGGTCGCAATATCGGCGACCGCCATAGCGTGCGGGGAGAGATCGAAGCCCGCCAAAAACTTCACCTTCTCGCGCAGCACCAGGTCCTCGGCGAGCTGCTTTGCCTTGTCGGGTCCGCCGCTAGCCGTGTCGCGGTAGACGAATTGGATCTCGATCTCCTTGCCGTCCGGGCCTTTCACGGTCGTGCCGTTGACCGCCTGGAAGGCTTCAACCGCCTGCTGGAATTGAGAACCCCAATTGGCGAATGCGCCGGTGAAATCGGCGATCAGACCTACTTTGACGACCTCGGCCGCGCTGGCCATCCCGGCCGTTGCCACGAGCGCACCCATGGCGACGCACAATCGAGCCAACCACTTGTTCATCGCGTTCCCTCTTTCATTGTCATCATCTTGCGTTTCGACGACGCGCATCGTTCTGACGACAGCGCCGATCGATATGCCGGACGCTCATTGCCGCCCCGCTCCGCTTGCATGAGGTTATAGCGCGCCGAGGCATCGCCGGTACAGTGGTGGGCAGCGCGTTGGGCGTCCCGGGTCTGCACGACGCTCGCGTTCGTGCGGCGCGTCATGCGCGCCTTGCGCGAGGACCGCCCCACCTCGCGCTTGTGGCAGCGCCCGCGGCCACGCATAGTGACCGCGCCATTCCAAATCATTCATGGGCCCGATGACTGACCAACACGCCGACCAGTTCGACTACGTGATCGTTGGCGCCGGCTCGGCGGGCTGCATTCTCGCCAACCGCCTGAGCGCGAACCCCGCGACCCGAGTGCTGCTGCTCGAAGCCGGCGACGACGACCGGTCGATCTGGACCCGAATCCCAATCGGGTACATGTACATGATCGGTCACCCGGCGTTCGATTGGTGCTTCGAGACGCAGCCCGAGCCGCAGCTCAACGGGCGCAAGATCGTGCACCCGCGCGGCAAGGTCTTGGGCGGATCCTCGTCGATCAATGGAATGATCCAGATCCGCGGACAGGCTGGCGATTTCGATCACTGGCGTCAGCTCGGGTTGGAAGGCTGGGGCTGGGACTCGGTTCTTCCTTATTTCAAGCAGCACGAAGACTTTGCGCTTGGCGCCAATCGGTATCACGCGGTGGGCGGTGAACTGGGCGTGAGCCCACAGCGCGCCTCCTGGCCCATCCTGGACGCGGTGCGCGATGCCGCGATCGAGGATGGCACCCCGTGGACCGACGATTTCAATGACGGCGGCTGCGAAGGTGTCGGACCGTATCATGTCATCCAGCGCAACGGCGTGCGTGCGAGCGCGGCCCGCGCCTTCCTCAAGCCGGTGCGCAGCCGCCCCAATCTACGGCTTGAAACCAAGGCGCTCACGACCCGGATTCTGCTCAACGGCCGGCACGCGATCGGCGTCGAATACCGCCACGGCGGCAAGACCAAACGTGTGCGCGCCAACCGCGAGGTCATCCTTGCGGCCGGATCGATCAAGTCCCCGCAATTGCTGATGCTGTCCGGGTTGGGACCGGCGAAACACATCGCCGATCACGGCATTCACGTCGTCCTCGATCGCCCCGGGGTCGGCGCCAACCTGCAGGATCATCTGCAGATGATGCTCACCTACCGGCTTGAGGGCACCAAGACCCTCAACCAGCGCTACAACGCGCCGTTCGGACGGGTCAGCATTGCGCTCGAATACGCCTTGCTTCGGAGCGGCCCGATGGCAATGGGTCCGTCTCCGCTTGGCATCTTTCTGCGCTCGGACCAAGATCGCGAACGCGCAAACCTTGCCTTTACGGTCCTGCCGTTCTCCCGCGTGGCCCCCGGCATGAAGAGCAAGTTTCATGCATTCCCGGCCATCACGATGTCGGTTTACGCGTGCAGGCCGACAAGCCGCGGCACCGTGCGGCTGCGCAACGCCGACATCACGGCCGCGCCCGACTTGTGCTTCAACTACCTGTCGACCCCGGAAGACCGCGCGCTTGCGGTCGACGCCATCCGCATCGCGCGGCGCATCATGCGGCGCTCGGCACTCGCGCACTATCGACCGGTCGAGCTCCGGCCGGGGCCGCAGGTGCACGACGATGATGCCGGGGCGCTGCTTGACGCCTTCCGCAACAATGCGACCACCATCTTCCACCCGGTCGGAACCGCCAAGATGGGATCGCCGCATGACGCCAGCGCGGTCGTCGACGCGCGCCTGCGGTTCATCGGGGTCAACGGACTGCGCGTGATCGACGCCTCGGTGATGCCGACGATCACCTCCGGCAACACCAATGCGCCGACTATGATGATTGCCGAGAAGGGCGCTGCGATGATTTTGCAGGACGCCCGCACGGCGGCGCGTGCCGCATGAGTGATCAGGCCTGCAGGGACGATACTTTCGACGGCGCCCGTCGTCCGTGGTAACATTTTGATTTACAAATAGTTTATCCCAGGGCGGTTGTAACCACGTCACCATGGACGAATTCGTCGGTGATGACGTTTAAAAGAGAGACCATGAGTATGGCGCAAGACAACACACCCGCCGCTGACACCAGGATTGTGCGCCGGCAGCCCCAGCCGGCTCAGCACGTCGATGTCGATATCTGCGTCGTCGGCGCGGGCATCGCCGGCGTGTCGGCCGCGCTCGAGGCCGCGCGGCTTGGGCGCGGGGTCGCGATCGTCGACGGCCTCCCCACCCTTGGCGGCCAGGCCGTGAATTCGATCGTCGGCACGTTTTGCGGACTGTTCGCCAACGGCACCCACGGCGCGCAATTCACCTACGGCGTTGCGGAAGACATTCTGCGCGACCTCGGCCGCATTCCCGGCGCGCTCTATCGCCGGCACGGCCCGGTCACGACGGTCGTCTACTATGACGAGATCGCGCTCGGCCGCTGGATCGAGGAAGCGATCCGCGCCGCCGGCATCACCGTGATTCTGGGTGCCGTCCTGCGCGGCGTTCGGCTCGACGGCCGCCGTGTCAAGGAGTTGGAGCTCGTCACGCGCTACGGCGACCTGCGCCTTAGCGCGACCGGGTTCGTGGACGCGACCGGCGACGCGGCGCTGACCTGGCAGGCCGGATTTGCGTGCCGCGAGTCGGCGACTCGGCAAGTCTTCGGGACCCAGATGGTCGTGCTTGAAAACATCGATGAGGCGCACCACCCGCAGCGCGACGAGATGGCGGCTCGCATGAAAGAAAAAGGCGACGCCTACCAGCTGGTGCGCCGGAACGCGGTTTCGTTCGTCATTCCGGGCCGCGGCATTGCGGTCCTCAACATGACCCACACCGAGACGCCGCTCGAGCCGCTAGCGGCGGCGCGGAGTCAGCTCGAGGGCAAGGCGCAGGCCGACCGCGCCGTGAAGTTCCTCAAGGACGAATTCCCCAAGTGCTTCGGGCAGTCGCGCGTGCGCGCCTACGGCAATCCCGGCATCCGGCAGACCCGATGGATTGCGGGCCGCCACCAGCTCACCGTCGATGAAGTACGCAATGGTACGAAGTTTCCCGACGCAATCGGCCGCACCGCCTGGCCGATCGAGCTGCACGATCATGGCGCCGGCTACGTCTGGCAGACGTTCCCCGAAGACCACGTGCACTATATTCCGCTCGGCAGCCTGACGCCGGCCGAGGCCGACAATCTGGTCGCGGCCGGCCGCTGCATCGACGCCGATCTCGCCGCGCTGTCGAGCGTGCGGGTGATGGGGCCATGCATGGCCATGGGGGCGGCCGCCGCCAATGCGCTCGATCTTGCCGGCAGCGGCAGCGTGCATCAGATCGACACCGCGGCGCTGCGCAAGCGGCTGCACGACAATCTGGAACGCAACGACCCGCAGCCCAAGACCGAGCTTTCGACCGAGGAGCGCCGGCACGCCGAGGAGAAATGGCAGACCGCGAGGACGCACGCATGAATCTCACCGATGCCGAACGGGCGATGCTCGACGGCCGCGAGGGCCCGGCCAAGCAGAAGGCGATGGATTTGCTGATGCGCTACGGCGAGGCGCTCGGCGCCGAGCGGCTGGTTGAAACCAACAACGTTGCGGGTGCGTTCAATGCCTCAACCCCGTCGGTCCGCGCGCTGGTGGCCAAGGGCTATGATGCGGTCTATTCGGAGCTCAATCTCGACAGCCCGGAGGTTGTGCCGATCCCAAAGATGGCGGTGAACACCTGTCAGCTGATCACCGGAATCGACAACGAGAAGTGGCGTACCCAGGGCATTCCCGAAGAGCTCGCCGACCAGCAGAAGAAGGCGGAAGGTTATTTCGGCGCGCGCGGCATCAACATGTTCGCAACCTGCACGCCCTATCAGGTCGGCAACGTGCCGGTGAAAGGCGAACATTGCGCCTGGATGGAATCCTCGGCCGTCGTCTACTGCAACTCGGTGCTGGGCGCGCGCACCAACACCGAGGGCAAGGAGAGTACCGGCGCCGCCGCGCTCACCGGCCGCATTCCGTACTGGGGTTACCACATCACGCAGAACCGTCGCGGCACGCACATCGTCGAGGTCGACGTCGCGGTCGACGACATCATGGACTGGGGCCTGCTCGGCTACTGGCTGGGCGAGATCGTCCAGGAGGACATCCCGGTGCTCACCGGCAAGGTCGCGCAGCCGAGCCTGATCAAGCTCAAACATTTCGGCGCGGCGGCCGCATCCTCGGGCGGGGTCGAGATGTATCACATCCCCGGGGTAACGCCGGAAGCGAACTCGACCGAAGAGGCCTTTGCCGGACGCAAATGCGAAGCGACGCTGCGGTACGGCGCCGCCGAGCGTAAGCTTGCGTATGACACGCTCAACTGCGCCACCGATCGCAACGTCGACTTCGTGATGCTGGGCTGTCCGCACAACGCGATCGAGCAGGTCTGGCTGGTGGCCTCGCTGCTCGAAGGTCGCAAGATCAGCCCGAACACCCAGCTCTGGGTGCACACGCCGCGCGCGCTGCGCGAAGTCGCCGAGCGCAACGGTTACGTCAAGATGATCGCCGATGCGGGCGGCGTGGTGATGAGCGACACCTGCCCGGCAATCTCGCGCTACGCTCCCAAGGGCACCCGCGTGATCGCAACGGACTCGGCGAAGCAGGCGCATTATCTGCCCGCCATCCTTAACCTTCCGGTCTGGTTCGGCAGCGTCAAGGATTGCGTCGAAGCCGCCGTCACCGGCCACTGGAACGGAGGTCTGCAATGAGCATCGTTGACGATGCACGTGCGGCGCGAGCGAACAGCAAGATCGTCCTGCGCGGCCGCAAGGTCGTCGGCGGCTGCGCCGAGGGCGAGGCGCTGGTGACCCGCGACACCATCTCCGGTTGGGGCGGCATCAACGAGCGCGAAGGCACCGTGATCGAGCGCCGGCACGAGCTGCGCGGGATCAGCTTCAAGGACAAGGTGCTGGTGTTTCCGGGCGCCAAGGGCTCGTCCGGCTGGTCCGCCTATTTTCACATGACGCGGCTCAACGGCGTCGCCCCCAAGGCGATGCTCTTCAACAAGATGACGACCAAGGTGGCGCTTGGCGCCGTTGTCACTCATGCGCCGGCGATGACCGAGTTCGATCAGGATCCGCTGACCGTGATCGAAACCGGCGACTGGGTGAAGGTCGATGCCGACAACGGCGTTGTCGAGGTCACCAAGAAAACGCCGGTCGACCGATGACCCGCAAGCTTCGCAGCAACTTCGAGCGCGGCACCTCGTTCTGGGCGGTGCGCCGCGCCCAGTGGCGCGCGCTCGGTCTCACCGACGCCGATATGGAGAAGCCCAAGATCGCAGTGATCAATACGTCCTCGGAGCTCGCGATCTGTTTTTCCCATCTCGACGGCGTCGCCAAAGCCGTGAAGGAAGCGATCCGCGCCGCCGGCGGCCTACCATTCGAGGTCCGCACGACGGCGCCCAGCGATTTCATTCATAGCGCCGGTCATCGCGGCAACTACATCCTGCCGATGCGCGACCTGATCACCAACGATATCGAGGTGCAGGTCGAAGGCGCGCGGCTCGACGGCATGGTGTGCCTCACCTCCTGCGACAAGACCGTGCCGGGGCAATTGATGGCGGCTGCACGTATCGACATTCCGACCATCATGGTGCCCTGCGGCTATCAGCCGAGCGGTGTCTTCAACAATCATCATGTCGACATCGAGGAAGTGTTTCTCGGTGCCGGCCACTACGTGGCGGGCAAGATCGGCTTCGACGAGTTGCTCGGGATGAGCGAGAACGCCATTCGGGGCCCCGGTGTCTGCTCCGGCATGGGCACGGCGAATTCGATGCACATCGTGTGCGAGGCGCTTGGGATGGCGCTGCCCGGCAGCGCACCGGTGCTCGCCAATTCCGAGCGCATGTTCGACTTTGCGCGCGCGGCCGGCCACCGGATCGTCGCCATGGTCGAAGAGGACCTGCGCCCACGCCGGATTCTCGGCCGTGGCGCGTTCGCCAACGCCGCCATGGCGGTGCTCGCGGTCTCCGGTTCGATCAACTGCATCAAGCACCTGCAGGCGACCGCGGTCGAGGCTGGAAGCGACCTCGATTTCTACAAGTTGTTCGAAGACTGCACGCGCCGTACGCCGGTGTTGAGCGCGGTGCGGCCGATCGGCGACACGTCCATCGAGGCGTTTGAAAGCGCCGGCGGTGCGCTGGCGGTCCTCAAACAGCTCGAGCCGCTCTTGGACCGGGACGCGTTGACGGTCACCGGCAGGACGGTCGGCGAAAATCTCAATGACGCGAAAGTCGTCGACGCCGAGGTGATCCGGCCGCTCGACCGGCCGCTCTCCCCCAAGGCCGCGATCGTGATGGTGCGCGGCAGCCTTGCGCCGCGCGGCGGCATCGTCAAAGTCGGCCTGCGGCGTGACAAGAAGCTGCAATTTGAGGGCCGCGCCAAGTGCTTCGCCTCGGCGGACGATGCGATCGCGGCGCTGCGCGCCGGCAAGATTACGGCCGGCGACGCCGTCATCCTGCGGGGACTCGGCGTGCGTGGCGGCCCCGGCATGGGCATGGCGTCGCGCATCGTGTTCGCGATCGACGGCGCCGGCCTTGGCGCTGACGTCGCGGTCGTGACCGACGGCCAGCTCTCGGGTCTCGTCAACAAGGGCCTCGTGGTCGGCGAGGTCAACCCGGAGGCCGCGACCGGCGGCCCGCTCGCCCTCGTCGTTGACGGCGACCCGATCAGCATCGATGCCGATGCCGGCAGCATCGAGCTTCTGGTGCCCGCGGCCGAGCTTGCCGCGCGCCGCGCTAAGCTCAAGCTCACCGACCAGCACTCGGAGGAAGGCTGGCTCGCGATCTACGAACGGTCGGTGCAGCCGCTCGAGAAGGGCGCGGCGCTGGTGCATCCGAAATAATCGTCTTGCCAATCCCCGATCACGTTATGCGCGACCCTCACTGCCCGCATCGGCGGCCAAAAAATTCTGACGGACATCCCATGTCTAACGCGCGAATGATCTGCTTGCTGTTCTGCCTGATCGCCGGCCTGGCGCAGCCTGCGTTTGCCGAAGCCGACGACCGGCCGCTGATGAAGCTCCCGCAGGAAATCGAATATACCGGCGCGGCCGATCAGTTGCAGACCGCTGTCGTGTTCAGCGATCCGACCAAGCCAGGGCTTTACGTGCAGCGGTTTCGCTTTCCGCCCGGGCTCAAGGTTCCACCGCACTGGCACCCCGAAGAAATGCGCACCGTCGTGGTCTTGTCCGGAACGCTCTATTACGCGTTCGGGGAACGATGGGACGAGAAGAAGCTCACCGCGCTTCCGCCCGGGTCGTTTTTCTACGAGCCGCCGCATGTGCCGCATTTCGCCTGGGCCAAGGACGGCGAAGTGATCCTGCAGCTCACCGCCATCGGACCAAGCGGCACCACCATGATTCCGCAGCAGCCGCAGTAAGTCTCAGTTAGTCATTGTTCAAGCACCGGTTGTGCGGCGCCGCGCTTGAGGCCGGCGATCACTGCGCGCATGGCGCTGTCACGTGCTGGCTTGTCGCCAACGCACGCGCGGATGCGTTCGTGCACATAGGCGAGCTTCACGATCACACCGGGTCCGAGCGTGAACGGATAGAGATCAGCCTGGCCCATGCTGCGATTGATCGAATTCATCGCGAACGTCAGCGGCAGCCACGCGTCGATGATCCGCTCCAGGCTCGCCTGGTGCGGATCGAAATCGATCGTGGTCGTAAGATCGCTGCTTTTGGCCACCTTTGGGCGCAGATGAATCCCGAACGCACCGGCGGTCTCCAACGTGTCGACCATGTGGAAATAGTGCGCCCAGGTCTCGGCGAAGTCTTCCCACGGGTGTGCGCTCGCATAAGACGACACGAAGCTCTGCGGCCAGTTCAGCGGCGCGCCCTTCTCGTAATGCGACTTGAGCGCCGCGCCGTAGTCGTCCCGTTCGTCACCGAACACGCGGCGGAACTCATCGAGCTCGCCCGCATCGCGGATCAGCAGGTCCCAATAGTAGTGCCCGATCTCGTGGCGGAAATGGCCGAGCAGCGTGCGATAGGGCTCTTCCATGACGTTGCGCACGCGCTCGCGCTCCGAATCGTCGGCTTCCGACAGGCTGAGGGTGATGAGCCCACTGGCGTGGCCGGTCATGACAGGCTTTGAGGGGACGGCAGCCTGCAGGAAATCGAAGGCGAGGCCGCTCTCCGGCTCTTCGGTCCTGGTCGGACGCGGGAGATAGAGACGAACGAGTGTGTAGAACAACCGGTGCTTTGCGGTTTCGATCTTGCGCCACCGGGCGACATTCTGGGGCACCGAAAGATCGGGGATCATGCGGTTGTGACGACACGCCGCGCAGAACGTTTCGGGGCTGTCGGCCAGAACCAGCCAGTTGCAGGCGTCGAACTCGGCGTTGGCGCAGATCCGGTAGAGGTTTGTCTCGTCAGCCAGCGCCTTCCAGCGATTGCCGTCGGGCTCGAGCGCACTCATGGTCCCGAGCTCGGGGATGTAGCCCAAGCGTCGGCCACAGCTGTCGCAGGCATCGTTTTCGAAAAACAATGGCTGCCTGCAATGCTGACATTCGAAGAGTTTCATTCGTCATCCCTGCGCGCGAGCATTCGCGTCACTACACTTCTGGTCCTGCCGTCTTTCCACTGACATATTTTTGCCAACAAAATCAATATGTTGTTGGATGTTCACGACCTCGGCCTGCGGCCTCGTCGCGCCTGTCGCCGATTTGTCCACGAACAGCCCCTGCAAACTCTAGGACGTCTGCGCGGCGAAAGCACCAGTCCTGACGCATTGATGTTACGGTTATCTGTGGCATACGAGGCGCAAACTCAAACAGACACGGAGGGGATGGCGATGAAGATGGTGGCGAGCTTTGTGTGTCTTGCGCTGACGCTCACCGCCGCCACGCAGGCCAGGGCCGAATATCCCGACCGCATCGTTCGCATCGAACTCGGCTTCCCGGCCGGCGGCGGCGCCGACATCCTGGCCCGCTGGTACGCCGAGAAGCTGCAGAAGCTCTCGGGCGGACATTTCATCGTCGAAAACAAGGTCGGTGCGTCGGGAAATCTCGCGCTCAACGCGGCCGCGCGGGCGGCGCCTGACGGCACCACGTTGCTGTTCGCGTCGACCGTGACCACCGCAGGCAACGCAAGCGTGTTCAAGGAGATGCCGCTCGACGTGCGCAAGGATATCGTTCCAGTTGTCGGCTTTGCGGAAACGCCGTTCGTGCTGTGCGTCGCGCCCGATTCGCCGATCAATTCGATCGCCGAGCTGACCGCCTTCATCAAGTCCAAGGCCGGCAAGGCGACCTACGGCAGCGCGACCACTAGTGCGCTCGCATCGACTGCGCTCTATCTGCAGAAGGTCGAGGCCACCGCGACCTACGTTGGCTACAAAGCGACCGCCAACGCAATCCAGGATGTGAACGGTCACCAGATCGATTTTGCCTTCGCCGATGTCGTGTTCGCGATGGGCCAGGCCAAACAGGGGCGCATCAAGATCCTTGCGATTGCGTCCGATGATCGCTCGCCGGCGTTGCCGGATGTGCCGACACTCAAGGAGTTGACCGGCGCCACCACGGGCGACATCGTTGCGTTGTGGGGGCTCTGGGTCCCGGCCGGCACGCCCAAGAATATTACCGACAAGCTCGCGAAGTGGATGGACGAGATCACCAGTTCCAGCGAGACCCAGAAGTTCCTGATCGATCAGGGTGCGACGCCGTGGGTCGCGACGCCGGAAGAATACCGGAAGAAGTTCGAGGTCGCGCTCAAGGCCTGGGCCGATGCCGTCAAGCTGGCGAACATCGAAGCGCAGTAGCAACGGACTTCTCCGTTTGCAAATGATACGGCCCTCGCCGTCGTCATGCCCGCGCTTGTCGCGGGCATCAACGCAAAGACTTTCGCATGTCAGCAAGGAAGACGTGGATGGCCGGGACAAACCCGGCCATGACGAGAGTGATGTGGGTTCGCGACACGCGGGAGAGAATCCATGATCCGTGTCAAAAACCCGCAGGATTTCTGGGCGGGCCTGTTGTTCCTGGTGGTGGGGTGCCTGGCGCTGTGGTTCGGGCGCACCTATGCGTTCGGAACCGCCACCAGGATGGGGCCGGGCTATATGCCGACGGTTCTGAGCTGGGGCCTGGTTCTCATTGGAGCATTCCTGTCGTTGCGTGCGTTTGCGCTCGAGGGTCCGGCAATCGAACGCAGCCTGCTCCGGCCGCAGGTGTTCATTCTGCTGGCGATCATCGTGTTTGGATTGCTGATCGAGCGCGTCGGCCTCGCCGTGGCGATCGTCGTGGTCACGGTTGTTGCCGCGCTCGCCAGTCGTGAAATGCGCTGGCGCGAGACGCTCGCGGTCGCGGTTGGACTGGCGGCTCTGTGCGTTGGCCTTTTCATCTATCTCCTCGGCCAACCGCTGACGATCTGGACGTGGAACTTCTAATGGACATCCTGCACAACCTGGCGATCGGCTTCGGCGCTGCGGCGACGCCGCTGAACTTGCTGTTCTGCCTGTTCGGCTGCCTGATCGGCACCCTCATCGGGGTGCTGCCCGGCATCGGCCCGATTGCAACAATAGCGATGCTGTTGCCGGTCACGTTCGGGTTGAGCCCGCTGGGCGCGCTGATCATGCTCGCCGGCATCTACTACGGCGCGCAGTACGGCGGGTCGACCACCGCGATCCTGGTCAATCTTCCGGGCGAGTCGTCCTCGGTCGTGACCTGCATCGACGGTTACCGCATGGCGCAGCGCGGCCGCGCAGGCGCGGCGCTCGCGATCGCCGCCGTCGGATCGTTTTTTGCCGGCTGCGTCGGCACTCTGCTGATTGCGGCGTTTGCGCCGATTCTCGCGACCTTCGCCGAGCAGTTCCGCTCGCCGGAATATTTCTCGCTCATGCTGTTCGGGCTCGTTGCCGCCGTGGTCCTCGCGCACGGATCGGTCGTGAAGGCAGTCGCCATGATCGTCCTGGGGCTTTTGATCGGGCTCGCCGGAACCGACACCCAGAGCGGCGTTGCGCGCTTCACCTTCGGCATTCCCGAACTCTATGACGGTGTTGATTTCGTGCCGGTGGCGATGGGATTGTTCGGCTTCGCCGAAATCATGTCGAACCTCGACCGCCGTGGCGATCAGCCGACCACGACCGCGCCCATCACCAGCCTGTGGCCCAACCGCGAGGAAATTCGGCGCGCCATTCCGGCGATTCTGCGTGGCACCAGCATCGGATCGTTCCTCGGTCTCCTGCCCGGCGGCGGCGCCGTGCTGTCGTCGTTCGCGGCCTACACCCTGGAGAAGAAAGTATCGCGCTACGCCAGCGAATTCGGCAAAGGCGCGGTCGAAGGCGTGGCCGGCCCGGAATCCGCCAACAATGCCGGCGCCCAGACGTCGTTCATTCCGCTGCTCACGCTCGGCATTCCGTCAACGCCAGTGATGGCGCTGATGATGGGCGCAATGACCATTCAGGGCATCGCGCCGGGCACCGCCATCATCACCGAGCGGCCGCTGCTGTTCTGGGGCATGATCGCCTCGATGTGGATCGGCAACCTGATGCTGGTCATCATCAACCTGCCGCTGATCGGCATCTGGGTGAGCCTGCTCAAGATCCCCTATCGGATGCTGTTTCCGGCGATCCTCGTGTTCTGCTGCGTCGGCGCCTTCAGCATCAACAACAGCACGTTCCTGATCTTCATGATGGCCGGGTTCGCGTTGCTCGGCTACGTGTTCCACAAGCTCGGCTGCGAAGGCGCGCCGTTCCTGCTCGGCTTCGTGCTGGGTCCGCTCATGGAGGAGAACCTGCGCCGCTCCATGGTGCTGTCGTTTGGCGATCCGTCAATCTTCGTGCAGCGGCCGATCTCGCTGGTGATCCTTTTGCTGACGCTGGGCCTGGTCCTGCTGATCGTCGCGCCGCAATTCCGCCAGACCCGCGAGGAAGCGTTTCAGGAAGAGATGTAGTCCGCTGGGTCGGTTGGCGCCGAAGCCGCGTAACCGACCCTGTGCGATTGGTAGCTATGCCGTTCCCCACACCTCGCGCGTGACCTCGACCATGCGACTGAGCTTGGCCACTTCCTCGTCGATGGTCATGGTGTTGCCGCCGATGCCGCTCGAGAAGCCGCATTGCGGGCTGAGCGCAAGCTGCTCGATCGGCGCGAACTTGGCCGCCTCATCGATTCGCCGCTTGAGCGAATCCTTGTCCTCGAGCTTGCGATCCTTGGTGGTCATGATCCCGAGCACCGCGATCTTCCCCTTGGGCAGAAAACGCAATGGTTCAAACCCGCCGGCACGGGCGCTGTCGTACTCGAGGTAGTACACGTCGACATTGATGCCGTTGAACAGCAATTCCGCGATCGGGTCGTAGCCGCCCTCCGCCACCCAGGCGCCGGCGAAATTGCCGCGGCACAGATGCATCGAGACCACCATGTCGCGCGGCACCTGCGCGACCGAATCGTTGAGCACCTTGGCATAGGTCTTCGGCAGCTCGTCCGGATCCTCGCCGAAGTTGCGGGCCTGGGCGCGCAATGCCGGGTCGCACAAATAGGCGAGATTGACCTCATCGATCTGGATGAACCGGCAGCCGGCCGCCGCCAGGTCGGCGATCTCCTCGCGGTAGACGCGGGCTACGTCGGCGTAGAAATCGCGAATGTCCGGATAGGCGCGCTCGTCCACCGCCTCCCGCCCGCCGCGGAAATGCAGGGTGCTGGGCGAGGGGAAGGTGACCTTGGGGGTCGCCCGCGCAACCGACTTCAGGAACGCGAAGTCCTCGACAAAAATGCCGTGCGGGTGGGCGAGCTTACCCTGCACCTGCAAGGTCGGCGGCGCATGTTCGCGCACGCCCTGCTGGTTGTGAAACTTGACCGAGATCTTGGCTTCGACCTGCGCCACGTTGGCAAACTGCAGCAGAAAGTCACGCTGCCAGCTGCCGCGGTTGTATTCGCCGTCGGTGACGACCTTGAGCCCGAGGTCCTCCTGCAGGCGGACGACGTCGCGGATCGCGGCTTCCTGGATAGGCTTGAGGTCGGCGTTTGCGGCTTCGTTTTTGGACGCCGCCTCGCGCGCTTTGATCAGCTTGTCGGGCCGAATCAGGCTGCCGACGTGGTGCGCGCGCGGGAAAGCGCCGGATGGCAAAGGCATGCATTACTCCTTGCAGTGACGGCTGTTGTCGGGCTGTAAAAATCATCATTTTCAATGCGCAACAAGCCAAAATGCGGCGCAAGGAAGCGGGGCACTCGCCCACGCCGGTTGCGCGATTTGCCGCGTGTCCGCGGGAGCCAGGCGTGGTTGCTACCCCGCAATGGCCCCGATATTTTCGGCCCACCCGCCGGGTCGCAACCGCGTCGCGCAGGCATCGTCGAGGATGAAAGATGGACTGGTCACAATATGTAGGCAGCGCCGGATCGGCTTTCGCATCGGTCATCGTGCTCGCCACCTATTCGATGAAAACGATGATCCCGCTGCGCGTGTTCGGGATCCTGTCCAATATCGTCTTCATCGTGTCGTCGCTGCACACCGGGACCTATGTGATCACCGTCCTTCACAGCGTGATGCTGCCGCTCAATTCCTACCGCCTGCTCCAGATGCTCAAGCTCGTCCGCGGCGTCAAATCCTCGCTGTCCGAGGACCTCAACATGGATTGGCTCAAGCCGTTCATGACCAAGCGCCCCTGCCGCAAGGGCGACGTTCTGTTTGCCAAGGACTCGGTGGCGGACGAGATGTATTACACCTTGAGCGGCCGCTATCGATTGACCGAAATGGGCATCGACATCCCGCCCGGACAGATCATCGGCGAGCTTGGGATGCTGGCGCCAAGCAACCGGCGCACGGCGTCGTTCGAATGCATCGAGGACGGCATGCTCCTGACCGTGACCTATCAGCAGGTCAAGGAGCTCTACTTCCAGAATCCCGAATTCGGATTCTTCTTCCTGCGGCTCGCCACCGCGCGCCTGTTCGACAACATCGCGCGTCTGCAGAACCAGATCGAGCAGCTGCGCCCGGTCAAAGCGTGAGTCACTTCGTCTGCAGTGCGAACACGCCGTTCCAGTCGGGCGGCGGCGGGTTCTGTTCGAATGCCGCGATACGCTCCTCGTAGAGGTCCGCGACCCCGTCGAGATGAAACAGGCCGTTGCCGACCCGGCACGCCTGCGCGGCTTTGATGGCGCCGCGCCAGTCCTGCGCCCGGTACCGTGCGAGCAGCTGGTGCATCGACGCCCGCGCGCCCTCGAACTCGCTCGATGCGGCAAGCTCCTTCCGCCCCAGCACCGTATAGACGACCTCGGGCTCGGACTTTCCCTTGACGGTGATGAAGTCGATCTCGACGATCGCGAACTTGTCCTTGACGGCCTCGGCGGTGCGCGCACCGATCAGGATCGGAACCCCGTAGGACTTGGTCTGGCCCTCGATACGCGAGGCCAGATTCACCGAGTCGCCCAGCACGGTGTACTGGAAGCGCATGTCGGAGCCCATGTTGCCGACGGCGACGCGCCCGGTGTTGATGCCGATGCCGATCTTGATCGGGATGAACGGCTTGCCGCTGGCCTCCGCCTCCTGCTTGCGCTCGGCATTGAGCGACTCGAGGCGCTCCAGCATGTCGAGCGCGGCGTCGCACGCATTGGCTTCATGATCGGGGTCGTCGAGCGGCGCATTCCAGAACGCCATGATGGCGTCGCCCATGTACTTGTCGATCGTGCCGTTGCGCGCCTGGATGGCGTTGCTCATCGGGGTGAGCAGCCGGTTCATCAGGTGCGTGAGGCCTTGCGGATCATCCTTGAAGGACTCTGAAATGGTAGTAAAACCGCGCACGTCGCTGAACATGATGGTCATCGTGCGCTCTTCGCCACCGAGCACCAGCTTGTCCGGATTCTGCGCGAGCTGCTCGACCAGGGTCGGCGACAGGTATTGCCCGAACGCCGAGCGAATGCGCTGGCGATCGACCTGCTCGCGCAGGTAGTTGACGAACACCAGCGCCGCGTAGACGCCGAAGCTCGACATCAGCGGAAACGTCACGTCGATCAAAGTGTTCTGTTGCTGGAACACTGTCCAGGAAATGGCCACGAGGCCGGCGCCGACGCCGGCGCCTAGGATCAGCAGCGGTAGCGCCCCGATCATCGGCGCCAGAATGACGATGCCAACGCCGACCAGGAAGGCGGTGATCAGCTCCGCGCCGATCGCGTAACCCGGATAGCTCAGTATTGAGCCGTTCAGCACCGCTTCGAGTAATTGCGCGTGGATTTCCACGCCTGGCATTGCGGGATCAACGGGTGTCGTCTTGATGTCCAGCAAACCAACGGCCGAAGTTCCGACCAGAATGAGCTTGCCGGCGATGCGATCGGGCGCAACGGTCCCCTCGAGCACATCTTTGGCAGAGACATAAATATCGGGCTCGTGTGGACTGAAATGAACCCAGACTTTTCCGTTCTTATCGGTAGGTATTGTTATCTGAGGAGGCCGTGGCGGAAGTTTCTCGACGCTCACGACTCCCAGTTCGTCAGTATTGATCCGAAACACCAGCGCGCCGAGCCCGACCCGCAGCAGATCAAGGCTCAATGCCGGAACGATGTCACCGCCAGCAAGCATGACGATTGGAACACGACGCACGACGCCGTCGCGTTCGGGCGCGATGCTGAACAGCCCGCGCCCCGTAGATGCCTTTTCGAGGACAGGAACATTGCGCAACAAGTCCGGAAAGGCGATCAAATGGGGCGAAGGATCCAAAGGACGCCACGCGATGCTGCTACGAGGCATGCTTCTCGTGTCACCTTGGTCAATGCCCGCAGCGAACCCCGACTGTCCGAGCACTACACGTGACTTGCGGATGGCGGCAGCGAGAACGTCATCATTGCTTGGAAGCGCTTCGAGTTTCGCGCGTGTCGCGTCGTCCAAATTAGCGAACGATGTCGCCGCCACGGCTGGCGACAAGCGATCAGGCTCCGAAAAAACGATATCGAAACCGATGGCAGCGGCTTGAAGCTCAGTGAGGCGGTTGATGAGATCAGCCACCCGGGTGCGCGCCCACGGCCATTGCCCATAGGCGCGCAAACTCTGTTCGTCGATGTCGACAATCGCCACCGGTCGCTGATCCGTCACGCGCGGCCGCATCACCTGGTAAAGATCGAAACTCCGCAGCCGCAGCTCTTGCAGCGGCGGCGGGTCCCAATAGCGGATCGCGAGAAAAACAAAGAGCAACAACAGCCCGATGGCGCGACCCAACCCGAAGCGGTGGCCAAAACGAGAAAGCCTGTTCATTGGCAGTCAGCTAAATCCATTGCACGCCGCCCCCGAATGCGACGCACGTCATTTCTCGCGGAACGCCCGCTTGATCTGGTCAACTAGCGGCTTGGCCAGGAACGACAGGACCGTGCGGTCGGCCGTCTGTGCGAACACCTCGACCGGCATGCCAGGCACAAGTTTGACATCGCCGAGCCGCGCGATCTCGTCCGGCGTAAGGGCGATGCGGACCGTATAGAAGTTGCTGCCGGTGCGCTGGTCGGTCGACGTATCGGCCGAAATGCGCGTCACCGCGCCGTAGATCTCCGGTGTCGTGCGCTGGTTGAAGTTGGTGAACCGCAGCAGCGCCGTCTGTCCGAGCTGCAACTGATCGATATCCTGCGGGTTGACCTTGGCCTCGACCGCGAGATTGTCGGACTCCGGCACGATCATCATGATAGCATCGCCGGCCGTGATCACCCCGCCGACCGTGTGCACCGCTGATTGGAACACGGTGCCGTCCTGCGGCGCGCGGATCTCGATGCGCTTGAGCTGGTCTTCGGCCGTTACCTTGCGCTCGACGAACTCGCCGATCTTGGCATCGACTTCGCGCAGCTCCTTGCCGACGTCGCTCGACATGTCCTGATCGATCTGAATGATCTTGAGCTCGGTTTCGGCAATCTTGCCTCTGGTCTGCGCCGTAGAGGAGATCAACTGGCCGCGTTCACCCTCGAGTCGCGCAGCTTCACGCTCGAGCGCGGTCAGACGCGTGAGCTGGACTAGGTTCTTCGCATAGAGCTCGTGCACGCCCTCGAGTTCGCGGTGAACAAGATCGATCTCTTTGCTCTTCGAGTTTTGTTGCGCCGTCAGCCCCTGGATTTCCTGCCCGAGCTGCGCCACCTGCTGGCGCAGCTGGTCCTTCTGTCCATCGCGCGCCGCGCGCCGCAATCCGAAAAGCTTGACCTCGCTCGCCATCGCGGCCGCCACGTCGGGATCGTCGGCGTGGCTCGTCAGCTCCGGCGGGAACGCGATCGTTGCGACGCCGTCGCGCTCGGCCGAGAGGCGGGCCTTGCGGGCGAGCAACTCGTTGAGGCCCTTAGTGACAATCGCCAGGTTGGCGCGGGTGACGGTGTCGTCGAGACGCACCACGACGTCGCCTGCCTTCACCCGGTCGCCGTCACGCACGTTGAGTTGGCCGATCACGCCGCCGGATGGATGTTGCACTTTCTTGACGTTGGAATCGACGACGATCGAGCCCTGTGCGATGACGGCGCCCTTGATCTGCGAGGTCGCGGCCCATCCACCGACCCCGCCGGCGAGCAGCAGCACCAGGATGAGACCTGCGAACACGTGCCGACGCACTGAGCGGCGTGCATCGGTCCAACGCCGAACCCGCGGCGGCGCCGCCGGTTTGACGAGCGTTCGCCGCACGAGTTTTTTACTCATGCTGACCTCCCGGAATCCGGAACGACCTGAAGCGGCCGCGGCGCCCCCGGAGGACGCGGCAAGGCCTTGGCCAGCACCTCGTCCTTTGATCCAAAA
>DATIPA010000181.1:0-8521 GCA_035472475.1 Xanthobacteraceae bacterium | reverse complement strand
CGCCGTTCTCGCCTTCTTCGCTCAGGCGCTCAACCGACACCACGCGCTCGCCGTCCGCGGTGTCGAACACGATCACGCCCTGGGTGGAGCGCCCGGCAATGCGGATGTCGTCGACCGGGCAGCGGATCAGCTGGCCGCCGTCGGTCACCAGCATGATCTGATCGCTTTCATCGACCGGGAACGACGCCACCAGCTTGCCGGTCTTCTCGCGGATCTTTTTGGCGCCCTTCTTGCCCTCGAACACCGCCATTGCGACGATACCTTTGCCGCCGCGATTGGTGACGCGGTACTCGTAGGACGACGAGCGCTTGCCGAAGCCGCGTTCCGACACGGTCAGGACGAACTGCTCGGATGCCGACATTTCGACGTAGCGCTGCTCGCCGAGTTCGATTGCAGCCGTCGTTTCTTCGGCGTCAGCCTCGACCTCGTCTTCGGCGGTGTCCTCTTCCAGCCCACGACGCACGGCGTTGGCGCGCTTGATGTAGGCCGCGCGCTCTTCCGCCGTCGCATCGATGTGGCGGAGGATCGACAGCGAGATCACTTTGTCGCCATTATCTAGCGAAATCCCGCGTACGCCCATTGAGGTGCGGCCCTGAAACACGCGGACGTCGGTTACGGCGAAGCGAATGCAGTGGCCGTGCGCGCCAGTCAGCAACACGTCATCACGCTCCGTACAGATTTGGACGTCAACGATCGCCTCGCCTTCGGCGAGCTTCATTGCAATGATGCCGGATGGACGTACGTCCGCGAAATCGGACAGCTTGTTCCTTCGCACCGTGCCTTTGGTGGTCGCAAACATCACATCCAACTGGTCCCAGGTCTTCTCGTCCTCGGGAAGCGGCATGATGGTGGTGATCCGCTCGTCCTGCTCCAACGGCAGAATGTTGACGAGCGCCTTGCCGCGCGCTTGCGGCGCCGCTTGTGGCAGCCGCCAGACCTTCTCCTTGTATACGCGGCCGTGCGAGGAGAAATACAAAACCGGCGCGTGCGTCGAGGCGACGAACAACCGCGCCACAAAATCCTCGTCACGCGTCTGCATGCCGGAGCGGCCTTTTCCACCGCGCTTCTGAGCGCGATAAGTGGAGAGTGGCACGCGCTTGACGTACCCCATGTGGGACACGGTGACGACCATATCTTCCTTGCGAATGAGGTCTTCCTCATCGACATCGATTTCCTGATCGACGAAGGCAGAGCGGCGCGGCGTCGCGAACTTGTCGCGCACCTCACTTAGCTCGCCTTTCACGATCGACTGGATGCGCACACGCGAGCGCAGGGTCTCGAGGTAATCGGCGATCTCCACGGCCAGCTTGTCGAGCTCGTCCTTGATTTCGTCGCGGCCGAGCGCGGTCAGCCGCTGCAGGCGAAGGTCGAGGATGGCTTTGGCCTGCTCCGCCGAAAGACGATACGTGCCCTGTTCGCTGATGCGATGGCGGGGATCGTCAATCAGAACAAGCAGCGCTGCCACGTCGCGCGCCGGCCAGTCGCGCTCCATGAGCGCCTCGCGTGCCGCGTTGGCGTCCCGCGAACCGCGGATCAGCTTGATCACCTCATCGATATTGGCGACCGCGATCGCAAGTCCAACCAGCACGTGAGCGCGTTCGCGCGCTTTGTTGAGCAGGAATTTGGTGCGCCGGGAGACTACTTCCTCGCGGAAACTAATGAAGGCGGTCAGCAGGTCCTTGAGGTTCATCACCTGCGGGCGGCCGCTGTCGAGCGCCACGGTGTTGGCGCTGAACGTCGTCTGCAGCGGAGTGAACTGGTAGAGCTGGTTTAGTAGCAGGTCGCGCTCCGCATCGCGCCGCAGCTCGATCACGACGCGGTAGCCGTCGCGATCGGATTCGTCGCGCAGGTCGGCGATGCCGTCGATCCTCTTGTCGCGTACCAGCTCGGCGATTCGCTCGACCAGCGCGGCCTTGTTCACCTGGTACGGAATCTCAGTGATGACGATCGCCTCGCGCTCCTTGCGCAGCGTCTCAAACTCGACTTTGCCGCGCATCACAATCGAGCCGCGGCCGGCGTGGTAGGCGTCGCGGATGCCCGCCCGGCCGAGGATGATGCCGCCGGTTGGAAAGTCGGGACCCGGCACGATCTGAATCAGATCGTCGATGCCAAGCGAGGGATCATCGATGAGCGCTACGCAGGCATCGATGACCTCACCGAGATTATGCGGCGGGATGTTGGTCGCCATGCCGACCGCGATGCCGCCCGCGCCATTGACCAGCAGGTTCGGAAACCGCGCCGGCAGTACCTTCGGTTCTTTCTCGCTGCCGTCGTAGTTGGGTTCGAAATCGACCGTGTCCTTGTCGATGTCCTCGAGCAGCGTCATCGCCACGCGCTCGAGCCGACACTCGGTGTAGCGCATCGCCGCCGCAGGATCGCCGTCGACGGAGCCGAAGTTGCCCTGCCCGTCGATCAGCGGCAGGCGCATGGAGAAGTCCTGCGCCATGCGCACCAGCGCATCGTAGATCGCGCTATCCCCGTGCGGATGGTATTTGCCCATCACGTCGCCGACGACGCGCGCCGACTTGACGTACTTGCGGTCCGGCAGGTGGCCCTGCTCGTGCATCGAATAGAGGATGCGGCGGTGGACCGGCTTGAGGCCGTCGCGCGCATCGGGCAGTGCCCGCGCCACGATCACGCTCATCGCGTAATCGAGGTAGCTGCGCTTCATCTCCTCGCTGATCGAAACCGGCCGAACGTCGGACGGGCTGCCGGAATCTCCCGGATCGTGGTTATCGGTATCGGACATCGGACTGTTTCAGGGCTCGGTTTTCGGGTCGATTTTTGGGGCTTTGGCGTGCGCGTGCGCCGCACCGGAAGACTGACCGATGGTGTAACCGATTCAGGCTTGCCGCACCATGCCAAAGCGTGTTTGGCACATATGATTTAACGAATGATTTTCAATGGGTTAACAAGCGATTCTCAGTACCGCG
Organism: Xanthobacteraceae bacterium; assembly: GCA_035472475.1. GTDB lineage: Bacteria > Pseudomonadota > Alphaproteobacteria > Rhizobiales > Xanthobacteraceae > JAFAXD01. The sequence continues at coordinate 5,588 of DATIPA010000181.1, read as the reverse complement.
CATAACTTTGATTCTGCAGTGCGGGAGGAGCTGTTTCCGAACCGGCACCGGGCACCATGCCGCAGGGTTTTCAGGCGTCACGGGCCGACCTAGGCCTTTGCGGCGATCACTTCGACTTCGACCAGGATCTCCGGCCAAACCAACTGTGGAATCACAAGCAACATCGACGCGGGCCGGGCATCGCCGAGATATTTGGTGCGAACCTTCGCGTAAGCTTTGATGTCTTCCGCGCGCGTCAGATATTGCGTGACCTTCACGATGTCGGCGACGCTCATGTCGGCCTTCGTCAGCATGCGAAGGACGTGTTCCCAGGCAAGTTCCGTTTGCACCGCGATGTCGTTGGCCAGCTTGCCGTCCTTCGGCAGCCCGGGCGTCCCGGACGTAAACAGCCAGCGCAAGTTGGGGGCAGCTTCCACCGCGTCGCTGTACATCCCGATTTGGCTGGCGACACCGATGTCTTGACGCGCGTGGGGCATGCTCTTCACTCCGTTCGTTGACTGCGGATAGTCGTCATCGAATTTAGGGTCCCCGGCGGGTTTGAATCCCGCGCGCACAAGGCCGGAGCAAGTCGGAAAGTTCCCTCCGAGCGGAATTCGCATGCCGGTCGGCTTGACCGGACCCCGCACCGTGCTACCCCGACCGCATGCCGTTCGACTACCTCGTCTCCGCCCTCGTCACCTTGCTGGTTGTCGTCGACCCGATCGGGCTTGCGCCGGTGTTCGCCGGGCTCACGGCCGGGCTGCCGCCGGCGGCGCAGCGACAGGTCGCGCAACGCGCCTGTCTGATTGCGGGCGCGGTGCTGTTCGGCACGGCGTTCATCGGCGACGCGCTGCTCCGCAGCCTCGGCATCACCCAGCCCGCATTTGAAATCGCGGGCGGGCTGCTGCTGTTTCTGGTCGCGACCGAGATGGTGCTCGGCACGCGCCTGCAGCAGCAGTCGAAGACCGCCGAACAGGCGATCGAAGACCACGTGCGCAACATCGCGGCATTTCCGATCGCGATCCCGCTGATGGCGGGACCGGGCGCGATCGCGGCGACGGTTCTGCTGTCGGCCGCCGCCTATACGACGGTGATGTGGGTGCTGCTGATCCTGGTGATCGTCGCGGTCTGCGGCGCCACGTTCCTGGTGTTTGTCTCGGCCAGCGAGATTTCACGCTTCCTCGGCATCACCGGCAATGTGGTGCTGTCGCGCCTGCTCGGCATGATCCTGGCCGCGCTCGCCGTTCAATACGTGATCGACGGAATCCGCGCGGTGATCGGGCCCGGGGTCGGCGTACACTAGTTCGCTTCACGAGTCCGCTGCTGGGTGGGTAGCGAATGTCAAATCCGCTCCACTAGCAGGCGCGCGAACGGCGCGGCTTAATTCCCGCCGAACACCACGTGGTACATGATCCGGCCCGGGTAGAACGTGAACACGCCCGCGATCACCAGCCCGCCGATAAAAATGCCCGCCATGGTGCGCCGGTGGCGCTCGATGACATGGCGGTGCGCGGCGATGACGCCAACCGGCAGCATGATCAGCGTGTAGACCGCCAGCAGATGGATCGGGCTCCACGGGCCCCACATCCGGATCTGGTGAATGAAGAAGGCGCTGATACTGACGATCAGCATCAAGGTCACCCAGATCCAGCCCATGGACCGGTGCGGCAGCGTGCCTTTCGGCGCCGACAGCTGGACGATGCCGAGCGCGAGCGCGGCGATCGCCGCAAAGGCGTGAACCTGGATGACGGGCTCGGCGTTGAGCAGCGGGGCGAGCGACACGGGTGCTACTTGTCGATGAAGGCACGGATTTGATCGGCGGCCTGTGAGATCGCGAACACGCCGTTGTTATGCCCGTATGGTCCGATGAGCTTACCGGTCTCGATGGTGCTGCCGGCGGCCGCCAACTCGCCTGCCGCCGCCGCGACCTGCTGCTCCTGGAATACGAGGTCGGTCGGCGAATACAGCAGCAGCACGGGCATCTTGATCTTTGCCGGATCGGCGGATGCGAGCTGATTGGTCTTGACCATATACAGGAAATGATTGGCGTCTGCGGTCTTGGCACGCGCCGCCGCAACGGTCTCAAGGCCACTTTCGATCTTGAAGTGGTTGTCCATGGCCTTGCCCGGGTCCTTGCCCGCTTCGGCCGGTTCCGAGCCAAACGTCTTCGCCGCCCATTCCGATTGGAAGGCGTGCAACGTGACGAGCTTGAGCGCGGCTTTCAGTCCTTCGAGCGGCGGCTCCTTGTCGTAGTAGTCGCCGCCATTCCATTTCGGGTCGAGCCGGATCGGCTGCGCCCAGGCGTCGAGCCAGCCGATCAGGTAGGGATCGGCGCGCGGGGTGCTGATCACCGGCACGATCCGCTCCACCATGTTGGGATAGCTCGCGGCCCACTCGTAAGCCTGAAACCCCCCGCCGGACGCACCCACGACGGCGCGCAGCCGGCGGATGCCGAGGCTGTCGACCAGGGCCTTCTGTACGTTGACGAAGTCCTTGAAGCTGACCACGGGGAAGCTCATGCCGTACGGCTTCCCGGTGTCCGGATTGATGCTCGCCGGCCCGGTCGTCACCACGTTCGGTGCGTTGACGTTGAGATTGACGAGCGTGTCGGATGAGAAAACGAAATATTTCCTGGTGTCGATCGCCTTGCCGGGGCCGATGATCGCGTCCCAGTAGCCGGCGGTCGCGTCGCTTGACGCGTACTTGCCGAAGGCGTGGCTGGTCCCGCTGAAGTAGTGTGTGATCAGGATCGCATTCGACTTGTCGGCGTTGAGCGTGCCCGCCGATTCCCAGCCGACCTTCACGGATTTGATGGTTGCGCCTGCGACCGTCGTGTAGCTCGGCAATTCAAAGGTTTTCTTCTCGACGATCAGGTCGCTGCTCTGGGCGAACGCCGCGCCTGGCAGCAACATCAGAACGATTGCAAACGCGCGAGCCAACGCTTTCATGCACGCCTCCCGACGCAGGGACGACGCGCAACCCTACCACGCGACCGGCTTCCAGATCATCAGCGCGAAGATCGCGAGCACGCCCGCGAATGCTGGCCACCCGAGCCAGAACCAGATGGCGTAGAGGCGGCGGTACTCCGGCGGCAGCGGCGCGGTATTTTTCAACGCCGCACGCGCGAGATCGCGCAGGCGAATTTGGATGACAACCACCGGCAGCCAGCACAGGCCGACCACGACATAGAGAATCAGCGACGCGGCGATCCATCCGTCGAGCAGCGAATAGCCGATCGACCACGCCAGCAGCACACCGGACACCGGCTGCACAATCACGGCGGTCGCGATGAAGACCGCATCGGCGACGACCACAACGGGGGCAATCCCGGCGATCGTTGCGACGTCACCGGTACGGTGCGCCATCCAGGTGAAGAACGCGATGCCGAGGCCGGTGCCAAAGAGGACTGCCGCGGCCAGGACGTGGATGAACTTGAGCGCGAACGCGTACTCGATGCCGATCATGGCGGGTCAGCGGCCATGGGCGCGCAACGTACAGCCACGCCGCACCGCTCGTTCACAGGCACGGGTAGGAGACCCCACGACCCCGTCAGAACGGGATCTCGTCGTCCATGTCGCTGCGCGAGCCACCGGCGCCCGCCATGGCGGGCTTGCGTTCGCGCGGCGCCGGGCCCGACGATCCGAAGTCGCTGCCGCCCTCGTAGCTCGGCTCGGCGCCGCCACCGCCGGCCTTGTCGAGCATGGTGAGCACCGCATTGAAACCCTGCAGCACCACCTCGGTCGAATAGCGATCCTGGCCGGATTGATCCTGCCATTTGCGGGTCTGCAGCGCGCCTTCGAGATAAACCTTCGAGCCCTTCTTGAGGTACTGCTCGGCGACTTTGGCGAGCCCTTCGCTGAAAATCACGACCCGGTGCCATTCAGTACGCTCGCGCCGCTCGCCGGTCGCCTTGTCACGCCAATTATCCGAGGTTGCGACCCGCAGGTTCACGATCGGCCGGCCATCCTGCGTACGCCGCACTTCCGGATCTGCGCCTAGATTACCGACAAGAATAACTTTGTTCACTGAGCCAGCCATATTCGCGCCTCCATGCGCCTGAAAATCGGGGGGTCGACGCCCGCATCGCCGCTAAAGTCTTGCGATTGAAACTGCGCTTCGCGGGCATGCCCTCGCAAGGGCGTCAACCGGTCCATCCACACATGGTGCAGACGACCGCGCACGCAATCCACAATCTCGGCCGCGACCTTCGTTATGTTCTCTTTTTGTTCTAGCATGCCGGTCGCATCGGCGCAACCATGTGATTCGCAGCCAAGCCACGTTGGCGGCCTTGTGTACAGCCATTACGCAGTGCCGTTTGTGCAGTAGTGCCCCGCTTCCGAAGTTCGTAATACATGCAGCATCCTCCGAAACGAACTTCGGAAGCAAAGGGGCACTACCAAACATGTGATTCCAGTGCCGCCGATTTGAAGTTCCTAAAGAGCTTGCTGCAACCGGGATAGGAACTTCAAATCGGCGGCACTGGCGAAGGCCGCCCTGGCTGACTACGTTGCGAAGCGCGGAACCCAGATGATGACTGACCGTTTTGACCAGCGCCGTGACCGCCGGGTGATCGCCGTTCGCGGCGCGCGCGAGCACAATCTCAAGAACATCGACGTCGAGCTGCCGCGCGACCAGCTGGTCGTCCTCACCGGCCTCTCGGGCTCCGGCAAGTCCTCGCTCGCGTTCGATACGATCTACGCCGAAGGCCAGCGCCGCTACGTGGAGTCGCTCTCCGCCTACGCGCGCCAGTTCCTCGAAATGATGCAAAAGCCGGACGTCGACCAGATCGACGGCCTGTCGCCTGCGATTTCGATCGAGCAGAAGACGACCTCGCGCAACCCGCGCTCGACGGTCGGAACCGTCACCGAGATCTATGACTACATGCGGCTCCTCTGGGCGCGTATCGGCGTCCCCTACTCGCCGGCGACCGGCCTGCCGATCGAGAGCCAGACCGTGTCGCAGATGGTCGACCGAGTTCTGACGCTGCCGGAAGGAACGCGGCTTTATTTGCTGGCCCCGGTCGCACGCGGCCGTAAGGGCGAGTACCGCAAGGAACTGGCCGAATGGCTCAAGAAAGGGTTCCAGCGCGTCAAGATCGACGGCGCGTTCTACGAGATCACTGAGGCGCCGGCGCTCGACAAGAAGTTCAACCACGACATCGACGTGGTGGTCGACCGCATCGTGGTGCGCTCCGACATCGCGCAGCGTCTCGCGGAGTCGTTCGAGACCGCGCTCAAGCTCGCGGATGGGATGGCGGTGGTCGAACTCGCGGATGCGCCGGCCGAAGCCGCACCGGCAAAAAAAACCGCCAAGATCCACGACCGCAGTGGCCCCGAGCGCCTGCTGTTTTCGGAGAAATTCGCCTGCCCGGTGTCCGGCTTCACGATTCCCGAAATCGAGCCGCGCCTGTTCTCGTTCAACAATCCGTTCGGTGCCTGTCCGGCGTGCGGCGGGCTCGGCGTCGAGCAGCGCATCGACGCCGACCTGGTCATCCCGGATCCGGATCTGACCTTGCGGCGCGGCGCGATCGCGCCGTGGTCGCGCTCGTCATCGCCCTACTACACCCAGACGCTCGAAGCGCTCGCCAAGGTCTACAAGTTCACCCTCGA
>DATIPA010000180.1:0-25514 GCA_035472475.1 Xanthobacteraceae bacterium | reverse complement strand
TACTGCCGCCGAAGGCCATGACCAGATCGGCGCTCGGGCATGCGAGCTCTTCTGAAATGATCGCCATATCGACGATATTGCTGCCCAGTCCACCATACTCTTCGGGAAACGGCATGCGAAACAGGCCGGCGTCGGCCCAGGCCTGATAGAGCTCGTAGGGATAAAGGCGCTCGCGATCGAGCCGCCGGATGTAGTCCGGTGTCGCAACGCGTGCCATCAACTTGCGCACGCTGTCGCGCAGCATGAGTTGTTCTTGGGTGAAGTTGCAGTCCATTGGTCTGATCCGCCGCTGTGCTCGGGCACAACATATCAGACCGGCCGGCCACCACCGGCTCCCCCATGCGGGATAACTCGTGAGCCCACGAGGCCGTCCCGCGGGACGGCCTGCTGATCGGATGGACGAGTGCGGAGTTAGTCCGCGGTGATCATCCCACGTAGGCGACGCGGGTCTGTTCCTCGACCTCGGCCGGTGTCGTCGGTTGCACCGGCAATTGCAGCACGGTCGCTTCCTGGCCTTCGCACAACTCGGTCAGGAGTACGGTTTCGCCGTCCGGGAACTCGAGCGCATCGTGGTGACGGTGCGGAACATCCTTGTTGATCTGGCGGAATATCGCCGTTTGATGCGCGGCCTTCTTCGAACCCCAACCCAGCAGGCCGTGGGAAATACAGGCGATCTCTTTTGAGAACGCGAGTTCCGTTCCCGGAAGGACGCAGACCGCTGTGGTGGGGTCTTCCGGCGCCGCGAAGCCGCGGGTGCCAGTGCCGAAATTACGCGTAGTCAACTTGTCGCCGACGCTCGCAGGACGCGACTTCACGTTTTGCAGGCTGTAGTCGCACATGGTGCAGAGCTCCTTTGGTTGGCAGGCTCATCGCCCCCTTAGGAGACCTCTGTGCAAGAAGGATGCCAGGCCGACTTACGGTGCCGCGACAATACCACGGCAGGCTGCGGGCAGCTGCGCCAGCGTCGGTCCCTTGCGCGCTTCGATCGGCTCGGCCGGCGGCTTGGGATGGATGACCGAATCCTTGAACCACTCTTGGAGATCGCCGCAACCGTCGCCGGCGGGAATCGGATCCTGTGGTTTGCAATTCGCGCTGTCGGCCGGGCATTTGATGCGAATGTGGAAGTGGTAGTCGTGGCCGTACATGGGGCGCACCTTGTTGAGCCAAGCGCGGTCGCCCGTGGCCTCGCGACAGAGCGCCTTCTTGATTGCAGCATTGACGAAAATCCGCTGCACTTCCGGTTCTTGGGCCGCGGCCTTGATGGCCTCGAAATGTCCTGGCGTCCAAACCTTCGGATCGACGTCAGTCCGGCTCTCAGCCACAACCATGGTGGCCGACATGTCCTCGCGCTCGGCGCGGGAGAGTTCGCGGTTCGGCATGGGCGCGAGCCAGATATCGGCATCAAGCCCGACCTGATGGCTGGCATGACCCGTAAGCATCGGACCGCCTCGCGGCTGCGAGATGTCGCCGACCAGCAGCCCGGGCCACCCCGCGACCTTGTGCACCTTCACCGACAGCCGTTCGAGGAATTGGATCAAATGCGGATTGCCCCAGTTCCGGTTGCGTGAGAGCCGCATGACTTGCCAGGTCTCGCCGTTGATCGGCAGCGCAACAGCACCGGCCAAGCACCCCTTCGAGTAGAACCCGATCGAACGCGGCGGCATCGCGGCCGGATCGGCCTTGCGGCCGAATAGCTCCCGCGCCGGCAGCTGGGGGTCGTTCGGATTGGCGAGCGGTGGCAGCGGCTTGGGATCGAGCGTGCCCGGATCCTGCGCCCATGCCGGGCTGGCCGCAATTGCCAGCAGAAGCAACAAAAGCCGTCGCGGCTGCATACGGCCTCCGTGTTTGATTCGCTCAAGCGCCCCGTGCGGATCTCTATCACGCCGGCCGGTCGCGCGCAGCCACAGGCTCGGTACGCCGCGTGCCAATAGTGACCCTAGGTATAAATGAACTTTTGCGAGTTTTAGACGACTATACGGCGAACCCGCCATCCGGCGGGACCGTTGCCGGGGGTTGTGATGAACAAACTCAAACGATTGGGCTTGGCGCCACTGGTCGCGACCGTCTTCGGGCTAGCCGCAGCAGCGCCGGCGCAGGCCGATCTGGTCGTGCACATCAGCAAGGGAGCGCAGCGGATGACGGTTGTTCGCGATGGGCAACCGATTCACACATGGGTGGTGTCGACCGGCCGCAGTGGATACGGCACGCCCAGCGGCGTCTTCCATCCACAGCGGATGGCGCGAACCTGGTTCTCGAAGGCCTACTACAACTCGCCGATGCCGTACTCGATCTTCTTCTACGGCGGCTACGCGATCCACGGAACCTACGCGATCAACCAGCTCGGCGGCCCCGCGTCGCACGGCTGCGTGCGGCTCTATCCAGGCAACGCTGCGACGTTGTTCAGTCTGGTTGCGCGGGAAGGTGCCGGGCGGACAACAATCATCATCAACTGATTGCGGATCCCTACACATCGACCTTGAGTGCCTCGATGAAGGCCTCCTGCGGGATCTCCACCTTGCCGAACTGGCGCATGCGCTTTTTGCCTTCCTTCTGCTTCTCCAGCAGCTTGCGCTTGCGTGTCACGTCTCCGCCATAACACTTCGCCGTCACGTCCTTGCGCAGCGCGCGCACCGTCTCGCGCGCGATGATCTTGGCGCCGATCGCCGCCTGGATCGGCACCTGGAACATGTGCGGCGGGATCAGCTCCTTGAGCTTCTCGACCATAGCCCGCCCGCGGCTTTCGGCACGGGTGCGGTGAACCAGCATCGAAAGCGCATCGACCGGCTCGCCGTTGACCAGGATCGACATCTTCACCAGATCGGATGGACGATACTCGGTGAGGTGATAGTCGAAGGACGCATAGCCCTTCGACACCGACTTGAGCCGGTCGTAGAAGTCGAACACGACCTCGTTGAGCGGCAGGTTGTACTTCACCATCGCCCGCGCGCCGACGTAGTTAAGGTCGACCTGCGACCCCCGCCGGTCCTGGCAGAGCTTCAGGATCGCGCCCAGGTATTCGTCCGGGGTGAGAATCGTCGCTTCGATCCACGGCTCTTCGATTTCCTCGATGCGGACCACGTCCGGCATATCGACCGGGTTGTGGATCTCGATCTCCGTGCCGTTGGTGAGCTTGATCTTGTAGATCACCGACGGCGCAGTCGCGATCAGGTTGAGGTTGAACTCGCGCTCGAGCCGCTCCTGGATGATCTCAAGATGCAGAAGCCCGAGGAATCCGCACCGGAAGCCGAAGCCGAGCGCCGCCGACGTCTCCATCTCGAAGGTGAAGCTCGCGTCGTTGAGCCGCAACCTGCCCATCGCGGCGCGCAATGCTTCGAAGTCGGCGGCGTCGACCGGGAATAATCCGCAAAACACCACGGGGATCGCGGGCCGGAAGCCCGGCAGCGGAGCCGTTGTCGGCTTCTTGTCGTCGGTAATGGTGTCACCCACACGAGTGTCGGCGACCTCTTTAATCGACGCCGTCAGAAACCCGATTTCGCCGGGGCCGAGTTCGGTGGCGTCGCGCATCTTGGGCGTGAACACGCCGATCGTGTCGACCTCGTAGGATGCGTTGGTCCCCATCAGGCGGATGCGCTGGCCGCGCTTGAGCGTCCCATCGACCACGCGCAGCAGCACCACGACACCCAGGTAGGCGTCATACCAGCTGTCGACGAGGAGTGCCTTAAGCGGAGCCTCGCGATCGCCTTTGGGAGGCGGCAGGCGAGTGATGATCGCTTCCAACACTTCTTCGATATTCTGGCCGGTCTTGGCGGAAATCAGGATCGCGTCCGAGGCATCGAGGCCGATGACGTCCTCGATCTGCTGCTTGACCTTTTCTGGCTCGGCCGCGGGTAGATCGACCTTGTTGAGGACCGGCACGACCTCGTGATTGTTGTCGATCGCCTGATACACGTTGGCCAGTGTCTGCGCTTCGACGCCCTGGCTTGCATCGACCACGAGCAGCGAGCCCTCGCAGGCTGCGAGCGAGCGGTTGACTTCGTAGGCAAAATCCACATGGCCCGGGGTATCGATCAGGTTAAGGATGTAATCCTTGCCGTCGCGCGCCCGATAGTTGAGGCGAACCGTCTGCGCCTTGATGGTAATGCCGCGCTCACGCTCGATATCCATCGAGTCGAGTACCTGCTCGACCATCTCGCGATCGGCGAGGCCGCCGGTGATCTGGATCAGCCGGTCGGCCAGCGTCGACTTGCCATGGTCGATGTGCGCAACGATGGCGAAGTTGCGAATGTTCTCGATCGGTCCGCTGGTCATGGGGCGCGGGATAGCATCGGGTGCCAGGGGCGGCAAGATCGCGCTAGGTCTGACCGCCTAAGACGCGGTCGCCGTGCCGCAGTGCGGATATCTTCAGCGCACCAAAAGGATGCTACTCGGCGGCGATCCGCTGCGCCGCGAACATCGGCCGCAGCTCGACGGGCTTGCCGGCGCGCGCGATCAACATGTGGTTCGTGGGCACCGGGTGCCAGATGTCCTGCTCCTTGTCGAGCGGCTCAGACACGACCACGACGTCCTCGTCGACCGTGCGGTAATAGAGCGTGTTGGCGTTGTCGTTGGCTGAATAACGAAATGCATACAGATGCTGCCCGTCGGCAAGCGCGGCAGTGAACCGCAGCGGCTCGCGCAGGCCGTCGGTCGTGACCATGTTGGTCAGCACCTCAAGCACGCGTTCCGTCGCCCCGATCGGATCGCGGTCAGCGCCGGCCCCCATGATGGCCAGGAACGCCGCCTCCGAATCGGTCGTTCCGATTCGCAATGGATAAAGCTCGTCCGGCACCAACGCTTCAACCTTGCGGCGCAGCCGGCCCCAATTGCCGATAAGACCGTTGTGCATGAACATCCAGCGGCCGCACACGAATGGGTGGCAGTTCTGCCGGGTGATCGCCGTTCCGGTCGCAGCCCGCACGTGCGCGAAGAACAATCGCGAGCGCAGGTGCCGGCACAGGTAGCGCAGGTTTTCATCGGACCACGCCGGCCGCAGCTCCCGGTAGAGCCCAGGTTCCGGGTGATCGCCGTACCAGCCCAGCCCAAAGCCGTCGCCATTGATACTGGCGGTCGATTCGAGCGCGCGGATGCTCTGCTCGATCAAGGAATGGGACGGGGCGGTAACGTAGTGCTCAAGAGCAATCGTCTCGCCCCGGTAGGCAATCCAACGGCACATAGTAGTCCCGTCCGTACGATGGCTCCCCGGTATATGGCGGCCGAATCTGTTCCCTTTCGGGCAAGCGGCGGAAACTACCGCCGAATTTTGCGGCAATAGCGCGCGCCTTCGGGCTCCGCAAGTGGCTATCGGCCCAGTGGCCACAGGCACCGCGAGGCTCTATTGAGGTGCCAATTGACGGGGGACCAGCGGTTTGGCGGCCACGACGGATCCAGGGCAAACATCGGCGCGGACGTTCTTTGCGCGCCTCGAGGAGGCGTTGGGAAGGCTCCTCGACGCGCTTGTCGATCCGAAGCGGCGGGAACAAGCGATTCTGGTCGTGCTCGCTTGCTACGCGGCGCTATGGACCATCTACGGGATCATCGCCAAAGGCAGCCAGGACCTGCATTTCGATTTCGGCGAACAGTATTCATGGTCGCTCGACACGACCTGGGCCTCGCCCAAGCATCCTGCGCTCGCGCAGTGGCTGGTGGGTGCCTGGTTTGCGGTGTTTCCGCGCGCTGATTGGGCCTACTACCTGTTCGCGATGGTGATTGCGACCGCCGCGTTGTGGTTCGGGTGGCGGCTCATGGAACCCTATCTCGAGGGCCCCAAGCGGGTCGTCGGGCTTGCGTTGCTGACGTTCGTTCCGGTGTTCAACTTCCATGCGTTGAAGTTCAACAACAACGCCATGTCGTTGCCGACCTGGGCGGCCACCACCTGGCTGTTCCTGAGGGCGTTCGAAACCCGTCGGGCAGACTATGCGGTGCTGGCCGGACTGGCGGCCGGCAGCGCTATGCTTAGCAAATACTGGTCGGTTTTCCTGCTGGCCGGTCTCGGCATCGCCGCTCTTATCGATCGTCGCCGGCTCGACTATCTGAGGTCTGCTTCGCCCTGGATCACCGTGGCGGTCGGTGCGCTAGTCGTCGCGCCGCACTTCATCTGGGTGGCGACCCATGGGTGGCGAACGTTCGAATGGATGTTCTCCTCTCATCCAGCGTCAGACCACTGGACCGCACTATGGTCAGGGGTTCAATACATCGCCGGAACCGCTGGCTATTTGGCGGCTCCCGTTTTGATCGCGCTGGTCGGGACGCGTGCTCAGCGCGCCGCTATCGGCGACATGCTATGGCCGCAGAAGCCCGACCGGCGCCTGGTCGTACTAGCATTCCTGATCCCCCTCCTGCTCCCCGCACTGGCCGCGCCATTGGTCGGCGGCAAGCCGGTGTCGCTTTGGGCACTTGCGGGCGTCATCACGCTGCCGGTGATCGTCCTGTCGCCTGCGCAACTCGTGCTGACGCGCGAAGCCGCGCTGCGTATTCTGGGGTTTGCGGTCGCGCTACCGTTGCTCGCGATTGCGGCCGCGCCCGCAGTCGCGTTCATCATTCACCGCTTCGGCACGGACACCGATTCGCCGCACTACCGGCAGGTTGCGCAAGCCGTGGAGAAGGTTTGGCGCGAGACCACTGACCAGCCGCTGCGCATCGTCGGATCGTACGAAAACCTGCTGTCCGGGACAGTGTTCTATTATCGCGATGGCCCGTCCGCGTTCGAGATCGTCAACCCGCGCATGACGCCCTGGATCGACGATGCGCGGCTTGCCCGCGATGGGCTGGCGATGGTGTGTCCCGCCGATAATGTCCTGTGCATGAACGCGCTGAACGCACGCGCCGCGCGCGCCCCCGGCGGCGGCAAGCGTGCCGAGGTTACGATCTCGCGCACCTACATGGGATATTCCGACCCGCCGCAACAGTTTGTCATCGCGACGGTGCCGCCTGACGGGGCGCGGCAACCCGCGCCCCGTACCGACCAGAACTAGCGCTCAATAGCGGTAGGCCTCAGGCTTGTACGGGCCGTTCACCGGAATGTTGATGTATTCCGCCTGCTTGTCGCTGAGCTTGGTGAGCTTGGCGCCGATCTTGTCGAGATGCAGGCGCGCAACTTTCTCGTCGAGGTGCTTGGGCAGCGTGTAGACCTTCTTCTCGTACTTCTTCGGGTTGGTCCACAGCTCGATCTGCGCCAAGGTCTGGTTGGTGAACGAGGATGACATCACGAAGCTCGGGTGCCCCATGGCGTTGCCGAGGTTCACAAGGCGACCTTCCGACAGCAGGATGATCCGCTTGCCATCCGGGAACTCGATCTCATCCACCTGCGGCTTCACGTTGTGCCACTTGAAGTTCTTCAAGCCGGCAACCTGGATCTCGGAATCGAAGTGGCCGATGTTGCAGACGATCGCGCGATCCTTCATGGCGCGCATGTGGTCGACCGTGATCACGTCGAGGTTGCCGGTGGCCGTCACGAATATGTCGGCGCGCGGCGCCGCGTCGTCCATGGTGGTGACCTCATAGCCTTCCATCGCGGCCTGCAAGGCGCAGATCGGGTCGATCTCCGACACCATCACCCGACAGCCGGCCTGGCGTAGCGACGCGGCCGAACCTTTGCCGACGTCGCCAAAGCCGGCGACCATCGCGACCTTGCCGGCCATCATCACGTCGGTGCCGCGCCGAATGCCGTCGACCAGCGACTCGCGACAGCCATAGAGGTTGTCGAATTTCGACTTGGTCACGCTGTCGTTGACATTGATCGCCGGCCACAGCAGCGTGCCCTTCTTCTGCATTTCATAGAGCCGGTGCACGCCGGTGGTGGTCTCCTCGCTCACGCCCTTGATGGCATCGGCGTTCTTCTTGTACCAACCCGGCTTCTCCTTCAGCCGCTTTTTGATGGCGGCAAACAGAATTTCCTCTTCCTCGTTTGAGGGCTTGTCGAGGAACTTGGTGTCGCCCTGCTCGGCGCGCAGGCCGAGGTGAATCAGCAGCGTGGCGTCGCCACCGTCGTCGAGGATCATGTTCGGGGTCCCGCCGTCACCCCACTCGAAAATCTTGTGCTGGTAGTCCCAATAGTCGTTCAGCGCTTCACCCTTGATGGCGAAGATCGGAATGCCGCGCGCGACCAGTGCCGCCGCTGCGTGGTCCTGGGTCGAATAGATGTTGCACGACGCCCAACGGATCTCGGCGCCGAGTTCGATTAAGGTTTCGATCAGCACCGCGGTCTGGATTGTCATGTGGAGCGAGCCGGCGATCTTGGCGCCCTTGAGCGGCTTCTTGGCGCCGTATTCGGCGCGGGTCGCCATCAGGCCCGGCATTTCCACCTCGGCAATGGCGATTTCCTTGCGGCCCCAGTCGGCCAGGCTGATGTCCTTAATGGCGCAGTCCTTGGTGGCGGTCATGGCAGTCCTTCGGCATTGGATTGGGAATCGGCGCGGCGGGCAGGTCCCGCCGGCGGCGCGCCCCTATAGCAGGGATATAGGGGGCCTGCAAGCCGACATAAAGAGTTCTTTATGTCTCTATCTATAGGAGGTTAGCTTGCTTGCCGGGAGTCGCAGCAGGCGCATTGCTACTCGTCCTCGCCGAAGCGGCGCCCCAGAAGATCCTCAAGCGCCGCAATGACAGCGGCGGCGTCGCGGCCGCTCGCCTCGACCGTGATGGAGGTCCCGGGCGAGGCGGCGAGCATCATCAGACCCATGATCGATGTGCCGCCGACGGTCTCCGCGCCGCGGCTAACCCGGACCTCGGCGTCGAACTTTTCGACGGTTTGCACGAATTTCGCCGACGCGCGGGCGTGCAGGCCTTTCTGGTTGATGATGTGCATGACCCGCGTGATGGGCCCGGGAGCCGTCGCTTCGGCAGCCGGTCCAGTCATTTCCCGGCGAGCACCCGGCTGGCGATGGTGATGTACTTGCGGCCTGCCTCCTGGGCGAAGGCAACGGCCTCCGGCAAGGGAGAGTCGTCTCGCACCTTGGCGAGCTTAACCAGCATCGGCAGATTGATCCCAGCCAGTACCTCGACCTTGGGTCGGCTCATCACTGAAATCGCGAGGTTCGATGGCGTGCCCCCAAACATGTCGGTCAATATCACGACACCATCGCCTGTATCCACGCGTTTCACGGCCTCGATGATCTCGTGACGCCGTTTTTCGACGTCATCGTCAGGCCCGATGGTGACGGTCTCGATTTGCGACTGCGGCCCCACCACGTGTTCGAGGGCGGCACGGAACTCAACGGCAAGCCGCCCGTGGGTGACGATAACTAGGCCGATCATCGAAGCTCCCCGCGGGCGCTGGTTGCACCGCACGAAAGGGCCCACATGTTGACCATCCAAAATCCGAGCGCAAGGGGCCTTTGGGCGTTTTAGGGCTGATGTTGCAATGCGGCAGCAATGCCGAAAACGCCATGATCCATCAGTTGAATCCGCTGGCTGAAACCTGCTCACTCCAACCCGGCGGCCGCGGATCGTGCACTGGGATTCGTCCTTTTGGCGACGGCATTTTTGCAACCGATTGCGCGTCGGGCGCGATCGTCGTTAACGCCTACTCGATGGCGTACTGACGCACCTGCGCGAGGATCAAAGGCATCGGGTCATGCCCGGATGCGACCGCGAGTCGCGGCAGCGAGATACCTTCAACCGTGACGACCTGGCTTGATGACTCTGGCAACCGCGGCGCATCGGCCGAAAGATCGATGACCATGAAAACGACCGCTATCGGTTCGTAGGGCAGCCGCCTGATACCCAGGCCATGCACTTCAATCAATCCGGCGAGTTCCGGCACTGGTTTTGCCAACAGGCGCCGGTGAGCGACTTCAAGCCGGGTTCGATCGTCGGAGACGAGACGCGCGAAGGTGAGACGCCCGTCCTCGGCAGCCTGTAACAGTGCCAAGGCGAGCCGCGATTTGCCCGACCCGGACGGACCGCGGATCAGTACGGCGCGCGGTCCTACCAACACCGCCGATGCGTGGATCGAAGGAGCTTCGCTGCCGGAGGGGTTGGCAGCGGCCATTACACCGCCGGGAGGCGCAGCGTGAACCGGGCGCCCAGCACCCGTTGCTGATTATCAACGCGGTTTTCCGCCCAGAGGCGCCCGCCATGCGCTTCAACAATCTGCTTGGAGATCGACAGGCCAAGCCCGGAGTTCTGGCCGAAATTCTGGTGCGGGCGGTCGGTGTAAAACCGCTCGAAAATCTTGTCGATCGCCTCGGGCCGGATCCCGGGGCCGTCGTCATCGACAATGATCTCGACCTCTTGCTTGACCCGCCGACAGATCACCCGCACCACCCCGCCCGCCGGCGAGAACGAGCGTGCGTTGTCGATCAGATTGTTGATTACCTGACCGAGCCTGGAGTCGTGTCCGGGAACCACGAACCAGCTGCCCTCGAACGTCAATGCGATCGTGATGCCGTCGCGCTTAACCTCGTTGCCCACGCCGACCACGGTTCGCAACAAGCGGGCAAGATCAACAGGCCCGGTTTCCTGGCGCTGCAATTCCGCGTCGAGACGGCTGGCATCGGAAATATCAGAGATCAGCCGGTCGAGCCGGCGCACGTCGTGCTGGATGACCGACAGGAGACGCGAGCGGCTCTCGTCCGATCGGGCGAGCGGCAAGGTCTCCACTGCCGATCGCAGCGAAGTAAGCGGATTCTTCAGTTCATGCGCAACGTCGGCGGCAAAACTCTCGATCGCCTCGAGCCGGCTGTAGAGTGCGTCGGTCATGGCGCGCAGCGTGCCGGACAGTTCACCGATTTCATCGCGTCGCCGCGTATAGTCCGGGATCTCGACGCGCGACTTGATACGCCGCCGCACGCGCTCGGCTGCTTCCGCCAGCCGCCGGATCGGCACCGCGATGGTGGCGGCGAGGAGCATCGAGAGTACCAGCACCACACCGGCTGCGACACCGGCGACCTTGAGGATCGCCCAGCGTTCCGCCTCGATGATCTGATCGATGTCGCCGCCTTGCGTCGAGAGCAACAGGGCGCCGCGCACCGTGCGGAAGCGCTGCACCGGCACTGCCACCGAGACGATGACTTCGCCCCGGTTGTTCATGGACACGACGCTCGCCTTCTGTCCGTTGAGCGCCAGGATCACTTCCGGATAACCCCGGCCGTTCTCGGGGCCAAGCTCACGATAGGGCGGCAGATCCCCGCGACTGAGCCACTTGCGCAACCCGATATAGGCCCGTTCGAACAGACCCGGTTTTTCGGCATTAGGCGGCGGCAGATCGAAGCGCAGCACATCGCCCCGACCATAGAGATTGCGGCTGTCGAGGATAAGCGTGCCGTCGCGGTCATAGATACGAGCACGGGTATGGGTCGGGGTGATGAGTCGCCGCAATACCGGCGCGACGCGCTCCGGATTGATCGGGAATTCGAGGCCGAACAGGGATTCGTCGGGCGGGCCGTAGCTCTGGCCGGTTTGCAGTTCGAGCAGTCGATCTGGGTCAGTTGTGATGGCGTCGGTTTCGACGGTCGCCGAGGCCGCTATCGCACCCGCGATGATCTCGCCCTGCACCACCAGGCTCTGGACGCGCGCGTCAATCAAGCCTTCACGCAGCTGCGACAAAAACAGAATGCCCGCCACGAACGCGACCAACCCGATCATGTTGATGACGATGATGCGCCGGGTCAGGCTGGAGAAGCTTTGCTCCACAAACAGCTGCCAGGCGTGACGTAGGATGCCCGAGATCCCGTCGACCAGGAGAACCTGCCAGGTGCCGTGGAAGAACGCGCCGACGCGCGCCGGCAAGGTCTGGACCGCGTAGGCGGCGCGCTTTGCTTTGATCGCGAGCACCGCGATCAGGACGTTGCGCTTACTGGCGAATTTGGTCGACTTGCCGGGCTGGATCGTCTCGGCAGCGCGCTCGCCAGGGTCGATGGTTCGATCGAGCACCGTACGTTCCAGCAGTTCCGTGTGTGTGCCGTTCAGCGTCGCGAAACCCGCCCCATGTCGACGCTGATCGTGTTCCAGCCCGCGACCGTCACATTTCCTTGAAGCGGTAGCCGACGCCATACAGAGTTTCGATCATGTCAAAGTCATCATCGCTCTGCTTGAACTTCTTGCGCAACCGCTTGATGTGGCTGTCGATCGTACGATCGTCTACGTACACCTGATCGTCATAGGCCGCGTCCATCAGCGCGTTGCGGCTTTTGACCACGCCCGGACGCTGCGCGAGCGCCTGCAGGATCAGGAATTCCGTCACTGTGAGCGTCACCGGCTCGTTCTTCCACGTACAGGTGTGGCGTTCCGGGTCCATCCGCAACAAACCGCGCTCGAGGACCTTGGCGGAGTCGGTTTCCTTCGGTGCGGTCGCGTCCTTGGGGGAAACACGGCGCAGCACCGCTTTCACGCGCTCGACCAGCAACCGTTGCGAAAACGGCTTACGGATGAAGTCGTCCGCGCCCATTTTCAGGCCGAACAACTCGTCGATCTCCTCGTCTTTGGACGTGAGGAATATCACCGGAATGTCAGTCTTCTGGCGCAGACGGCGCAAGGTCTCCATACCGTCCATGCGCGGCATCTTGATATCGAGGATCGCGAGATCCGGCGGCGACGTCTTGAAGCCATCGAGGGCGGACGCGCCGTCGGTGTAAGTCATGATCCGATAGCCTTCGGCCTCGAGTGCTATGGACACCGAGGTCAAAATGTTGCGGTCATCGTCCACGAGCGCGATGGTCGGCATGAGCTTGTTCCGTGACGGATTTTCCCCCGTCCGTGGTAGGCCCTAAAGTCGGGCCAAAATGTGTCTAACCTGCAAGAAGTATGTGATTCTGCTACAATTACAACCCTGTCCGCAAACGCTAGCAATTCTACCTCTTTAACCCCAGGAAGGGCAATGGAGCGCAAATCCGAATTCGATGCCAAAGCTGCCGTCAAGAAGCTCTTGCGCGAGGGCCGCTCAGGCGCGCTCGCAACTCTGATGGCCGGTTCTGGCGATCCGTACTGCTCCCTCGTCAACCTGGCGACCGCCGCGGACGGAGAGCCCCTGTTGCTGTTGTCTCGACTAGCGTTGCACACCAAGAACATTCTGGCTGATCCGCGGGTTTCGTTGATGATCGACGAGCGCAAACCCGGTGACCCGCTCGAAGGCGCGCGCGTGATGCTGATGGGTCGCGCGTCGGCGACCGACGACCCCGAGGCGCGCAGGCGCTATCTCGATCGCCAGCCGGAGGCGGGGACGTTCGCAGGGTTCGGCGACTTCGCGTTTTATCGCGTTGCGCTTTCGCGGGTGCATTTGGTCGCCGGATTCGGCCGCATCGTTGACCTCGAGCCGGGGCAGATTCTACTCGACCTCGAGGGGCTCGACTCGCTCGTTGCCGCGGAAGCCGAAGTTGTTGCTCACATGAACCGCGATCAGACGGATACCGCGCGCCTGTATGCCACCAAACTGCTCGGCGCCCCGGACGGCGACTGGCGGTGCGCGGGGTGCGACCCGGAAGGTCTCGAACTGCAAGACGGCCGCACGGCATTGCGGCTGACATTCCCGCGCCCGATCGACGGGCCCGGCATGTTGCGCCAGGTGCTCAGGCAGCTCGCCGACAGGGCGCGGGCGGCGTAACGTTTAGAGGATACAAGCGCATGCGGTTGGATGCGATTGCGATTGGCCACGATCCGCCGCGCGACGTAAACGTCGTGATCGAGGTGTCGATCGGCGGTGAGCCGATCAAATATGAGATGGACAAGGCCGCAGGGACCCTTGTGGTCGACCGCTTCCTGCACACGCCGATGCGCTATCCTGGCAACTACGGCTTTGTACCGCATACGCTGTCCCAGGATGGCGACCCGATCGACGTGCTGATCGCCAACACGCGTCCCATCGTGCCGGGCGCCGTGATCAACGTGCGGCCGATTGGCGTGTTCAAGATGGAAGACGACGGCGGCATCGATGAAAAGATCGTTGCCGTGCCGGTGCCGAAGCTCACCAAGCGCTATGCCCATGTGACGAACTACACGGATCTGCCGGAAATCACGCTGGCACAGATCGAGCATTTCTTCGCTCACTACAAAGATCTCGAGCCCGGGAAATGGGTGAAGGTGATCGGCTGGGGAGACGCCGAAGAGGCCCGCGGAATGATTGCTGATGCTATCGTGCGGGCGAAGTCGTGAGCGCTGTCGCGCGCGCGGCCTATAGCTATCGCAACGATCCCGCCGTTCCGAGATTTCCCGACGATCGCCCGATCGTCGTCTTCGACGGCTATTGTGCGCTGTGCACAGGTTTCGCGCAATTTGTGCTCAGGCATGACCCCGCGGCGAAGTTCAGGCTGCTCACGGCGCAGTCGATTCTCGGACGCGCGCTCTATGAGCACTACGGCCTCGATCCGCAGGATTACGAGACCAACATCCTGATTGCCGACGGAATCGCCTGGTTCAAATCCGAGGCTGCAATCCGTATTGCGGAAGGCCTCGGGTGGCCGTGGTCGGTGCTCGGATGCCTTCGCGTCCTTCCGAGGCCGGCGCGCGATGTTGCGTACGATGTCGTCGCACGCAACCGGCTTCGGCTGTTCGGGAAGCGAACGACTTGTTATGCGCCGGCGGCCTGGGCGCGGGATCGATTCCTCAAGGACGATCAGACGTCACCCGCGTGACCGGGCGGCGCTATTGACTGGCCTGATACGGGCGGACGAGTTTCGCGCAATTCGAAACAAACCCGCGGTTGTTGCCAAGCACGATGCCATCGCGGCACCTCACCAGCTCAGCTCCCTTGGACAAAAAGTAGAGGGTGATCTCATCCTGGTCACCCGTAGCAATCACTTCAACCAGGGTGTAGCCCTGCTCGACCAGCTCTGCCATGGACAGCGTAAGGTCCTTCCACTGTCCAATGTTCGGGGTGTCCGGGAGTGCGGGCCGCGGCTTTGCCGAGAGCGGCGAGCACGTCAGCGCCAGGACAGCGACAAATCCGATCGCGAGTTTCATGGATCTTCGTCGCATCGTTGCAGGGATCGGGCGTAGACCATTTATGGCGTTCGCACGATCGGCTCGTCAACCGGGAATCAAAACCCCGAAGGGAGGCGCCTATTCCGCCGCGAATTCGCTCTGCCAAAACGGTTTGGCGCGGGCAAACGCGTGCCAATGCTTGACCAGCCGCTCGTCGATCTCAGCTGCGCGACGCCGATGCCAGCCCAAAATACATCCCGCCGCAAACGTGACTTTGCCCGATAATGCCGAAGCGGCAACCAGGTCCGAACCGTCATCCGGTGACACGCCGACCAGGCGCGCAAGCCTTGCCTCGGCGACCGC
The DNA here is from genome assembly GCA_035472475.1 of Xanthobacteraceae bacterium. Lineage (GTDB taxonomy): Bacteria > Pseudomonadota > Alphaproteobacteria > Rhizobiales > Xanthobacteraceae > JAFAXD01. Next base: position 10,301 of record DATIPA010000180.1, on the reverse strand, counting down.
AACGTCATTCATGCTGCCCAGGTCTTCCTGCAATCGCGCCAGATCCTTGAAAAATCGCGGGCGGCGCTCCGGATCGAACACGCCGCCAAAGAAATCGATCGTGTACCTCAGCTTCTTGAGCGCTATCCGGACGCTATGCCGCTCGGTCTGGGAAAGTGTCTCGAAGTCGCGACCGCGCTCGAGCAGCTTGCGGTGGGTTTTCGCGAGCGCGGCGGCCGCAAACTGCGGCAGCGGCTGATCGAGAGCTTCCGGTCCCAGCTTGGTTTTGGCGAGATCGTGATATTTGCCGTAACCGAAGGCGCACAGGTCGATCAGGAAATGCCGATAGCGGCTCGACGAGAGGGCCTCGTGAACCGCCGCGTAGGCGCGCGCTCTGTTGTCCTCGAGCCCGGACACCAGCGGGGCGAGCTGTTCGGTTTCCCCCAACGCACTGATGGCCGGCTCCACCAAATCGGTACGCAACACGTCGAGATCGCGAGCCGAGCCGAGCACTTTGCCGAGCCACCGAACCTCGGCGTCGATTGGCTCAGCTCGCTTGCGCCGCAGGATCGTTTCGTAAGTCTTGAACAGCGAGCGCAGCCGGCGCAGCGCGACCCGGCATTGATGCACTCCCTCCGGATCGAGGTTGAGGCGCGCGCAGTCGTCGTTCGCAGTTAGATGCTCGAAACAGTTGCGCGCAATCGCCTTAAGCGCATCGCCCGCCGTCATCTCGGCGTCGAGTTCAAGCGTGGGCGCCTTCGACCAATGCTTTCGCGCCCCGCGAACCAGCGCATAACCGACGTCGGATTTGGTGCGCGCGTGCAGGCGTCCCGCAGCAATGTCGCTCAGCCGTCGGGCTTCCGCGAACAGCTGCTCAATATTGCCGGACACAAGCTCCAGTTCAACCTCGCGGACGTCCTGACGCTGTTCGCCCGAGATGACCGCGCCCTCATCCAGTGACAGCTCGATCTGCGCTTGATCGACGTTGACGCGCCGTGTGTCGCGCTTGACGTCGACGTCGAACAAAGGATGCAGGTCCGGCGCCGTCAGCTTGCGAAATTCCTGCGGCAGTGCCGGATCTATCACCAGCGATGGGTCCGGTATCGCGTCGGGAACGAGCGTCTCCCATTCCCGGCGCGCCACCGCGCCAGACCCTTTGTGCGCCATCTTGACGGTTTGGATGGTATCGCGTCCGTCGGTGCGGGTGCGCAGGCTGATGTCGAGCCGGCGCAGCCGCCGATCGGAGGTATCGAAATAGACGCTGCGCAGTCGCTTGCGGTTTCCGCCGCCAAGCTGCCGCCACCAATCCGACTGGCGGATCTTGGCAACGCTGCCAGGGTCAATCCTTAGTTTGAGCTCGATTTCGTCGTGCCCGTCCATCAGTCCGCATCCTATTTTGATATTGCGTCGGCGTGAGCCGGTAGTCCGTTGCCAGCACGCGGTGGTGAAGCGTGCGGTGCGATTTCTCGAGCACGTCAAGTCGCGCCTCGAGCAGCCGCAGGCGCTCGCTCAGGCGATCGGTCGTGGAGGGCCCATCGGCGGCTGTATTAAGCGCGGCGGCAAGCGCCCGGCGCACCCAGCGCCCGACACTGACCCCTTCGGCCTTCGCCGCCGCCTTCACGACCTTGCGGGTGGCGGAATCGACCCCTCGGATCATCCATCGGTCATCGTCGGCAATGACACGTTCTCCTTTGTTCGCCGAATCGCGCTATTATGATAGTAATATGTCATGATGTTTGACAATTGTCAGCCCAAAAGCTGACTCGGCCCCGCATGGAGACCATGACCACGATGCCCCGTCGAATTCTGTTCACCTCGCAAAAAGGTGGTGTCGGAAAGTCGACGCTCGCGCGCTCCGCGGCGGTTGCGCTTGCGTACGCGGGCCGCAAGGTGTTGCTCGCGGATTTTGACGTCGATCAGCGAACCTGCATGCGTTGGCAGGCTCAGCGCGTTGCCCGCGCGTTTACACCGACGATCGAGGTCGCGGCGTTCTCCAAAGAAAAGAAACTCGGGCGGGTGGAATTCGAGTATCAAGACATTGTGATCGACACGCGTGGGCAGCACGACGAGATCAGTCTGGATCTCGCGCTTTCTTCGGATGTCGTGTTCCTGCCGTCGAGCTTTTCGTTGGACGACGTGTCGCCGACGCTGCGTGTCGTCGAGTCGCTGCGCAATGCCGGCATTCCGTCCGAGCGCGTGGCCATCGTGTTTTGTAGAACCGGCGGCTCCAAGCGGCAGGAGCAGCAAGCGCGTTCGATTCTCGAGATGAACCGCATCGCGGTGATTGACGCCGTGCTGCCGCAGAAAGATGGCTTCATTTCCCTGTACGCGACCGGACGAACCGGGCGGGAAGCCGGACAACCGAAACTGCGCTCGGTTGCGCTGGCGATGGACGAGGCATTGCTAGCGTTCATCGATACGGCCAGCCGCGAGCCGACGCAGGATTTGGCCGCATCGGCCTGACCAGGTCCACCCGCATCGCACCACATCGCCTGAGGTTGTTGATATACCGCTGCGGATGAGAGTCCTCATCCTCGGCGGTTACGGCACGTTCGGTGGTCGGTTGGCGCAACTGCTCGCCGACGAGCCCGCGGCGAGACTGATCATCGCTGGCCGTAGTCGCGAGAAGGCCGCGGCATTTTGCGCGCATCTCGGCACTTCCAACGCGACACCGGCGTCATTTGATCGCAACGGCGCGATCGACTCGCAGCTGGCCGAGCTCGCCCCTGATCTGATCGTCGATGCGTCGGGGCCGTTTCAGCTCTACGACGATCCGTATCGGATGGTGCGCGCCGCGCTGGCCCGGCGAATTGACTATCTCGACCTCGCCGACAGCGCTGGCTTTGTCAAAGGGATCGCGCAATTCGACGCCGACGCAAAGGCGCGCGGGATTTTCCTGCTCGCCGGCGTCAGCAGCTTCCCAGTGCTGACCGCCGCTGTTATCCGCAGGCTCGCAAGCGACATCGCAACCCTTGAGGCGGTCGCCGGCGGCATCGCGCCCTCGCCTTACGCGGGCGTCGGCCTCAACGTCATCCGCGCGATCACGAGCTATGCCGGCAAGCCAATCACCTCCATCCCCGACGGAAAGCCACACTATGCGCTCGCCGAAACACGGCGCTACGTGATCGCGCCGCCCGGCCGGTTGCCGCTCGACCAAGTACATTTCTCGCTGGTCGACGTTCCGGATCTCGAGGTCCTGCCCGCACTTTGGCCGAGCCTGCGAGACGTGTGGATGGGTGCTGGCCCAGTGCCGGAAAGCTTGCATCGCGCGCTGAACGTGTTGGCGCAGGCGGTGCGTCTGCGTCTCATCCCTTCGCTCACGCCACTCGCCCCTTTCATGCATCGTGTCAGCAACCTCCTGCGCTGGGGCGAACATCGCGGGGGCATGTTCGTCTCAGTGGAGGGACTGGACCCGCAGGGGCAGCAGACCGAACGTTCATGGCACATGATCGCGGAAGGCGACGACGGACCCTTCATTCCGTCGATGGCAGCCGAAGTCATCATCCGCAATTGCATTGCCGGCCGCCGCCCGGCTGCCGGCGCGCGACCAGCAACCAACGATGTGGAACTATCCGACTACGAGGCAATGTTCGCGCGCCGTCGCATTTACACCGGCACGCGAACCCGTTTGCCAGCGTCGGCGCCGCTCTATCGCCGCCTGCTCGGTGACGCGTTCGACCGAATGCCTGCGCCGTGGCGCGCCATGCACGAACCCAAGAGTGAGCTTAAGGCCGAAGGTGTGGCACGCGTCGAGCGCGCCACCGCGGCGCTGGCGCGATTGGTCGCGACCCTGTTTGGATTTCCCGATGCCGGCGACCATGTCCCGGTCAAGGTCACCTTCACGGCGCGCGACGGGATTGAAACGTGGCGGCGGCAATTTTCCGATCGCGGCTTCGTCACGACACAGCAGGAAGGAAGCGGCCGTTTCGAGCGTCTTCTGTGCGAACGCTTTGGACCGTTCCGGTTCGGTCTCGCACTTGTCGTCGACGACAGCCGCATGCGCCTGATCGTGCGGCGCTGGACCTTCTTCGGCGTCGTGCTGCCGCGGGCGTGGGCGCCCATCGGCACGGCCTATGAGTTCGTCGAAGACGGCCGGTTCAAGTTTCACGTGGAGATAAGCCATCCGCTGACCGGGCTCATCGTTCGTTATCAGGGTTGGCTTATTCCGCGCGCGTGAGGGTTCGCTATGATGCGCTGCCAGGGTTCATCCGTTTGGCAATTGCAAATCCGGGAACGCAGGAGGCGATCATGCTTCGGCTCGTCGTGATGTTGCTCTGTGTCACGGTCACGCCGGCGATTGCGGATCCGATCGTGCTGCGCGACATGGGTTCGTTCCATATCGGTGGGCGGGTGGTCGAGATCAGCGGCCGGCCGGTGCAGGAGATTGTCCGGGTTCCCGGTGGACCGCCTTCCCGGCTCGATCCCAATGGCCGCTATCAGGTCGAGCAGATGTACGTCCAGTTTTTCCTGCCGCAGAATCGCAAGGGCAAATATCCTCTGCTGCTCTGGCATGGTGGCGGACTGACCGGCGCGAGCTTCGAGACAACGCCCGACGGGCGCGAGGGCTTCGTCAACATATTTATTCGCAAGGGGTGGGACGTCTATGTCTCAAATGCGGTCGAGCGCGGCCGCTCCGGCTTTGCCAGCCCCGACATTTGGATCGGCGACCCAATTTTTCTCACCACCACGGATCCGTTCGAACGATTCCGCATCGGCACTGGACAAGGCTCGTTCAATCCCGACCCCGCCAGGCGCCAGGTGACCCCAGGCAATCAATTCCCGGTCGAGGCCTACGATCAGTTCATGAAGCAAGTGGTGCCACGCTGGCTTTCGACCGATGACGCGGTCACTGCGGCCTATACCGAACTTGTCGACAAGATCTGCCCATGCGTCCTGCTATTCCACAGCCAGGGCGGTTTGTTCGGGTTCAAGGTCGCCCAGGCACGCCCCGACAAGATCAAGGCCATTATCGCGGTGGAATCCGCCGGCGCCGGCAACCTCGAGCGCGCTTCAGCTCTCAAGGCGACGCCGATCCTGATGCTGTTCGGCGACGCAATCGACAAGGACTCGCGTTGGGTCACCTATCGCAAGATCGATACGGAATATGCCGCCGCCGTACGTGCGGCTGGCGGCAGCGTGGATGTCGTCCAGCTTCCCGACGTCGGCATCAAGGGCAATTCACACATGTTGATCATGGACAAGAACAACGGGGAAATCGCCGACCTGATTCAGAAATGGATGACCGGAAAAGGCTTGGTGGACTGAAACTGTTGCACCGCACAACGCGTTCTCGATTGCACGACCGACTCTCCTTGCGAACGCACGCAGCTACCGCTTGGCAGGGCCTGCTTGCGTGACTATAGGTCGCGTGACAGCGGCCCCGGGGCTATAGTCCCTGGCTGCAAGGTCAGCTCGGGGAGGATTCCGGCGCTCTAACGGGATGCCGGACCGGCAGGTGGAGGTTTATTCGTGCAGGAAACAGGATTGCGGAACGGCGCTCATGGCGCCGAAAAATTTGGTTTCAAAGGTCTGGCGGGCATCCACTGGAACCTTACCGAGCCCGCGCTTTACGAACATGCAGTTGCCAATCGCGAAGGCTTCATCGTGAACGGCGGCGCGTTTTGCGCCGAGACTGGTGTCCACACCGGCCGATCTCCCAAGGACAAATTCGTGGTTTGCGACGAGCAGACCGAAAAGACGGTGTGGTGGGAAAAGAACGGCAAGCTCACACCCGCCCAGTTCGATCTCCTGCTCAACGACTTTCTCGCGCATGCCGGCGGCATGCAGCTGTTCGCCCAGGATCTCTACGGCGGCGCTGATCCGAAATACCGGATCAAGGCGCGTGTTTACACCGAGCTTGCCTGGCACTCGATGTTCATCCGAGCGCTGTTGATACGCCCCGATCGTGCCGAGCTCACTACTTACGTGCCGGATTTCACGATTTTGTGCCTGCCGTCGTTTGCCGCCGACCCGAAGCGTCACGGCGTACGCAGCGAAACGGTGATCGCCATCAATTTCAGCAAGCGCATTATTCTGATCGGCGGCAGCTTCTACGCCGGCGAGATGAAGAAGTCGGTGTTCACCACCCTCAACTATTACCTGCCGGCCGAAAGCGTGATGCCAATGCACTGCTCGGCCAACGTCGGCCCCGCAGGCGACGTCGCGCTGTTTTTTGGGCTGTCGGGAACCGGCAAGACCACGTTGTCGGCTGATCCCAACCGCACCTTGATCGGCGATGACGAGCACGGCTGGGGCCCGCAGGGCGTGTTCAATTTCGAAGGCGGCTGTTACGCGAAGTGCATCAAACTCTCGGCCGAGGCGGAGCCGGAGATCTACGCCACTACGCATCGGTTCGGGACCGTGCTCGAAAATGTCGTGTTCGATCCGGAAACGCGCATCTGCAACTTCGACGACGAGTCCAGAACCGAGAATACGCGCGCCGCATACCCGCTGGAGTTCATCCCGAACGCATCGCGCACCGGCCGTGCCGGGCAGCCAAAGAATCTGGTCATGCTGACCGCCGATGCCTACGGCGTGATGCCGCCGATTGCGAAGCTGACGCCGGCGCAGGCGATGTACCATTTCCTTTCTGGCTATACCGCAAAGGTCGCCGGCACCGAGCGGGGTCTCACCGGTGTCGAGCCGGAATTCTCGACCTGCTTCGGCGCGCCGTTTCTGCCCCGGCATCCGTCGGTCTATGGGAATCTGCTGCGCGAACTGATCGGCGCCCACGGGGTTGATTGTTGGCTCGTCAACACGGGCTGGACCGGTGGCCGCTACGGCGTCGGTCGCCGCATGCCGATCAAAGTCACCCGCACGCTGCTGACCGCAGCGCTCGACGGTTCGCTCAAGAACGCGAAATTCCGGACCGATCCTTATTTCGGGTTTTCGGTGCCGACCGCTTTGCCGGGGGTCGAGCCGCATCTGCTCTACCCATACAAGACCTGGCAGAACAAGGCCGAGTTCGACGAGACCGCGCGCAAGCTGGTCCGCATGTTTCAGGAGAACTTCACCAAGTATGAGAGCCACGTCGATGCCGACGTGCGCGCCGCTGCCCCTGAGGTGCGGATCGCGGCGGAATAGCAGATTGCTGCTTATTGGCGTTCGGAAGGGGCGGATGCGAAGCCGCCCCTTTTTGTTGCCGGAAGCCCCGCAAGTGCGACGGCGGTGAAGGCCGCGCCGGCGAGAAACGTGCCGGTCGGACCGACCGAGTCCCACAGCGCGCCGGCGATCACGCTTGCCAGCAAGGTCGCGATTCCAGTGACGAGGTTGAACATTCCGAAGGCCGTGCCACGCAGCTGCTCGGGCGCATGGTCGGCGACAAGGCTCGCCAGGAGACCTTGTGTGAGCCCCATATGTAGGCCCCATAACGCGATCCCGATGCCGAGCATGACGATGCCGTTCGCAAAGGCGAGCGCGAGGTCGGCAGCAACCAGCAGGGCAAATCCGCCAGCCAGCAGGTTGTAGCGACCAAAGCGATCCGATAACACCCCCGTGGGCCAGGCGGAGAGCGCGTAGGTGACATTCATGATCACCAACACGAGCGGCACGACCGCAAGCGGGACACCGACCGACTGCGCGCGCAGCAACAGGAACGCCTCGCTGCAGCGTGCCAAGGTGAATACGCCGGCAATGCCGACGACCACCCAATAGGCGCCGCTCATACGGGCGAGCCCAGTCGGCGACAACGGCGAACGCGCCGCTGCACCGGTAGCTGGACGGTGTGGATCACTTACCCAGAGCACAATGACCGCGAACGAAGCGAACGCCGGTATCACCGCAACCCAGAATACCGCGGTGAAACTGTCCGCCAGCGCCAACATCAGCACCACCGCGGCCAGCGGTCCAAGCACCGCGCCGATGGTGTCGAGTGATTGCCGCAAACCGTAGCTCGCGCCACGCAAGTCCGCAGGTGTGAGGTCGGCGATAAGGGCATCGCGTGGCGCCCCGCGGATGCCCTTGCCGATGCGATCGACAAAACGTGCCGCGACCAGCCAGCCGATGGTCGATGCGAGCGGAAACACCGGCTTGGTGAAAGCCGCGATCCCGTATCCCGTAGCCGCCAGCAGCTTGCGCTTGCCGAGATAGTCGCTGAGCGCGCCCGAGAAAATCTTGGTGATCATTGCGAGCGCCTCGGCTACGCCCTCGATCGTGCCGACCGTCAACATCGAGGCGCCGAGTACCGTCACCAGGTAGAGCGGCAGCAGCGCATGGATCATCTCTGAGGAGATATCCATCAGCATCGACACGATGCCGAGCGCCCACACCCCGCCGGGGATCTCGCGCCAACTCAGGAAGGAGCGCTTAGTGCCGGTCATTGCCGGCAATTATGCCGCCTTTTCGTGGCCGCCGGACGCGAAGCGCGCGTAGAAGCTCTCGCCCTTGGCCGCCATATCGAGGAGGAGCTGCGCGGGCTTGAAGCGCTCGCCGTATTTCGCCTCAAGCTTGCGGCACTGCTCGACGAATTGCTTGACCCCCGTCATATCGATGTAGCTCAGCGTGCCGCCCGAAAAAGGTGCAAACCCGAAACCGAGGATCGACCCGACGTCGGCCTCGCGCACATCGGTGAGCACGTGCTCTTCAAAGCAGCGCGCCGTCTCCAGCGCTTGGATGCCAAGCAGGCGTTGCTTGAGTTCCTCAACGTCGATTGAGTCCGGATCAAGCTTCTTGGCCTGCAGATCGACGAGACCGGGCCACAGGCGTTTGGGGCCCTTCTCCGGATAGTCATAGAAGCCTTTGCGGTTCTTGCGGCCGTAGCGCTCCTTCTTCGCGACCATCTGCTCAAGCACGGCTTTCTGGCGCGGATCGAGCGCCTGCGGACCAAGGTCGGCCTCAGTTGCCAACAGGATCTTCCAGGCGAGATCGACCCCGACCTCGTCATTGAGGGCGAGCGGGCCGACCGGCATGCCGGCCATGCGGGCTACGTTCTCGATCATGGCGGGCGGAACGCCCTCGCTCAGCATCAGATGGCCTTCACGAAGGTAGGTGCCGACCACCCGCGACGTGTAGAAGCCGCGGGAGTCATTGACGACGATCGGTGTTTTCTTGATCGCGCGCACATAGTCCATCGCGGTGGCAAGCGCCGCATTTCCGGTGGACTTGCCCGAAATAATCTCGACCAGCATCATTTTTTCGACCGGCGAAAAGAAATGAATGCCGATGAAGCGAGCCGGGTCCTTGAACTCGGTGGCAAGCGACGTGATCGGCAAGGTCGACGTGTTAGATCCGAAGATCACCTTCTCGCCGATAACATCCTGCGCCTTCTTGACGGCCTGCGCCTTCACGTCGCGGCGCTCGAACACAGCTTCGATCACGAGATCGCAATCCTTCAGCGCTGCGTAGTCCGCCGTTGTGGTGATGCGTCCGAGCAGCGCATCGCGATCGGCGGCGCTCGCGCGCCCGCGACTGACCTGCTCGCTGATCAATTTGTCCGAGACAGCTTTGCCGCGCTCAGCGCTTGCCTGGTCCTGATCGATCAGCACAACGTCGATGCCCGCCTGCGCCGTCACGTAACCAATGCTGGCGCCCATGAAGCCGGCGCCGATAATGCCGACGCGTTTGAGACGAGTAGCGGGGATGTTGGCGGGACGGCGCGCGCCTTTGTTGAGTTCCTGCATCGACACGAACAGCGAGCGCGTCATCGCGGCGGCCTGCGGCGAGCGCACGATCTTGGCGAACCAACGCTGCTCGATCCGCAGCGCATGGTCGAACGGCACCAGCAGCCCCTCGTAGACGACCTGCATAATGGCGCGCGCGGCCGGATAGTTGTCGTAGGTTTCCCGCCGATAGATCGCGTTGGCGGCCGGGAACGTCATCATTCCGGCCTTCGAGTAGACCGCGCCGCCCGGCAACCGGAAGCCGTCCAGGTCCCAGGGCTTCTTAGCGCTGCCGCCGGCCTTGATCCAATCCTTCGCGGTTTTCACCAAATCGGCCGCCGGCACGACCGCGTCGATGAGCTTCATCTTGAGGGCGCGGTCGGTGCGGAGCAGGTCTCCCTTGAGCAGGTACTGCAAGGCATCGGCTGGCGGCAGGATGCGAGCGATGCGGGTGGTGCCGCCGGCACCGGGAAACAGGCCAACCTTGATCTCCGGCAGGCCGACGCGCGTGCGCTCTTCATTGCTAGCCACCCGATAGTGACAGGCAAGCGCGAGCTCGAAACCGCCGCCGACCGCCGTGCCGTTGATCGCGCACGCCCACGGCTTTCCGCAGGTCTCGATCTTTCGGTACAGCACCGATGCTTTGCGGCTCTCCTCAAAGAACATCGACGCCGCGGCCTCGTCACCCTGGGACTTGCGGACTTGCTCGAACTGGCTGCTGAGCTT
>DATIPA010000179.1:0-1826 GCA_035472475.1 Xanthobacteraceae bacterium | reverse complement strand
TCAGTGGCAAAATTGCCCGGTCAGCGGAGAACTACCCGTGAAGCGGACTTATCAACCCAGCAAACTGGTGCGCAAGCGCCGTCACGGCTTCCGCGCTCGTCTCGCCACGACCGGCGGCCGCAAGGTCCTCGCCGCGCGCCGCGCGCGGGGCCGCAAGCGTCTGAGCGCCTGAACCGGGCGTCTCCGGAGATTACATTATGGATCGGCTAAGGCAGCGGGCGGACTTCCTCGCCGTTGCCAATGGCGCGCGGGCCAACGGCTCTGCGTTCGTGCTCCAGGCGCGCGCGCGCGATGATGATGGCCCGGTCCGGATCGGTTACACCGTTACCAAAAAGAACGGCAACGCGCCCCAGCGCAATCGCATCCGGCGCCGGCTTCGCGAGTTGGTAAAGCGGCTCGACGTCATATCAATGCGACCGCACCATGATTATGTGCTGGTCGGCCGTCGTGCCGCACTCGATCGCGACTTTGCGACCATGCTCGAGGATCTTCGCTCGGCGCTCCGTCGTCTCGACCGGCAGGCGCCGTCCAAAGCGTTTTCGAGCCAAGTGGCCACCGGTCCGCGTCAAGAAAACACGTCCAAAACAGACACTGGCAGCAGCCGTCAACCGAATTGAATGACGAGACCTTGAAACGATGACCGACAATCGCAACACCATCCTCGCCGTCATTCTATCCGGCATCGTGCTGATCGCCTGGCAATATTTCTACAACATGCCGCAGATGGAACGGCAGCGCGTGCAGAGCCAGACGCAGGCCGAACTGGTGAAGCCTTCGCCGCAGGCGACCCCCGGCAGCACCACGCCGCAGGCGGGCACAGCGCCCTCGGCCAACGCGCCCGCCAACAATGCGCCGGCCTCGGCAGCACCCATCGTCAGCCGCGACACCGCGATCGCCGCCACCCCGCGCGTCAAGATCGACACCCCGCGCGTTGTCGGCAGCATCTCGCTGAAGGGTGCGCGCATCGACGATCTGTCGCTGGTGCAATTCCGCGAGACCGTCGATCCGACCTCGCCCGCGATCGTGCTGTACTCGCCCTCGAACACCGCGGCCCCCTATTACGCCGAGTTCGGCTGGGTTCCGGCGGCCGGCTCGACCGCGCGGATTCCCGATCAGACCACGATGTGGGAACAGGAAGGCTCCAACAGCCTTTCGCCGACCAGCCCGGTGACGCTGAAATATGACAATGGCGAGGGCCTCACCTTCCGCCGCACCATTGCGATCGACGAGAGCTATCTCTTCACCATCAAGGATGACGTCACCAATGTCGGCACCGCGCCGGTCACGCTCTATCCGTTCGCGCTGATCTCGCGCCACGGCACCCCGCAGGTCTCGGGCTACTACATCCTGCATGAAGGCCTGATCGGCTATCTCGGCGAGCAGGGCCTGCAGGAATACGGCTACAAGAAAATCGACGAAGCCAAATCGGTCACCTTCAACATCACCAATGGCTGGCTCGGCATCACCGACAAATACTGGGCCTCGGCGCTGCTGCCGGACACCACCGCCAGGCTGCAGGCGCGATTCTCCTCCAATTTGGTCGGCACGGTGCATAACTACCAGACCGACTATTTGCAGGACGCGCAGACGGTTCCGATCGGCGGAACGGTAAGCGCCAATGCGCGGCTGTTTGCCGGCGCCAAGGAAGCCAAGGTCGTCGGCATCAATTTCCCGCTGGTCGGCCTCGGCGGCTACAACAAGCAGCTCGGGCTCAACCACTTCGATCTGTTGATCGACTGGGGCTGGTTCTACTTCATCACCAAGCCGATGTTCCTGGCGCTCGACTGGTTCTATCATTTGGTCGGCAATTTCGGCGTCGCCATCCT
>DATIPA010000178.1:0-2298 GCA_035472475.1 Xanthobacteraceae bacterium | reverse complement strand
GCCGAACCAATCGGTATCACCGCCGAGCACGTGGTCGACGACGTCATCGCGCTCTTGGTCGGAGCCTGCTGGCGTCATCTTCTGAAAAACCACCTCGTGGCGGAGGAGGGATACGACCCCGAAGGCGTGCACCAGATGCGCGTCGCCTTGCGCCGGCTGCGAACGATCTGTGCGCTGTTCCGGCAGGATATTCCGTCGCCTTCCTTCCAGGCGATCAACAGCGAAGCGAAATGGCTGATGCAGCAGCTCGGCACGGCGCGGGATTGGGATGTTTTCGCCGCGACGACCGTCACTCGCCTGATCTCGGCGGCGCCGGAGGTCGACCTCGGCGGCCTGCGCGAGGCGATCGAACGCCGGCGCGAGACAAGCTATATCGCATTGCAGGCCGTTCTCGCCGATCCGCGTTGCAGCCGTTTCCTGCTCTCGCTGGGGCAACGGGCGGAACGCCGCGGCTGGCGCAACGAGATTGACAGCGACGCGCTGGCCGTGCTGTCGCAGCCGATACTGACGCTCGCCAAAAAACTTCTGCCACGGTTGCATCGCAAGGCGCTCAAGCGCGGCGCGCATTTCCGGCAGCTCAACAACAATGCGCAGCACGATCTCAGGATCGACCTCAAGAAACTGCGCTATGCATCGGAATTCTTTTTGCCGCTTTACGCGGAGCATGCGTCCGCAAAGCGCTACGTGGCGCGGCTCTCCAAGCTCCAGGGCAGCCTGGGACGCGCGCGCGACATCGCAACCACCCGCATGCTTCTCGATGCGATCAGGCAGGCCGACCAGCCTGAGCTTCATCTCGCCATCGGCGCGGTGGCGGGCTGGCAAGCCCGCGACCAGATCGCGGTGGCGAAAACGCTGCGCAGGAGATGGCAGCGGTTCAAGGCGACGCCGGCATTCTGGGACCGGTGAGTTCATCGTTTTGCAATAACTAGCGCGTGCCGTGATGAGACACGCTGAGGAGCGCCTGGCCGCCAAAAATCCCGTCGGTCGCGTAAGTGACGATAACGTCAACTTTCAGATCGACCAACTGGGCGGCGAGCTCCGCAAGCCGATCCGGTCTGCCCCCGATAGTGTTGCAAAAGTCTTTTTGGGGTGTCGAACGAAAATTCTTAGAGCCGCTGATGCGTTTTGCGTGCGGCGATGTGAGGGACCATATCGGTTGATCAAAAATCGATCACGGACCTCGGTAATGGCGCTGAAAAGCAATGCCACGGCAGAGAGGTCTAAAGATCAACTTTCGCGATATTTTAAGGGTTGTTCGATTTTCGACTTTTGCAACACTATCCCCCCGATAGCGGACATCACGGACCCCGAAAGCCCTGTTCGGGATGCGGGCCGATTTCCTGCCCCGCCGCCCGCGCGGGCGGCAAAGTGCCTTGAGCGAGGAGGTCTACCGGGAACGCCGCGCCGCCTTCTGCCGCCTGATCCTGCAAATCAAATCAACACTCGATTTCGGCGGGTCGCGGGGCTGGTGCTACATTTTGGAATCCCACGGACTGCCCAAGGGCGACTTCGCCGCCGCCGAGAGGCTGATTACCGACTGCCGCAAGAGCGGTGATCTCCCGCTCGATATCTGCGCCGAGGATGATTCCCGCGTCACCGTCGGCCTGCAAGGCTGCGCTACCCGCCCGAGCCTGGCCAATCAGGTGCTTGTCGGCAGCCAGCCGCTCGCTCCAATCACGGCCGCAAGAACCCGACGATCGGCTCACGCTGAACCGGCGCGGACACGGATCAGCCCTGCTCGGAAGCAACCCCGACGGGGTCCGGAGACGGGGGCTCGTCGGAGGAGCCGAGTTGATCGTGGGCGAGCGGTGCCGCCTGCGGCGCCAGGATCTCGAAAGGCCGTTCCCGGTGCTGCGGCGACGCCGTGGTCAAGCTCCGGCCCGCGGCCAGGAAGGCCAAGAGCAGTGCCGCGGCGGCCATGAAGTAGAACACGCCGTCGATGCCGAAGCGCGCCATGAGGCTCGTGCCGATCAGCGGGCCGAGGACCGAGCCGAACCCGCTCACCAGGATGAGCCGGCCGCTCACCGCCACAACCCGATCGGACGTCATCCGGTCGTGCGCGTGGGCGACGCAGACTGGGTATGAAGCCGCCGAGCAGCGCCGCGGCCGGCAGGACGACCGGCAGGGAGCGCGGCAGGAGGACCAGGGCGACGGCGGTGCCCGCAAAGCCGAGGGCGAGCACGGCCAGCACGATGCGCCGGTCGAACCGGTCCGAGAGCCGGCCGACCGGGACCTGGAACGCGAGCCCGCCGAGCACGGCTACGAGCATGAACAGCGCGATCGTCGGGCGCTCGATTC
>DATIPA010000177.1:0-1976 GCA_035472475.1 Xanthobacteraceae bacterium | reverse complement strand
ATATTCCGGAGACGATTCCCAATCCGGTAGTGGTACCCAAGCCAACACCTACTCCGACAGAACCCGCCCCCAAGGAGCCAGTTCGGATCCCGGAGAGGGTGCCCGGCACAGCACGAGTTGCCCGCAGCGCGGGACGGAGCGGGCCGCTGATGCTCATCGCGGCGGTCATCGCGGCGCGCTTCGGCGTCGCCGCCGAACGCAAGCCGCTCGAGAGCGTGGCGCGGCCGCTCGCCGCCGCCGTGGCACAGCCCGGGTCATCAATCGTTCAAGAAACCGCCGCGGAAATAGATCAGGGGATCGCCGCTGCCGCGCGCGACGACGTCGACCACCCGGCCGATGACGACAGTGGTAGCAAAATGGTCGATGGTCTTCTCCAGCACGCAATCGACCGCGCCGATGGCGTCATTGAAGACCGGCGCGCCCGTGGTCAACGTGCCCCAGCGACCGGGCTCGAAGCGAGCAGCGCCTTTGGTCGCCGTCTTGCCGGCGAACATGTCGGCGATCGTCCGCGCGTCGCGGCCGAGATAGTTGATCGCGAAGTGGTGGCCGTGCAGCACGGCGGCGAGCGCCGATGTCTTGCGGTCGATTGAAACCAGCATGGAGGGCGGATCGGCGCACACATGCGTCGCCGACAAGCCGAGAAAACCGGCCGGGCCGTCGGCGCCCTGGGCGGTGACGATGGTGGCGCCGATCGCGCGCTCGCCCAGCGTGCGCCAGAAAGTCTTGGCGTCGATCACGTTCGGCGACGGTCGTTCGGTCTTGGTCGCGTTTGTCATGAGCGCTCCTTGTTACGCTGACCCGGTCATTGCCAACTGACCATTCCAATGGCGCACCACACATATATACTATCCAAATTTGCACTTGCACGAACGACTGGATGTGAGGGCGCCATGGCGAAATATCTGCTGGTCAGCTTCAAGACCTGCCCCTGGGTTCAGCGCGCGGCGATCGTGCTGCGCGAGAAAAACGTCGACTTCGAGTTCCGCCACATCGAGCCCGACAACCGACCCGATTGGTTCCTCGCCATATCGCCGCACAAGAAGGTGCCGGTGCTGCGCGTCGACGATCGCGTCTCGCTGTTCGAATCGAATGCCATCGCCGAGTATTTGGACGAAACGGTTTTGCCGCGGCTGCATCCCGAGGACCCAGTCGAGCGCGCCATGAACCGCGCCTGGACCGACTATGTGCCGACCTTCGCCGAGGTGGTGACCGCGACCGCTTACGCCGACACCGAGGCCGACTACAACAAGGCGGCGGAGGAGATCCCGGTGCCGTTCGAGCGGCTGGAGAAGGCGCTCGCGAAGCAGGGCAGCGGCCCCTACTTCAACAGCGCCAAGTATTCGCTCGTGGACGCCGCCTACGCGCCATTCCTGCAGCGCTACTTCTTCCTGGACGGGGTGAAGAAGCTCGGCCATATCGAGACATTTCCGCGGCTCAAGGCTTGGGGCGCAGCACTGCTCAAGCGCCCATCGACGCACTCCTTCCCGCCGGCCGAGTTCGAGGCGATGTACCGCGAGAACCTTAAACGCCGAAAGAAGTGGGTGTCGCAGTTCATCGCGGCATCGCAGGTCGCCGCGGAATAGGGGAGTTACCGATTTCGAGTTCACGATGGGCGGCAAGGTTGCCCACCCTATGCAGGCTACGCCTCCCCCGCCGGGCGTGATGCAGCGATCGAGGAACATCACCAGGCAAGAAACGCAAAGAAAAACAATCCAGACGTCGGCGTGCGCCATAGACAGCAAACGCGACAAACGCGACGCAGGCGTGCTCGCCTCCCCGATCATGGTCTCTTGAACCGATAAAGGCTGCGGCAGTAATGTTCAGCGTCCAAAAGATTAAGTAAGCAAAACTTTTTGGAGGAGAGATGCCATGCCGATCTACATCTCGCGTGGTCGTTTCACTTCAGACGCCATCAAGGGCATGCTGGCTAAGCCAGAAAATCGTGAGGAGGCCGTTGCGAAACTCTTCAAGAGCGT
>DATIPA010000176.1:0-4379 GCA_035472475.1 Xanthobacteraceae bacterium | reverse complement strand
CCTGTCGACGTCGGCGCGCAGCACCTCGATGCCCGGCCCCTGCCATGCCGGTGCCGCGATCCACTGCCGCAGATACGCCCGCAGCGCCGCTATGTTGGCTTCTGTCAGCCGCTCGTGTTTGAGATACGCTTCGACCGCCGGACGCAGCGTGCCCGAGGTTTCATACATCCAAAAGCCGGGCGCGTAGGTCATGCCGCCCCTTGCGGATGCTCCCGATCGAACAGCTTGAGCTTGGGCCGGCGGCGCGTGCGGGGCGCATGCACCGGCTGCTCGGCGAACGGTTTCGGCTTGCTCGCGCCGGCGCGCTCCATCGCAGCCTCGCCAAGCGGCGTATCGGCGTAGAGCCCGAGCGCCCGGCGATATTCGTCGCGGATGCGGTATTGATCCATTCGGACCACGTTATCGAGCCCGCGCTCCTTGACCATCACCCGCACCGTCGCCGGATCCATGCCGGCTTCCTTGATCTCGTCGTAAACCGTGCGGATCGTCCCGTTCAGCTCCTTACGCTCGTCGTGCAGGTTTTCGATACGATCGACGAAGCGCTTCAGTGCGTCGGTGTCCATCAGACGTCCTCCTCAGAGGTGATGCAGTAACCAAATAATCTCGGCCCACAGCGGCACCGAGAGCAGCGCGCCAATCACCAACCCGCGGCCGAAACGGGTCACGTCATTGTCCTCGCGTCATCATTCCTCCCAGGGTTTATGGCGATTGATGGGAAAGCGGCGATAGGCGCGTTGCTCGGGTGTCTCGAGCGGGACGCGTTCGGCGCCTGGTCCTGGATCGTAAGCCCAGGGTCCGAGGGGATCGGTAGCGACCTTATTACCGCTAGGAGGCATTCGGAGAGCGCGGCGCAGGTTGGCGACGTCGAGGCGATTGTCTCTGGGCATACGGCGCGTCATCACTCCTCCTTTGGCTCCCAATATCGGCCCTCGGGACCGCAACGGCCGGGATCGTCACGGGCAGTCTGACACGTCAGTTGTCGCGCTTCCTGCGGCTGGCCGAGAACGTAATCGGGCAACGACATTTTCATCGAGGTCACATGCTGACAGGTGTAGTCATAGGGTCGCTCGGTCGCTAAACCCTGCAATCTCGTGGCCCAGCGGCAGTCGCGGCACAGCTTCATGACGAGCGCGGTCACGCGGCAAAGGTCTCAAAGGGCGGGGCGCGGTCGCCGAGGTCGAGATAGAGTTGGCGCACATTGACCTCGATCGGCCGCGGTTTTAATTCGCGGTGCAATACCGGCAGCGGCACCCAACGCACCCAAGTGGCATTGGGTTGATTCGCCAGCGGTCGGCGATAGGGAAACACCGCCATTTCCTCGCGCCCGTCAAACTGGTGGCGCTCTATATTCGTGGCGGCACCGTGCATTGGCCCAAAGGCCCATTGTTGTAGGGCGTAGAGATCAATCAGGATCAACCGGTCACTGTGATACCAGTGATAGCCGAGGATCATCGCGCGGCTCGTCAGAGCCCACCCCGGTTTGTGGCCGCGCTCCAAATAGCTTGGATAATCGCCGGCAATAAAATTGCTCCATACTTCGACACAAATTCGATTGGTGTCGTTGGCGTCGGCCTTGTGCTCGAAGGTCACGAGCGTTCGACCGGCCGACAGAATGAAATCACCCCAGTTTTTTTGGACAAAGAGACCGAGTGGGTTTTTGGCGTTGACGGGGATCACCAGACCACCATCCGATTGCTCGATCAGAAATGGCATGATCTGTTGCAGGGCGCGGCGTTCCTTATCGCGTGACTGTTCAAAGGCGGATCTGCTCATCGCGGAAGCTCATTGCCGTAGGCCGCCCACCCGAGGCGCGGTGCGCGGGCGAACAATTCGAGCTTTGGCAGGTCGGGATAAAAGCGCTCAATCAGTTCATAAAACTCGACCGGCTTGGCGCTGTGCTCGACGCGTTCGCCGTAAACCACCGACGACACGCGGTCCTGTTGCGCTGGCGGCGGCATTACACCGCGGGTCGCCACGAGCAAATGCTCGTGCTGACCGCGCGCATGGTAGCCCATACCGATCTTATCTTTGACCCAGACGAAATTGGTGCGGTACTCGAACCCCCAGGCTTTGACGATGTCCGTCGCCGCCGCATCGAGCTTCGGCGCGGTCGCCCACAAATACAAAATCGCATCGTCGGTGACGCTGTTACCGACCGGCAACGCGCACAGTTCGGTCAGATCCATCGTCGGGTATTGGTTCTCGATTTCGCGCGAGATGGTCGGTGAAAAATCGTAACGCCAAGGCGGGTCGGCGTAGACGACAGCATAACGGCCGGTCGGCCAGGCCATGGCTCCGGCTGCAATGCGGCGCAAGTTCTCTTGCCGGCGAATTTCGGTGACCCAGTTGCGCAATTCGCGGATTGTCGGCGCCTGTCCGGTATCGGCCTTGATTTGCTCGCAGCGATCGAGCAGTGCGTCGGCGTCGACAGTGTCGAGCCCGGCGACCTCGCGGTGATGATTAAAGCTCAGAACTTGGCGACGTCGCCAAGTTTCGAACTTCCGCGCCACCATCCCACAGTGCGCGCAGTTATCGAAACTCGGCCCTTCCCAGTCCTCTCGTTCGACGATCGCCTTACGCTCGCCGTAGCGGTGCTCGGCATAGATCCACCAGTCGCCGATCCACCACGAGACGGCATGCTCGATCTTGCCGAGCAGTTCGCCGTCGGTCTGCCATTCCTCAAAAGTCAGATCGGCCGGCAGCTCCCAACCAGTGCGGCTGATCTCACCGCGGAATGGCAGTCTCAGTTGAGTGCTCTTCATGCGGCGACCCCGTTCTGGCATTTCCACTGGCGCATGTCGTCCCAACGGGCGGCACGCATTCGGGCGTCGACGGCGTCAAACAGCTCTTGCGGCGGTAAATTGGTGGCGCTGTCGATCGCCTCGACATAGCGGAAGGCTTCGTCGGGCGGGCCGCAGGCGAGCAGATAGCGCCAATGTTTCGAGGCGAGCTGGCCCTTGATCTTGGCCCGCAGCGCCGGTGATTTTCCGGTGCGCTGGCACGAGCCGGGGCCTAAAACAGCGACGGCGCCGAGGAGTGGCCTCGACGCCGCTAGCTCAGGAGAACACCCATGGCTCGTATCCATGGCCGGCTCCTGCTGCGAATTATCGTGGTTTTGACCATCAAGGTCAAGATCAGCCGGGTTCGCCGGTAGGAGCGGGGCGGCAGCCTTCGCGGTTGCCGCCTCTCCTGGGCGCGGCGTATGATCCGTCGCGGAAGCCATCGATGGTAACGCATCGGTAACTCCCATCAGGACGCCGGCTGGGCCATTCCCGACCGGCGTTTCTGTTATCGCAGCATCCGGTTCGCGGTGCACGCGGAGACGGTCGCCAAGGCGAGCTGCGCTCGCGTCTTCAGGATCCCGGTTCTCGATTTCCTCCTCTTCCGGCGGCGCGTCGCACGCGGCGTCCGATGAAGGAAGAGGTTCAGAGAGAGTAGCGGATTTATCCGGGGAGGTAGCAAAGCTACCTGAGTTAAGGGCAGGCGCGCGCGTGTGAGTCTTTTTCGGATTATCGAACAATCCCGGCTGCTTAGTCTCGCGTTGGGGGTGCGCGACTCCGGGGGGTGTCACTTTACGGCGATGCGACGCTTTGCGGCGCATCTCGGCCTCGCGGACCATCCGGCGACAGAACATCGTACCGTCCTCGGTACGGCTGAAGACCCCGTTCTTTTCGAGCTCGCGGACCCAGCGCGAGATGTCCTGCTTGCGTTGTCCAGTAATCCGCGCCAGATCGCAAATCGAGCACGGTTTATCCCCGTCTTTTACATAACCTCGAGGTGTCGCGGCGGCGGCGACCGCCAGCATCTCCATCCAGAAACCGCGCGCCGCCATGCCGCACTTGCGCACCGCCAGGTCAGTCACCCAGTCGTTGAAATACCAGTGAGTCGACGGGTTCTTCGCCACGTTTGCCCCCTATGGCTTAGAGGTTTGCGGTTACGCGCGCCTCGCTGGTCGTCTGTCGATTGGTTTGTCTAAGCATCACTTCCCCCTTGTCGTAAAAGGTGTTACGGATTTTTGCGGCGCCACGCGCGGTTGCAGTTGCATCGCGGGCAAAAATTGCGCATACATTTTGCGTAGCAACTGTGTTCGGTCGGCACGGGCACGGGCTCATGGGACGGGCAGGGCTAACGATTGAGATTTAGAGCGCGTGCGGCCGCGGCGTCGGGCCGCGATACGGTCGCGCGTTTTGGCCACGTTGATGTCCCGAAACTGGATCAGCATCTCGGCGGTGAGGATCTCGCCGCGCGCCGTCGTGACCTCGATCAGGCGCGACCAGTGCGCCGAACCGATCGAATCGCGAGCGTACATCGCGACCGCGGTGCCATAGCGCAGCCCCATCGCCCGGCTGAATTGCAGAGGCGTCCATAGAGCGAGTACG
>DATIPA010000175.1:0-2579 GCA_035472475.1 Xanthobacteraceae bacterium | reverse complement strand
CGCGCGCGCCTCGAACGGCGGCCTGATTGTGACGCCGGTGACGTTGGCCATCGTTCATCGCGATCTGATCATCACGCTTGCCGCGCGGCACCGACTGCCGGCGGTTTACGGCTTGCGGCCCTTCGTCACCGCTGGCGGCCTCATCTCGTACGGGCAAGATTCGATCGATCCCTACCGACGCGCCGCCGGCTACGTCGACCGCATCCTCAAGGGCGAGAAGCCCGCCGACCTGCCGGTGCAGGCGCCGACCAAGTACGAGCTGGTGATCAACCTCAAGACCGCGAAGGCGCTTGGCCTCGAAATTCCGACGCCGGTGCTCGCGCGCGCCGACGAGGTGATCGAATGAAGAGGCGCGAGTTCATCACTCTGCTCGGTGGCGCGGCGGCTGCCTGGCCGCTCGCGGCGCAAGAAAGCGACGCCGGTGGTCGGGTTCCTCAGCGGCTCGTCGCCTGCCGATGGTGCACTCTTTTTGACCGTATTCCGGCAAGGCGTTCGTGAAACTGGCTACGTCGAAGGCCAGAACGTGGCGATCGAGTATCGCTGGGCGCAGGACCAATACGATCGACTGCCCGACCTCGCAGCCGATCTGGTACGCCGTCAGGTGGCAGTGATCGTTGCGCGTGACACCCCCTCGGCAATTGCGGCTCAGGCGGCGACTACGACGATCCCGATCGTCTTCGCAAGCGGCGGCGACCCGGTCAAACTCGGCCTGGTCGCCAGCATCAACCGGCCGGGCGGCAACGTCACCGGTATCGCCTTCTTGTCGACGGAACTTGGGACAAAGCAGCTTGGACTGTTGCATGAGTTGCGGCCGGGAGCCGTGCGCATTGCCGTGCTGGTCGATCCCAACTTTCCGAATACTGAGCCCTTTGTCTCAAGCGTCCGAGCGGCGGCTTTGGTCATTGGGAAGCAAATCGAAGTCCTCCATGCCAGCACTGGCCGCGACATAGATACAGTCTTTGCGAGCCTTGCGCAAAAGCCGGTTGATGCGCTCGTGGTAGGTCCCACCCCATTGTTCAACAACCGTCGCGTACAACTCGTTACGTTGGCGGCGTACCATAGAGTGCCTGCGATCTATTTCCAGCGCGAGGCTGCCGAAGTCGGCGGCCTGATGAGCTACGGAACGAGCCTCACCGACGCATATCGCCAGGCCGGCATGTACACCGGCCGGATTCTCAAGGGCGAGAAGCCCGCCGACCTGCCGGTCATGCAGTCGATCAAGTTCGAGTTCGTGATCAACCTCAACACCGCCAAGGCATTCGGCCTCAGCTTCCCGCCGGGGCTGCTCGCCATCGCCGACGAGGTGATCGAGTGAAGCGACGCGAGTTCATCTCGCTGCTCGGGGGCGCGGCGGCAGGCTGGCCGCTCGCGGCGCGGGGGCAGCAGCGCGAGCGCATGCGTCGGATCGGCGTGCTGATGGCGACCGCCGAGAATGATGCGGAATCGCAGCACCGGCTCGCGGCATTGCGCGACGGCCTCCAGAAGCTCGGATGGACGGAAGGTCGCAATCTTCGCAGCGAGTATTGCTGGGGGGCGAACGACCTCAACCGCATGCGGACTTGCGCGGAGGAACTCGCCGCGCTCAAACCGGAGGTGATTTTTGCCGCTCCGACATCGGCGCTCGCGGCAATGCACCGCGCGACGTCAACGATCCCAATCGTGTTTGCGCAGGTGGCCGATCCGGTCGCCAATGGCCTTGTCGCAAGCAACTCGCATCCGGGCGGCAACATCACCGGGTTCGCCACGTACGAGTATGCGGTCGGCTTGAAATGGGTCGAGCTACTCAAACAGATTGCGCCGCAGGTCACGCGTATTGCGGTCCTTTACGATCCGGAGCAACCGGCTGCGGCCGGATATGTGGCCGCGATCGAAGCGGCGGCACGATCCTTTTCCGTTCGGGTCGTCCCCGGAGCCGTACGCGATGCCGCCGCGATCGAACGCACCATCGAGGCATTTGCCGGGGAGCCGAACGGCGGTCTGATCTTGCCGCCGACCGCATTCACCGTGGCACACCGGGCGCTGATCATTTCACTGGCGGTGCGTTACCGCCTGCCGAATATCTTCGCGCTCCGCTACAACGTCGTGGACGGCGGCCTTGCCTCGTACGGCGTCGACAATATCGATCTCTACCGCCGCGCGGCGGAATATGTCGATCGCATCCTCAAGGGCGAGAAGCCCGGCGATCTGCCGATCCAGTTCGCCACCAAATTCGAGCTGGTCGTCAATCTCAAGACCGCTAGGGCGCTCGGCCTCGAGATACCGATTCCGGTGCTCGCGCGCACCGACGAGGTGATCGAATAGGGGCTGTTTTGCTGCGATTGCTCACGGCCGGTTCTGGCACATGTGAGACGTCGACCGATGTCCGCTTCTCTTCTCTAATCGGCCGTCTGGGTCAAGCACTTTCAGGCCATCCGCCACTCGGGTGTCAATGTCGTTCGCGGGCTCGCGCTTCTCTTCGGACTCGGCACCAAGGCCCTTGTATGGGGCTTTTTGAGTCAAGCAGGGTGACGCATTTTTTCCATTGTCGGTTTCTTGGTTCGATCTCGCCAGGCCTCATAGTGACGGCTTCGAGCACTGTG
>DATIPA010000174.1:0-17615 GCA_035472475.1 Xanthobacteraceae bacterium | reverse complement strand
TGGCGCGCGAATTTCGTGCCGACGAAACCCGGAAAGTCGCGCGCGTCGCGCGCCATCACGCTCAGCTGCCTTTGGCCCGCGCCCGCGAGGCCGCCGAGCCGGTCGCGCACGTATTCGGAAAAGCCCCGTACCTTGGAGAATTCGCCGTCGTTGACAATGTCGATGCCCATGTCGGCCTGCCGGCGCACCACGTCGGCGACTGCTGCCGTGAGCTCTTTCTGGACGTCGGTTGAATGCGGATCGGCGGTGAGCCGCTCTTTGAGGCCGTCGGGGCGCGGCAAGGTGCCGGCGTGAGAAACCAGAATGCGATCGGCTGTCATCGGATTGTCCTTGAGGCTTGCGCGCGCACTATTGCAAACCGCGGCTTTGGGTGCACCACGAGGTCAACGCACGGCTTCCATACCAGTGAGCGCCTTGACGCCGCGAACGCGGGTTGAAACGCTTCGCCACCGATCAATGGCCGGATAAACCGTACGATGTCCCGCGTTCCGATTTCCTTTGCCTGCGCCGCCTATGATCGCATGGTTCCGCTGCTGAGCGGCGAAGTGACGCCGCTCGGCATCGATCTTAACTTCATTCCGATTGCGATGCCGCGCGAGACCTTCGATCGGATGGCCGGCGGTCAAGAGTTCGATGCGGCCGAGTTCTCCTCGTCGGAGTTCATCAGCCGCATGGGCATGGGCGCCTCGCCGTTCGTCGCGCTGCCGGTTTTTCCCTCGCGCATGTTCCGGCACAGTTTCATCACGGTGAACACGCAAAAAGTCCGCACCCCAAAGGATCTGGAAGGCAAGCGGATCGGCGTTCCGCTCTACACCATGACCGCCGCGGTCTGGATCCGCGGATTGCTGATGCACGAATACGGCGTCGACCTGTCAGGCGTGCAATGGGTGCAGGGCGCTGTCAACAAAGCCGGACGACACGGCAATCCGAGCGCTCCGCCGATGCTCAAACAGGTCTCGATTGAAGACAACACGAGCGACAAGTCGCTCAGCGAGCTGCTCGAGGACGGAACGATCGATGCAATGATCGGCAGCAATGTGCCGATAGCGCTCGGCCGCAATCCGCGGATCGCGCGGCTGTTTCCTGATTTTCCAAAGGTCGAGGCTGATTACTACCGGCGCACTGGCATTTATCCCATCATGCATCTCGTCGCGCTCAAGCGCGAGGTTCACGAGCGCTATCCGTTTGTCGCCACCAGCCTCTACAAGGCGTTCTGCCAGGCCAAGGACACCGCGCTCGCGCGCATGCGTTTTGACGGCATGCTGGCGACCATGATGCCCTGGATGCTGGCGCAGATTGAAACGATGGACGGCGTCTTCGGCGCCGATCCCTGGCCGTACGGGGTCGAACCCAATCGCAAGACATTGGAGGCGCTGGTCACCTATCTCGCCGAGCAGCACCTGATTGCGAAACCAATCCCGGTCAATGACCTCTTCGTAAGGGTAGGGACCGCCTAGGCGGGCAGCCCCCCTGGACTCACGCCGCGGCCTTGCGGCCCCAGAGCTCGTCGCTCGCGAGCAGCGCCCCTTCAGCCATCGACTTGAGCTTCGCCCACATGATCGAAGGATGCACCCGCTGCGCAAACGGGCTTTGCGCAAACCCGCAGTCGGTCGAAGCCATCACGTTCTCGCGCCCGACCAGATTGGCGAACCGCACCAGCCGCTCGGCGACCAGTTCGGAATGTTCCAGCACGTTGGTGGCGTGGCTGATCACGCCCGGCAGGATCTTCTTGCCTGAGGACAGCTTCGCGGTCTTCCATACCTTCCATTCGTGCTCGTGACGGACGTTGGCCGCCTCGAAACTATAGGCACCCACGTTGACCTGCAGCATGATGTCGACGATATCCTTAAGCGGAACGTCGAAAGCGTGCGGACCGCTCCAGCTGCCCCAACAAATGTGGTAGCGCGATTTTTCCGGCGGGATGGCCTCGAGCGCGCGGTTGAGCGCGTCGATGCGCAGCTGCGCCCACGCGCGATATTGTGCAAGCGACATCGGCGGGCAGAGCTTTTCCTGCATGTAGGGAAAGAACGCGTCGTCGATCTGCACGTAGAGGCCTGCATCGACGATGGTCTTGTATTCGACGCGCAGCGCATCGGCGAGCGCGAACAATAACTTCTTTTCGTCGCCGTAGTGCTCGTCCTTGACGTTTGGCAGCGCGCTCGCCGGCGCCACCACCGGCAGAAACGCGCCCTCGACTTTCACTTTGGCGGTGGCGGCCTTCAGGTTATCGATGTCGCGCTGCAGCTCCTTCTGCCCGACGTATTTGATCGCGCCGTTGCACACGAACCGATTACCGAGCCGGGAGGCGAGCCCGGTCGCCTTGTCGGCCTCCGCGTAATATTCGGGAAATGCCTCGCGGTCGCGCCCGCCGCCAACCGAGGCGAGCGGATCCTTGACTTCCTCCGGCGTCAGCGGCCGGGCTCCGATTCCGGAGAGGCGGCCGTGCACGTAGAACGCCCAGTTGCGGCCCTTACCAAACTCGCCGTCGCTGACGATGTCGACGCCGACCTCGGCCTGCTGGCGCACCACGTCGGCGACCGATCGCGTGAGCGTCTTGTCGTAGAGGCCCGGTTCGACCGGCTCCTTGTTCTCCAGCTTGCGCAGGATCTCGACGAACTTCGGCGGCCGGATCAGGCTGCCCACGTGGGTGGTCATGATACGGTTGGCCATCGGGGACGCTCCTTCGTGATTGTTGGGGTCGATTTAAGTCCGGATGCAGGATCGCGTCCACCTCTTCACACTTGCCGAGCGAGATGGCGGCCGTGCGCAGGACGCGCTTGATCACGCGGCCGATATCTTCCAAATGCCCTGCGTGAGGGTGGCAACGCACCGGTGAGGAATGACCACGCACCGTTACGACTACATCATCGTCGGTGCCGGCTCGGCCGGCTGTGTTCTGGCAAACCGGCTGAGCGCGGATCCGAGCGTGCGCGTCGCTCTACTGGAAGCCGGGGGATGGGACATCGATCCGCTGATCCACATCCCGCTGGGCATTGGGATGATGCACAAGCACACGTTGCACGACTGGGGCTATCGCTCGGAGCCGGAACCGAATCTCGGCGGCCGTAAGGTTGAGGCGATGCGCGGCAAGGTGCTGGGCGGCTCGTCCTCGATCAACGTCACCGGCTACACGCGCGGCGATCAACGCGACTACGACCGCTGGGCGCAAAAAGGCGCGCTCGGCTGGTCCTACGCGGACGTGCTGCCGTACTTCAAGCGTACCGAGACCTGGATCGACGGCGCGACCGACACGCGCGGCGGCGACGGGCCGATCGGCGTTGAATGGGCGCGCGTCGCCGATCCGATCTACGACGCGTGGCTCGAGGCCGGGAAAGCGGCCGGGTACCGCATCATCGCGGACAACAGCGCCGGCGACACCGAAGGCTTCGCCAGGAGCCAATACACAATCCGCAACGGGCGGCGCTCGTCCGCATCGACCGCCTATCTCAAGCCTGCCCTTCGCCGCAGCAATCTGACGCTGATGACGCGCGTACTGGCCGGCAAAGTCCTGATCGAGGGCCAGCGCGCCGTCGGGATTGAGTTGACCAGAAACGACACGACGGAACGCGTCTACGCCGAGCGGGAAGTGATACTGTCGGGCGGCACGTTCAACACGCCGCAGCTCCTGATGCTGTCGGGGATCGGGCCGGCAGACCATTTGCGCAGCGTCGGCATCGATCCGCTGGTCGACCTGCCGGTCGGCAAAAATCTGCAGGACCATCAGGCCGCCGTGATCTTTTACCAGCGCAAGGCGCCAGGACTGTTTCGCGACCTGATGCGATTCGACCGCATGGCGATGAACATGCTGCGCGCATATTTTCTGGGCTCCGGCCCCGCCACCACAATCCCGAGCGGCATCCTTGCGTTCATCAAGACGCGGCCGGAGCTCGCCACGCCCGACGTCGAATACATGTTTCCGGGCTCCCCGCCGTGGGCGCACCTGTGGTTCCCGGGCGTGAAGCAGGCATATGCCGACGCATTCGGCATCCGCCCCGCCATCATGCATCCCGACAGCCGCGGCGAAGTCCTGCTGCGCTCGGCCGACCCGCGCGAGCGCGCGCGCGTCAAGTTCAATTTCTTCTCGGCGCCCAACGACCTGCCGACCTTGCGCGAGGGGTTCCGGCGCGGGCGCGAGATCGCAGCGCAGAAGGCAATGGACAAGTTTCGCGGCGAAGAGGTCTCGCCGGGCGCGGACGTCAAAAGCGACGCCGATATCGACGCCTTCATCCGCAAGACGATGATCACCGTGCATCATCCGGCGTCGACCTGCCCGATCGGCCTCGGCCCGGAAGCGGTGCTCGACCCACAGCTGCGGGTGCGCGGTATCGATCGGCTGCGCGTGGTCGATGCGTCGGCGATGCCCGATCTGGTCACCGCCCACATCAACGCCTGCGTGCTGATGATGGCCGAGCGCGCCGCCGATCTCATTGCCGGAAAGCCCGCGCTCGCCGCGGCGGCGTAAGCGGTGGCGCGACGGCAGCGTCAAACGTCGTAATAGAGCAAGAACTCGTACGGATGCGGGCGCAGACGAATCTCGTCGATCTCCCGCGCGCGCTTGTAGGCGATGTACGTTTCCACCACGTCCCGGGTGAAGACGTCACCCTTGAGCAGGAAGGCGTGATCGCCTTCGAGCGCGTCGAGGGCCTCGTCGAGCGAGCCGGGAGCCGACGGAACCCTCGCGCGCTCCTCCGGCGGCAGGTCGTAGAGATTCTTGTCGATCGGATCACCGGGATTGATCCGGTTTGTAACTCCGTCGAGCCCGGCCATCAACATCGCAGCGAACGCCAGATAGGGATTGCACGCGGGATCCGGGCAGCGGAACTCGACGCGCTTCGCCTTCGGGCTCGTCGAGTACATCGGAATGCGGCACGCGGCCGAGCGATTGCGCTGCGAGTAGCCGAGGTTGACCGGCGCTTCGAAGCCCGGCACCAGCCGCCGGTAGGAGTTCACGGTCGGCGCGCAGATCGCCAGCAGCGCCGGCGCGTGCTTCAACAGCCCGCCGATGTAATGGCGCATGGTCTCGCTCGAGCCCGCGTACCCGTCGCCCGCGAAAATCGGCCGGTCGCCTTGCCAGATGCTCTGATGCACGTGCATGCCGGACCCGTTGTCGCCATAGAGCGGTTTCGGCATGAAGGTCGCGGTCATGCCGCGCTGGCGCGCGACATTCTTCACCACGTATTTGTAGATCATGACGTTGTCGGCCATGCGGGTGAGCGCGGCAAAGCGCATGTCGATCTCGCCCTGGCCGCCGGTTGCGACTTCGTGGTGGTGGGCCTCGATCGCGATGCCGATGCGCTCGAGCGCGATCACCATGCTGGAGCGGGCGTCCTGCAGGGCGTCGGCCGGCGGCACCGGAAAGTAGCCTTCCTTCGGGCGCAGCTTGTGGCCGAGGCCGGTGCCGCCGCGCGCCTTCCAGTTCGCCTCCATGGCGTCGATTTCGTAGTAGCCGTAGTTGGTGCCTTGATCGTAGTGCACCTCGTTGAAGACGAAGTGCTCGAGCTCGGGCCCGAAATAGGCGGCGTCACCGACGCGTGTGCCGCGTAGATAGGTTTCCGCCTTTTGCGCGACGTAGCGCGGGTCACGGCTGTAGGGGCGGCCGGTGATCGGATCGGAAATACCGCAGATCAGCACCAGCGTCGGGACCTCGGCGAACGGATCCAGGAACGCTGTGGTCGCGTCGGGGACGACCAGCATGTCGCTTTCCTGGATTTCCTGAAATCCGCGGATCGAGGAGCCGTCGAAGCCAACGCCGTCACTGAAACTGTCGGCGCCGAGCGCGCGCGGCGGCAGCGAAAAATGCTGCCAAAGCCCCGGCAGATCGGTAAAGCGCAGATCGATCATTTCGACCTTGTCGTCCTTGATGACTTTCAGAACATCGTCGGGACTCTTGCAGTCGTAGGACATGGAGGTTTCCTCATGATGGCGTGGTGAAGCATCCGTGCGGCGCGTTGGCGGTGAGCCGCGCAAACTGCTCCTGACTGAGGTGCACGAGCGTCGTGTGGTCGCCGGCCTCGAAGTAGACCTCCGGCGCATCGTGCAGGCTATCCTCCACCACGACGTCGAGGCCGTAACATTCGCCGACCGCCGGGACGGCACCGTGAACGCAGTCGGGGAACAGTTGATCGAGCTCGTGCTCAGTGGCGAGCGCGCACGCCTTGCCGAACCTTCCGGTCAGATCGCCGCGCCGGAGGCGCTGACACGCCGGCAGCACGGCCAGCACGTAGCCATCGCCGGTCCGCAGCACGACGCCCTTGGCGAGACGATCGGCCGGAATTTGGCACGCACCGGCGGTGTGCATCGACGACCCCGTCGCCTGATGGGCGACAAGGTCGTAGTCGATGTGGTGACTTGCGAGATATCTCTGCAGGGTCGGGGCGATCGACACGGCAAAACCCTCCACTGCGCCGCAAACGCGCGTGAGGGCTGCCCTCGCTGGCCGCCGCTTCGGGGCGCGCCTGCTTGCTGCCGAAGTGAACCATACGTCCGGCGCCTGATCGATTCAATCGGCCAACGTTACGCGGGCGCGACCGGGGTGCTAGGATGCGGATCTCCGGATTGTGTCAACGACCGCATGCGGGTGCGGGGGTGCTTCCAATCAGACCAGAGGAGCACGACGCCATGACACAGATCGAGATGAGCGAGCTCGAAGTCTACGACTACGCGCGGCAACTGTTCGAGGCGCACGGCCCCAAGGCGATCGCCGAAGCCGCGCAAAAGGCCACGACGCTTGCGCAGCAGGGCGACGAGGAGCAGGCAGAAACCTGGCGGCACATCGAGGCGGCGCTCAAGCTGATGCGCGGACCATCGGCGAGCTGACGCCCGCTGCGCAACCCACAAATGCATCGCCCGCCCAACCGCTTGCGGCGGCGGGGCGGGCGAATTTGTGCGCTTTACGTTACTTCATGTAGGACGTGGACCAGTTGTCCTGGAAGTCCTTGGCGGCCTTCATGTAGGACGTGTTCCAGTTGTCCTGGAAGTTCTTCATGTAGGAGACGTTCCAGTTGCTCTGGAAGTCCTGCGCCGCCTTCATGTAGGAAACATTCCAGTTGTTCTGGAAATCCTGGAAGGCCTTTGCGTAAGCCGGGTCGGCGTCCGCCTGGTGATCCTTCATGTAGGACACGGCAAAGTTGTCCTGGAAGTCCTTCATCCCCTTCATGTAGGAGACGTTCCAGTTATCCTGGAAGTTCTTCATCGCCTGCGGCGCCGGCGCCGGCGTGCCCTCAACCATGTAGAGCTTGTCGTTGTAGCGGAAGACGATCGCGCCCGGACCGACTTCCTTGGCGCCGAGCTTGGCAATCTGGGCGGCGGGATCGCCCTTGGCCTTACCCTTGGCGATTTTGAATGTCTTGCCGTCAACGAAGATGCCTTCGTTGTTGGTGAGCTCGCCGATCACGTCTCCTTGCGGTTGCTGCGCAAGCGCGAACTTGCCGGCGCCTGCGGCGGTCAGAGCGACCGCGGCAACCCCGACCATCAGCATCGTGCGTTTTGACATCTTGGCGTCCTCTCTTTCGTTGAGAATGGTTTGCAGCCCGATTGGGATGAACTGCTCTAGGGCAAGCGTTTAGAGCAATTCGGGCGGCCCGCGTATTGTCCTTAGGTGCAATGCCTCAAGGTGCAATAAATCGGCTAAACGGCGTGTTCTTATCAACCCGCGGCGCGCTCCAACGGCGGCCGGCCGCCATCGGCGGCGTGCGCCCCAACGGCTTGGCGGCCAGCGTCGCTTTTCGCTGGACGGGCGATCGCGGCCGGAAGGCTGAAGCGAAAGACCGCGCCCCCGGTAGTCCTGTTTTCAGCCGAGATCGCGCCCCCGGCCCGCTCGATGATGGTGTGCGCAATGGACAAGCCGAGCCCGATACCTTCGGGCTTGGTGGTAAAAAACGGTTCGAACACCCGCTTTACTATATCGGCCGGTATCCCCCGCCCTGAGTCTGAAATCGCGACTTCGACAGCTGCGTTGTCGAGCAATGCGGTCTGGATCGTGAGGCGCCGGTTGCCCGCCGCGACGTCCCGCATCGCGTCCATGCCGTTGAGCGCGAGATTGAGCACGACCTGCTGCATGTGGACCGAGTTTGCGCGGACCAACAGGCGACGGGAATCGAGCGCCGTGCTGACGAAGATGCCGCGCTGCCGCGCCTCGGGCGCGAGTAGCTCGATG
Source organism: Xanthobacteraceae bacterium (assembly GCA_035472475.1). Taxonomy (GTDB): domain Bacteria; phylum Pseudomonadota; class Alphaproteobacteria; order Rhizobiales; family Xanthobacteraceae; genus JAFAXD01. The sequence goes on along the minus strand of DATIPA010000174.1, from coordinate 9,460 downwards.
ACGTGGCGGATCACGTCGTTCATGTCGATCTCAAGCGGCTCGGAGTCGTCCCGGCGCAGCAGTTCGCGCATGTGCGTGATGACGTCGGCGGCGCGCTGATCGGATCGCCTAATATCGCTCAGCATTTCCTTCACCAGCGCGAGATCGAGTGGCTGGCGATCGAGCAGGAGCTCGGCCGCCTCGGCGTTGCTCAGGATTGCACCCAGCGGCTGATTAAGTTCATGCGCGATCGAGGCCGACAGCGCCGCGATGCCGGCGCGGCGGTTCATGTGAGCGACCTCGGCAAGACGGCGGCGCGCCTCCAACTCGGCAGCCGAGCGGCGGCGCCGCTCCAGGAACAGCCCGGTGATCAGCGTCGCTTGAACCGCGATGATGCCGGCACCCGCGAGCGTGAGCCCGCGATATTGTTCCCAGAAGCTCAACTGCCGGAACAAAACTTCGCTGCCCGGCGGCAGGCGCGTTTCGCGGACGCCCCAGCGCTGCAGCTCGCGCCAGTCGAAGATCGGCTTCATGTAGTCGCCACGGGCGATCGGAAAATCAGACGGCGGCGCGCCGTCGAGGATGCGCAATGCGAGCCGCGCGGCATCCTCGGCAATCGGCACGGGCGTGGCGACGATCCCGCCGACCGTTCCATAACCGATGTAAGTCTCAGCCGGGACCACGATCGGTCGATTGGCAACGTCGGCGACAGAGCGAAGCGCCTCACGTGGCATGTAGTCAAAGCCGTCGCCATCGCGGTAGATCGCCGTATAGGCAATCGCGCTTTGCTCGGGGAGCTGCGCGGCGCGCCGGCGCACCTCTTTGAGCGGCAGACCGGTAAGGTCGATGAATTGCAGGTTCTTGGCGAGTTCCGGAACTTCCAACCCGAAGTTGCGGAAATAGTTGCTGCGGTCGAATGGATCACCGACGAGGGCAACTTGCTTGAGGTCCGGAACGATCGCGGTCGCGCTTTGAACCATGTCCTCGAGGCGAAACTGCAGCGTGCGTCCGGTGACGCCAGCCGGCAGCTTTGCTCGGGCCACCGTGGCCTCGTCGACGGCACCAAACACCACCGGGACGCCCGGCCAGATCGAGTCGCGCGCATTCATCACGAAATCAAACGCGATCGGCCCGAACGCCAGCAGTGCGCCGACCGGCACGTACATGTATTTTTCGCGCAGATGATTTTGCAGCTGCCGTTTGTAGCGGTCTCCGCCGAAGCGGGCGAAATCCAGATCCTCGGCGTAGATCACCACCCGACGATCAGCGTCGGCATTGAGTGTCGTTCGCGCGACGGTGCTGACCGCAATATTCCAAGGAAGGATTGCGTCGTCCTGGCCGATGATAACGACTGACCGCGTCGGTGGCTCCCCTCCAAGACAGGCGGAGGATGCAAGCGCACCAGTGCCCGCGATGAGTACGGCGGTCACCATCGCGCGCCCGGCGCCACGCGCGCCGTAGCGTCCTTGCCAATGACCTTGGATTTGTCCGTTCATTGCAGCAGCTATGGCCTCCGCGCCGACCGGCCCTACCGACCCGATCCAGCGTGTGCAATCGCCTCGATCAACAGCTGCCCCGCGAACGGCTTGCGCAGATAAGCTACGCAGCCGGCCGCTTGCGCCTGTTGCCGTGTCGCCTGGTCGTCGAAAGCAGTCATGAAGATAACCGGGACCGTCGAGCCGCACGCGGAGAGCTCGCGGCGCAGCGCAATCCCCGACATACCCCCGAGATGGATATCCAGGAGCACACAGTCGATGCCCGTCGCCGGCTGCGACGCCAGGAAGGCTTCCGCTGACGAAAAGCCCTTGGTGGCGAAGCCGTGGGCGTTCAACAAACGCTCGATGCCTTTGAGGACGGCCGCGTTGTCATCGATGATCGCGACGGTCTTGGGCACAGCTGTCACGGGCCGTGGTTCGCCCTGCCTGGGTTGCTTCATCCGATTGCGCGCATATTCGTTGCGATCGCCAATCATAGCGCCGGAAAGCCTGGCCCGACTACTGTCCTTGAGGCCAATGTTGGCGGTCAGCCGACCCGCGATGCCACCGGGTGCGCGCCGGCACCATTACCCGGCCGGCGTTCGGCCGGCGCTCCATATTCGCAGCAGCACATCGTCGCGCCGCACCAGATGATGGTACAGCGCGGCGCCGACATGGACGACAATCAGGAGCGCGATCAGGTAGCCGATCGCACGGTGCACCACGAATATCCGGTCCGAGAAGGCGCGGTCCGGTGGCCAGATCGGCGGCAGTTCAAACAAACCGAACACGATGATGGGCGCAGGAAATGCGGAGGTCCCAAACCAACCCAGGATCGGCTGCACGATCAGCAGCGCGTAGAGAGCCCAATGTACGCAGCCCGCCGCGAATTGCTGAACAAGCGGAATATCCCCGGGCAGCGGTGGCGGCGGGTTGATCAACCGATAGGCGAGCCGGACCAGGACGACAGGCATAAGCACCACTCCCAGCGAACGGTGCAGGTTGAACAGAAAATCCTGCAACGCGCCGGAGCCGATGTTCACCATGACGATTCCGGCCGGAATCATCGTCAGCACCAGGGCAGCGGTCAACCAATGCAAAACCCGCGCGGTCAGACTATAGGCTGTTGCGCCGGGCGCCAGGCCAGCCATCAGAACCTCCCGCACTACCGCTCACCCGTCAGACCAAGATGATTCGGGCAACACGCTGAATATTCCCCGTCGAACCGGGTTTAAGCTAGGGGTATCAAAACGCCCGCCAGACCGTTATCCCTTGCCCACATGGGCTAGAGCAGCGAGTTGTCGCATGGCGAATGGGTTCGTCGTGACCTCCGATCACGGCAGCGGCGGCGTAGCCGCCTGGGCCGGTGTGCCAAGCCAATTCCGACAGCCGAATGGATCGCTGCCGCCCGCCTGGGAGGCGCTGTACGGCCCGTTACGCGCGGGCCGTGTCGACGATCTCATGGTGGTCGCACAGCTCGGCCAATCGATCGACGGGCGGATTGCAACAACGACCGGGCATTCCAAATATATCAACGGCGCGGCTGGTCTCGACCACTTGCATCGGTTGCGCGCACTGGTCGACGCGATCGTGGTCGGGGTCGAGACTGCGGTATGCGACGACCCGGAACTTACCGTGCGGCGTGTGGCAGGACCCAATCCAGCGCGCGTGGTGATCGATCCGCGCGGGCGGCTATCCGCAACAGCGCGCTTGCTGCGGCCCGACGGCGCGCGACGCGTCGTCGTGCTCGGCGAGCAGGTCGCGTCCTGCTTTGCGGATGACGTGGAAATCCTGCGTGTCTCACTCGCGGCCGGGATCGCGGCGCCGGCTACGATCCTGGCAGGCCTGCATGCCAAAGGCTTCCGGCGTATCTTGATCGAAGGCGGCGCACGCACCGTTTCACAATTTCTTGAGGCAGGATGTCTCGACCGGCTGCACGTGATGGTGGCACCCATGCTGCTGGGAGCCGGCCTGTCGAGCTTGGCGCTATCCCCGATCGAGCGGGCCGATGACGCGCTGCGGCCGCCAGTTGCCCCTCACCTGCTCGACGACGAAGTTTTGTTTGATGTCGACCTATCGTGTCACCGCAAGCCGATCGCACCACCGGTTTAAGACTCGGCGACGCCCATGAGCACCCGTTCGAATATCGCGGCGGTCGTGTCCCAACTTGGCAGAGCTCGGCCTGCCGCGCGCGCGGCGGCCGCGCAATCAGCGCGCGCGTGCGCGTCAGCGAGGAGCGCCCGCAGCGCGCGCGCCAGCGCGCCCGTGTCGCCCGGCGCGACGAGCCTGCCGGCGTCAGCGCCGACATTCCTGAGCGCCGCGCCGGTGCTGGTCGCGACAACCGGCAAGCCGTAAGCCAACGCGTCCGCAAGCGCCATGCCGTAGCCTTCAAACCAAGACGGCTGCGCAAAAATATCGGCCCCCCGATAGAGCGCGGCGAGGCGCTCGGCGGTCACCGCGCCTGTGCAGGTGATCCGGTCGATCAGGCCCGCGTGCTCGATCAATCCGTCGAGCTTGGCCGCCGTTGCAGGGCTGCGGGCGCGGTCACCGACAATCGTCAATCGCCACGACAGGTCGCGTAGCTCGGCCAACGCCGTCACCAACAGCTCGTAGCCCTTGCGCGGCACGATCGCGCCGACCGCCAGAACGTGCGGCACACCGTCGCTGTTGCCATGCGCCCACTCGACCCGCGGCGCGCCCGGCAGCGCAACGGCGATGCGCCGGGGGGGAACGTTGTAGTTCGCTGAAAGCGTCGCCGCGGTCGAATGGTCGGTTGTGATGACGTATTGCGCGGCCGCGAGCGCGCTGATCTCCGAAGCGCGCAACGCATCCGCCTCGATGGCCGACAGCCCGGTTTCCAGAGCGAGCGGGTGATGAATGAGCCCGATCAAACAACGGCTGCGCGCGGCCTCATGGGCTTCAGCGGGCAAGGCGCCCAGCGCCAGACCGTCAACCACGACGGGCGCCTCGACCGGTGCCGACAGCAAACGCGCGCGCGCCAGCGCCCGCTGTTCGGGGCCGATTTGCGGAAAGCCATCCCCGAGATCAACCAGATCGACCCGGTAGTTGCGCGCCCGCAACGCGGCAATGACACAACGCGCGTAACCATAGCCTCCGGTCGGCGTGGCGAGATCGCCCGGTATCGCGAATGTGACCCTTGGTATTGGTGCCCGGGCCGCTACCACAAAGGCGCCTCGTAGGACGCGCGAGCGACATGCGACTCGGAAAGCGTCACCCGAATGGCAGCGAGTTCGCGCGGTTCGCGTCCAATGTCCCCCGCGCGTGCTGCGTCGGCCAGACGATCGTAAATATGTTTGGCCAGGAACTCGGTGGTGGTGTTGTGACCGGTAAACTGGCTCGCGTCATCGAGGTTGCGATAGTTGAGCCCGCCGAGCACCGACTTAAGGACCGCATGGGCGCGGCCGATGTCGACCACGATCCCGTTTTTGTCGAGTTCTTTCGCCATGATTGCGGCGTCGACCACGAAGGTGGCACCATGCAGAGCCTGCGCCGGACCGAACACCACCCCCTTAAACGAGTGCGCGATCATGATGTGATCGCGAACCTCAACGGTGAACATTTGTGTCCTTCAGGATGCTGCAGCGGGATAATCGATGCGCTGGCATAGCACGCCGCTGCTCGGCGCCAGAATCCGCGGAAGCTCGGCGGGCAAGTCGGCAAACCGGATCGGCGGCGCGATCAGCGCGTCGAGCCGCGCATCGCGAAGCAAGCCGAGCGCCGCCGCCATCCGACGCGCGGGGGTCCAACGCGGGCGGTGGGACGGGGCGACTTTGCCGACCTGGCTCGACGCAATCGTCAGGCGCCGGCTGTGGAACGCGCCGCCGAGCGGAATCGCTGCCTCGCCGGCACCATACCAGCTCATCTCGATGATTCGTGCTTCGTCGCCCGCAAGATCGAATGCAGTTGCCAGGCCGGACGCTGAGCCGCTTGCGTGAAATACTAGATCGCAGTCCTTCGGCGCGCTGCCCGGTGACGCAAACGTGACCCCGAGTGCACGCGCCAACGCAGCGCGGGCAGGATCGATATCGACAAGGACGACGTCGGTCCCGGGTACTTGGGCGCACAGGAACGCCACCAGCGCGCCGACGACACCGGCACCGATCACCGCGATGCGATCGGCTGGGCCGGGGGCGCCATCCCATACGGCGTTGAGCGCGGTTTCCATGTTGGCGGCAAGTACCGCGCGCTGGGGCGGCACGCCCTCGGGCAGCGGGATGAACCCATCGGGCGGCAGGGCGAACAGGTCCTGATGCGGATGGAGGGCAAACCCCATGCGGCCGTGCAGGTGCGACGGGCCGCTGTAGACGGTGCCGACGATGGCGTAGCCGTATTTCACCGGGAACGGAAATACCCCCCCCATGTGCGGGCCCCGCATGCGTTGATACTCGGTCTGGGGCACGCGGCCGGCGAAGACGAGAGCCTCAGTCCCCCGACTGATGGCACCGAAATGGGCCCGCACGCACAGGTCGTCCGGCCCGGGCGCAACGTGCTCGTCGCGCAGCACTGCTATTCCGGGTTCGACGTACCAAAGCGCCTTGGGCATAGGTGAATGTCTACGGGGTTATTCGTAAGGTATAAACCCCAGCGTCCGGCGTCATGGCCGGGCGTGTCCTGGCCATTGGCGTAGTGTTCCGTCGCAAAGCCCTTCCCTCAACCGCATGACCGACGTTGCCGTTTCCTCAGTCGCGCGCACTGCGACCGACGCGACCAATCTAGCGGCGCGGCGGGCACTGTTTGCGATCCTCGTCGCAACCACGATCAGCAGCATGGTGTGGCTTGCGGTGCTCGCACTGTCGCCGCGTGGGATCGGCGCGCTGGATATCGCGCTGATCCTGCTCTTCGTCACTACCCTGCCTTGGATCGTGATCGGATTTTGGAATGCCGTCATCGGTTTCATCATCATGCGATGCGCGGCCGATCCGGTGGCAGCGGTTTTCCCCGCCAGTGCGCGGGTGACGGGATCGGAGCCAATCACAGCCTCGACAGCGGTTCTGGTTTGTATTCGCAACGAACCGCCCGAACGGGTTGTGCGCAATCTCGAGCTGATACTGTCAGAACTCGCTACATCGGACTGGGCGAGCCGCTTTCACATCTACGTGCTCAGCGACACGACCGACCCGGTCGCAGGCGCGGCCGAGGAAGCTGCGTTCGGGACGCTGACTGAGACGTGGCGGAAGCGCATCGCGTTCACGTATCGCCGGCGCCCAGTCAACGCTGGCTTCAAGGCCGGCAATATCGAGGATTTCTGCGAGCGTTTTGGCGCCGCTCACGATCTGGCCATCACACTCGACGCCGACAGCATCATGCCGGCCTCGGCCATGCTGCGGCTGGTGCGGGTGATGCAAACTGAGCCGAAACTCGGCATCGTACAGGGCCTGGTCATCGGCCTGCCGTCGATGAGCGCGATGGCGCGCATTTTTCAGTTTGGTATGCGCCTCGGCATGCGGCCGTACACGATCGGCAGCGCCTGGTGGCAGGGCGATTGTGGCCCGTACTGGGGACATAACGCAGTGCTGCGGCTGCGCCCATTCGTGGCCCACTGCAAGCTTCCATTGCTCGAGGACGGCCGCCATGTCCTTTCCCACGACCAGATCGAGGCGGTGTTGATGCGCCGCGCCGGATATGAGGTGCGCGTCTTGGCCGACGAGGACCTGGGCTGGGAAGAAAACCCACCGACGTTGATCGAGTTCATCCGCCGTGACCTGCGTTGGTGCGCAGGCAACATGCAGTACTGGCCGTTCCTGTTGATGCCCGGCCTCAAGACGGTGAGCCGCTATCAGCTTCTCCTCGCCATTTTAATGTTCCTCAGCTCGCCGGCCTGGATGGGTTTGTTCCTGCTCGGGACGGCGGCGGCCGCGCTCAGTCCCTCGCATGTCGATCCCCATTATGGTTGGCCGCTGCTGATGGCTGTTGTGATCATGTGGTTCGCGGCCAAAATCGCGAGCATTCTGGATGTACTGACGCGCCCGGTGGCGCGGCGCGCCTTCGGCGGCATCGCCCGGTTTCTGGGGAGCGCCGCAATTGAAGTCCTGTTCACCATCCTGTTGTGTCCGATTCAGTGGTGCAGTCATACGCTCGTGCTGACCAATCTGGCGCTTGGCCGAACCGTTGGCTGGACTGCGCACGTCCGTGACGATCACACGGTGTCTTTCCGCGACGCGATCGCATACTTCTGGCCGCACGCGGTCATCGGCTGGGGCGCTATCGCCGTTCTAGCCTGGGCGAACCCAACCGCCCTACCCGTCGCATTGCTCATTGCCGGCGGCCTCGCATTGGCGGTGCCCATGGCGGTCGTAACGGCTGCACCGGGCGTCGGGCGCGCGCTGGCATGCCTCGGCGTGGGCCGGCTGCCAGAAGAGACCGACCCGCCAGCGATCCTCGCGACGTTGGTGCCGGCGGCGCGCCCACTCGCAATGCTCGATGGATTGTGGGGCGCGCGCGGCGTGCTGCGCTCGCTGCGCATCTACTACGGAGACCGGGACCGGCGTGCCGGCATGGACCAACTCTACGGCGCGTTCATGCGATCGGGTGATCTCGCGTTTGACATCGGCGCTCATGTGGGCGACCGGGTAGGCTCATTCCGCCGGCTGGGCGCCCGCGTGGTGGCGGTCGAGCCGCAGCCCGCGCTTGTTGCGACGTTGCGACTAATTCACGGGCGTGATCGCGAGGTTGCGATCGAAGCGCTCGCCATCGGAGACCAGATCGGCACGATCGCGCTTAACCTCAATCTCGACAATCCCACAGTCTCGACCGCGTCAGAAGATTTTGTGCAAGCCGCCGCATGTGCGCCCGGTTGGGTGAACGAGCGTTGGACGAAGACTGCCATGGTGCCAATGACGACGCTCGACGCACTCATCGCGCGTCACGGGACGCCGGCCTTCATCAAGATCGACGTCGAAGGGTTCGAGGCGCACGCGCTTGACGGTCTTTCGCATCCGGTGGCCGCGCTGTCGTTCGAATTCACCACAATCCAGCGTGAGGTAGCGGTCGCGGCTTTGCGCCGGTGCGCGGCGCTCGGATATCGGCACTTCAAGGCCGCCCTTGGGGAAAGCCAAGCCTTTGTGCACGAGTGCTGGTTTGACGCCGCCGCAATGGAACAGTGGGTGCTCGCGCTGCCGCTCGAAGCAAACTCGGGCGACGTTTATGCTGCCCTCGATCCCTCCGACACGACTGGCTGATCAACGCGGCGGAATCTGGATCAGCTCCGCGAGCTGCTCCTTGGTGAGCGGGGCGGCTGTGTATTTCAGCGTGACGGCGTCGTTCACAATGGTATCGAGGCCAACGATGCGATCGGGCTCGATTGACTGCTTGGGAAAGAACCCGTCGCGCGTGCGCTTGGCCTTTTCTTCGCTGATGCCGACGAAATCCGCATAGATCTTCAGCGCCGCCGGCTCGGCGTACATGTATTCGACGGTCTCGCGATACGCCTTCATGTAGCGATCGAACACCGCCGTTTTCATCTGCAATGCCTGTGCGTTGGCGATCAGCACGCGCACGGTCTGTCCCTTGAATACGGCGGCATCGTTGCCGCTGGCGATCACGCGGATGTCGCCTTTGTCGATCTGGTCGAGGCCAAACGGCGGCGCCGACCATCCGACGTCGATCTGGTCCGACATCACCTGCGTCAGCGTCGATGACGGGCTGCCGGTCGCGACCGGCTTGGCCTTGAGGTCGTATTGCCTGATGAACGCGGTGACGATGCCGTGGGTGGACGAACCATTGGTCGAGTACGCAATCGTCTTGCCGCCGGTGTCCTCGAGCGATCTGATCGGCGAAGCTGCCTTGACGTACCAGAACAGGTCGGCCGCGCCGGTTGTCTCTGCGCCGATGATCCGCACCGGCGCATTTTTCGAAAAGAAGCTGAGCGCCCCCATGATGCCGACCGCGACCCCGATGTCGACACTGCCGGCGACCACCGGCTGCTGGGTCTCACCGGAGCCCTGGGTATACACCATCTCCAGCACGAGCCCGTGTTTCTTGAAGAT
>DATIPA010000173.1:0-16613 GCA_035472475.1 Xanthobacteraceae bacterium | reverse complement strand
CTCCGGCATCACGGCGTCGACGGGCACCGAGACCAGCGGACCGATCAAGGCCGGCGCGCCCATGGTCGACTACGCGACGGGGACGATGGGCGCCTTCGCCATCTCGGCCGCGCTCTTTCAGCGCTTGCGCACCGGCCAGGGCCAGTACATCGACCTCGCCATGCTCGACGTCGCCATGATCCTGATGGGCTCGCACTTGACGGGTTATCTGCGCAACGGCCAGCACCCCAAACCGAACGGCAACACCAACGAGCAGGCGAGCGCGAGCTGCTATGCGACGCGCGACGGTCTGCTGATGCTGGGCGCGAGCAACATGCGCCAGTACCGGCGATTCTGGCGCGCGCTCGGACGCCCTGATCTGATCCAGCCGAACGCCGAGGCGCGCGAACGCGCGCGCGAGGCAGAGACCGCGCTGATCGCCGAGCTCCTGATGGCGCGCAGCGCGGCGGAATGGGAAGACTACTTCCAGTCCGGCCACGTGCCGGCGGCGCGCGTACGCACCATGGGTGAGGCGCTGGAGGATCCGCATCTGGAATCCCGCGGCGTGCGCCATCGCCACGCGGGCGCAACCGACGTGGAGGGCGCGTTCACGGTACCGGTCGCGGCGTTCGGATTTGCCGCCGGCGGCCCGCGCGTCGACACGCCCCCGCCGGGGCTCGGCCAGCACACCGCCGAGATCCTGGCCGAACTCGGCTACGGCGAAGCCGAGCAGGCCAAGTTGCGGGCGGCGAGCGTGATTTAAGCGACTTCTTCAGACACATCGTCGCCGTGATGCCCGCGCGTGGCTGGTGTGCATTGCTGCGGCGCAATATTCAGTGCTAAGAAGCGCCCACCTTTCACCCCGCCTGCGAGTCGTCCGGCCCCTATCTCCATGTTGCAAATCGAAAATCTTGTCTTCAATGCGTGGGGACGCCGTTTCTTCGACCAGGCCACCGTCACGCTGCCGGTCGGCGCCAAGGTTGGGGTCGTCGGCCGCAACGGGGTCGGCAAGACCACGCTGTTGAAACTCATCCAAGGGCATCACGCACCTGACGGCGGCGACATTTCGCTCCCCAAGGCGGCCCGCATCGGTTCGGTCGATCAGGAACACCCGGCAACGCCGGTCAGCCTGCTCGACACCGTGCTCGCCGCCGACGCCGAGCGCGAGCGCCTCAACGCGGCGCTCGAGACCGCCGAGCCCGAGCAGATGGGCGAGATCTACGCGCGGCTGATCGAGATCGACGCCGACGGTGCACCGGCGCGCGCGAGTGAGATCCTCAACGGGCTCGGATTTTCCACCGCCGACCTGGCGCGTCCGATGGCCGAGTTCTCCGGCGGTTGGCGCATGCGGGTGGCACTCGCGGCCGCTTTGTTCGCGCGCCCGGACCTGCTGCTGCTCGACGAGCCTACCAACTACCTCGACCTCGAGGGCGCGCTATGGCTCGAAGCGCGCCTGAAGAAATATCCAGCGACCGCGCTGATCATCAGCCACGACCGCGAGCTCCTGAACAATTCGGTCGATTCAATCCTGCATCTGCGCAACGGCAAGCTCGACCTCTACACCGGCGGGTTCGACGATTTCGAGCGGCGGCTGTCGGAGAAGGAGCGCCTGCAGACGGCAACGCGCACCAAGCAGGAGGCCGAGCGCGCGCATCTGCAATCGTTCATCGACCGCTTCCGGGCCAAGGCCAGCAAGGCCGCGCAGGCACAGTCGCGCATCAAGCGCCTCGCCAAGCTCCCGCCGATCGCCGCGGTGGTGGAGGAGCACGTCTCGCCCTTCACCCTGCCCTCGCCGCCGCGTCCGCTGGCGCCGCCGCTACTGCAACTGCACGGCGCGGCCGTCGGTTACGACGGCAAGCCGATCCTGCGCAACATGAACCTGCGACTCGATGTGGACGACCGCATCGGGCTTCTCGGTGTCAACGGCTCCGGCAAATCGACATTCGCCAAGATGATCGCCGGCGCGCTGCCGCTGCTGGCCGGACGCATGCAGAGCGACAGCCGCCTGCGGGTCGGCTGGTTCCATCAGCATCAGATCGAAGCGCTCGATCCGGCCGATACGCCGCTGGTGATCATCCGCCGGCTGCGGCCGGACGACAGCGAGTCCTCGCGCCGTTCCCGGCTTGCGCAATTCGGGCTTGGGTTCGAGAAGCAGGAGACGACCGTCGCCGATCTCTCCGGCGGCGAGCGCGCCCGGCTCCTGCTGAACCTGATTGCCATGGAGGCGCCGCACCTCCTCATCCTTGACGAGCCGACCAACCATCTCGACATCGACAGCCGGCGCGCGCTTCTCGAGGCGCTCAACCACTACGACGGCGCCGTCATACTTGTGACCCACGACCGCGCCCTGATGGAGCTTGTCGCCGACCGGCTCTGGCTCGTCGCCGACGGGCATGTGAAGCCGTTCGACGGCGACATGGACGAGTACGCGCGCTATGTGCTCGATCGTGCCAAGAGTGGGGGTAGCGCGCCGGCGCAAGAGCCGGAGCGCATGACGGTCTCGGCCCGCAAAGCCGAGCGCCGCCGCCAGAAGGAACTGGCGCGGCGCGCCTGAACAGGAGGATCCGATGAACAACGACCGGACGCGTTCAAGGAGGCCAAACGATCCACGGCTTGCGGCCGAAGCGGCGTTCAAGGCGGCGACCACCAAGCCGCCTGAAGCGATTCCGCCAAAGCCGCCGTCGCTGCCGAACGCCAAGGAGCAGGTCTCGCTGCGCCTCGATCGCGACGTGCTCGACCACTTTCAGGCGGACGGTCCTGGCTGGCAGGACCGCATCAACGACGCGCTGCGCAAGGCGGCCGGACTCTAAAAGCAGATCGCAAAACACGCGACATAACGGGGGACTGATCGATGCCGGACAATCCGAACGAGAAACGCCCGGGCGCAAAGGAGCTATCGCCGCAGGCCGCCGAGGCGCAGGCCGTGCGCGAAAAGATGGCGCGGCTGCGGGCGCTGCGCCTGGCGCAAGAAGCCGCGAACCCGCCCGTCGCCAAGCAGGCCCCCATCGCGCGATCGTCAGCGCCGCGTCAGAAAGGCAAGAAAAAAACGGCCAGAGGCGTGTCACTGTCCGATTGGTTGAGCGATCAGGAACAGAGCGGACGGCGAAAATAAGCTAAGACCCGCGTCGAGAGTAAACGGGCGACCCGGGAGTCTGTTTCATCCCAGGATGGTACCCTTGCCTCGTCCATCGCGGCTCTGTTCGACCATGACCGTGTCGTACTTGAGCGCGATCTGCTTTGTCAGGTTGGCGTCCATCAGTTGATCCTGGGTGAGCGCATGCATCGCGGCAAACATGCCTTCGGTGCCGGCGGGGCTATAGATCATCAGCATGCGAACGCCGTTCTTCGACGTAACCTGATGCGGAACGCCTGGCGGGATATGCACGCATGATCCTTTTTCAGCGCGGAATAGCTTGTCGCCGACCTGAAATTCGGCGCTGCCTTCGAACACGTAAAAGGTCTCGAACGCCTTGATGTGATAGTGCGCGCGAGACTGAAAGCCGGGCTTGCAGTTTTCCTCGACGACTTCGAAGGTCTGATTCGTGTCGGCCCCGGTGATCTTGACGATCACCTCATTCGCCTTGGCGTAGACGTTGCCCTGGCCCGGCGCGGAATGCTTGCCGCTCAAAGCCGCTGATACGGCCATATCCACTTCCTCCCATGATCAGGTGCCGGCGGCGACCCTCCAAAATGCTATAGAATTCCCGCGTCAGCTAAAAGTCCGGTCCGGTCACGCAAACAGCCCCGGGGAAAAGCCAATGCCTGCGATCCAGCGCGTGCTCGTTGTTGGAGCCGGAATGGCCGGGATGACGTTGGGTCTGGCACTGAAGCGTTGCGGCATCGCTTGCGAAATCGTGGAAATCCGAGCAGCCCTGACCGAGCTCGGCACCGGCATTACCTTGCAAGGGCCGGCGTTGCGCGCTTTGCAGGCGGTTGATGCTCTGGAAGGCTGCATCCGGCGCGGATTCGCGCAAAGCTTCTTCAAGACGTGTGACGCGCAGGGCAATGTCACGGGCACTGTCGACCTGCCGCGCCTGCTCGGGCCTCAGTATCCCGCCACGATCGGCATCTTGCGCCAAGCGGTGCACGAGGTTCTCGCGGGCGAGCTCAACCGGCTCGGCGTCCCTATCCGTCTCGGCCTGTCCGTATCGGCGCTCGCACAGGCGGACGACGGCGTCGGTGTCAGCTTTACCGACGGCACACGCGGCACCTACGATCTGGTCGTCGGCGCAGACGGTTCGAACTCAACTATTCGCGAGATGACGTTCGGGCCACAAGTCCGGCCGCGATACACCGGGCAGATGAACTGGCGAGCGACCGTGCGCCGCCCGCCTGACGTGACCGGTCGCTACTCATACTTCGGCCCGACCATCAAGTCCGGCTTCAACCCGGTCTCCGAGCGGGAGATGTACATCTACGTTGTGCAGAATGTTGCCGAGCGCCCGCGCTGGCGGGACGAGGAACTGCCGGCGATGCTACGCGGGCTGCTCGGGGAGTTCGGCGGCATTCTCGGACGCGCGCGCGACGAAGTGCGTGACCCGCAACAGATCATCTGCCGTCCAGTATTTTCCATGATCATGCCGCCGCCATGGTACAGCGGACGCGTGATCCTGATCGGCGACGCCGCGCACACGGCGACGCCGCAGCTTGCCAGCGGTGCCAACATTGCGATCGAGGATGCGGTGGTGCTGGCGCGTCACATCCGCTCGGACGTGCCTCCGGAGACGGCGCTCGCGGCGTTCATGCAGGCGCGTTACGAGCGCTGCCGAATGGTGGTGGAGAACTCCGAGCAGCTCGGCGAATGGGAAAAGCGCCCCGGCACGGCCGACCACCTTGTGGCTGGTCTGGTGGCGGAGAGTTACCGTGCGCTCGCGCAGGCCGCTTGAGCTCCGGCAATCCGCCGTCGGCTCGCTGAGCTGGATATAATGTGAGCCGGGCTCAGCGAGTTCGGGTGCTGAGTATTCACCGCCGCTCTATGTCACCGCGCTGAACCCGCCGTCGACCACCACGATCACACCGGTCACGCTCTTATTGCCCTCAATCAGGCTCATCGCCGTTTCGGCGACGTCTTCGGCGGTCACGACCCGACGCAACGGGGTCGCCTTGGCGCGCGCCTTCATCAGCCCGTCGTAGTGCTCGCCGAGCATGCGCTCCATCCACTCCCCTGCCATCCAGCCCGGCGCGACGCCGTTGACCCGGATGCCGAAATAGCCAAGCGCGCCAGCGAGCGACTTGGTCATCGTCCAGAGCGCGCCCTTGCTCGCCGCATAGGGCAGCGCCTGCGGGCCCGGCCGCGCGCCTACGATGCTGTTGGTGTTGACGATGCAGGCATCCTTGCCACGCTTGAGCAGCGGCACCGCGTGCTTGGTGACCAGAAACACACCCTTCACGTTTACCCCAAAGATGTGATCCCACTCATCGACCGTGACCTTCTCGAAATCACGTGCCGCGGTTTTGATCGATGCGCCAGCATTGTTGCAGAGCACATCGATGCGCCCGAATGCCTCGGTGATCGCATCCATCATGGCGATCACGCTCGCCTCATCGGCGACGTCGCATTGCAGCACCAGGGTCTTCGCACCATGTTTTTCGCAGGCGTCGGCGGTCTTGCGCGCCTCGCCGCTGTTTTTGCTGTAGTTGATCACAACGTCGTAGCCGGCCTTGGCAAGCGCGATGGCCTCGGCGCGGCCGATGCCGGACGACGAGCCGGTGACGAGGGCGATGCGCTTGTCCGAACTCACGGGTTGTCCTCTCCGAACTCAATTCATTTCCGCCGCCGCGGCGTGAATACGCAGCAATTCGGGAATCGTCTCCGGCTTGCGGCGGCCGAAGCCGCACTCGGTGGCGATCGAAAACGCCCGCGCATGTTTGCGCGCGGTCGCGAGCCGCCGGCTGGTACCTTCAACCCCGTCCGTGTGGTGGACGAGACCGAGACAAAGCTCGGTCTCGGGCCGCAGCCGGAGGCCGGCGAGCGGCGCGTAGTAGGTGTCATCGGAGCGATCGCGCGGCACCGGCATGTGCACGAGGTTGATCGGCCGCGTAATTCCGGCGGTGATCCGGTTGGTGAAATCCACCATGTCCCCCATGTCCTTGGGCTCGACCACGTGGCGATGATTGGAATCCCCGTAGCACAGGTGGAACAGAAGTTCGATTCCGGCCGGCACCCGGTTGCCGAGGCCGATCAGGATGTTGCTGAACGTCTCCTGCATTTCGGCTTTGCTGGCGCCGTAGGCGCCGATCTGTTCGCGCTGCAGGCGCGCGAACACCGCGGAGGCAACGTCGAACTGAATCGCGAGCTCCTGGTGCGGGATCGCCGCCGCGATCTTGTCGATCTCGAGCTTGAGCGCCGTGTTGTAGATCGGATCGATCGGCGCGTGCAGCGCATCGACAAGAAAGAGCCAGATGACGGAATGGGCGGGCACCAGATCGACCTGAAAGCGCGCGCCGGGCAAAATCTCGCCGGCATCCTTGAGCTTCTTGAAGGTCCGATACGAACTCGCTGCGATGTCGGCGTAGAACAAGTTTTCGATCTTCACGTCCTCGATCGAACGACCGGGGCGCAGCCGGTAGCGCCGGATCAGCGGGGCGGTCTCGTGCAACCGGAAGATCTCGTCGGAGAGCTCGAATGCCGGGTTGTCCGCAAACACTGGCCGCAGCCAGGTGATCCAGTCGATGCGCGCGCCGGTCTCGCCGTCCGGGATGCGTTTGAGCTTTGCGCCGAACGCGGCGCTGACGGTGCGGAACACCGCTTCCGCGTTGGCCATCGGCACGCTGCCGACGAGGTGGACGTCACGGCTCATCGCGTTTACTTCAGCGGTTGCGCAACCCGGCTTTTCGAACATGATCGAAAAAATGGCTCAAGCGATTCAAGCGGTCTGGTCGGGCGGTTGTCAAGGGAAGTACGCTTTTCGCTTCACTTCACCACACTAGGCTGTTCGCAAGGCTTGCGGCATAAATGTGAGAACCGCATTACCGAGGGAGGATGTCTTGCTGAGCTATGCACGGACCGTCGAGATCGGATGGGGCGATTGCGATGCATCCGGGCTCGTGCACACCGAGCGCTATTTTGCGCTGTTCGACGCCAATCTGTGGCTTATGCTGGCGCAAATCCTCGGGCTGCCGATGCGGCACGTGCTGGACACGTTCGGCGCCGCCGGTTTTCCGACAGTCGACCTCACCGGCAAGTTCCTGGTGCCATCCACGGTCGGGGACGTTCTCGATATCGAGACGACCATCCTCGAACTGCGCAAGTCGAGCTTCGACGTCAGGCACCGTGCCAGCAAGGACGGCGAACTGCGCGCCGAAAGCATGGATACAAGGGTATGGGTCCGGCGCAATTCCGATGACCCGGCCAGGATCGAAGCATTGCCACTGCCGGCCAGGCTGGTCGAGCGCTTTCAGGCGAGCAAGTGATTTGCGATGTCGCCGATAGGGTCACGTGAAATTGCATTGACCACAATCTTGGATTAGGTCTCTTGCGCAGCCAGAGCGGGCCACATGCTGAAAATCACCAATGAAACGCCGGAGGACGCCGTCTCGGGCCTGCGGCCGCGCGAGCGCAACAAGCTCGACAAGCTTCGGCGCATCAAGGCCGCGGCGCGTGAACTTTTCCTCGAGCAGGGTTACGACAATGCCACGACGCGCGAGATCGCCCGCCGCGCCGACGTCGGACTCGGGACCCTGTTTTCCTACGCATCCGACAAGCGCGACCTGCTGTTCCTGATCTACAACGACATGCAGGAGGCGCTGACGCGAACCGCGTTCAGCGGCTCCCGCTCCGGCCGCACGTTCCTCGGGCAGGTGATGGCAAGCTTCGGCGTCTACTACCGCTTCTTCGCGCGCGAGCCCGAGTTCATGCGTTACGTCCTGCGCGAATTGACGTTCTATTCCAGCGGCCGCCAGTCCGATCGCTTCCAGACCGGGCGCGAAGCGATCATAGCAGCCCTCGAACTGCTGGTGCGCGACGCCAAGAAACGGCGGGTGCTGCGCTCGAGCGCGAAGGATCGCGCCATCGCCCAGCTGATGTTCGGCGTCTATCAAGCCGAAATCCGCCGCTGGCTCACCGGCGCGCGCCCGAAGCCGGCGGCCGGTCTCGCTCGCCTGCGCACGATGCTGCGCATCGTGATCGAAGGGCTCAAACCGGGACCGGGAGCGCTTTAGCGAATGGGTCAGCGCTTCCTGACCCCGGCAAATAGTCCGAGCACCTTTTCCTTCAAGACGCCCCTGACGATCTCCAAACTGTAGCCGGAGTCTTCCGCGAGGTGCTCGATCCGAAACTTTCGCTCGCGCAGGAGATGCGGAAGATCACTGCGGGCAGCGCCAATGACGACGCGAGGGATCTTCGCCTGGAAAATGGCGGCGGAACACATCAGGCAGGGTTCGTTCGAACAGTAGATGACGCAGTCACTCAGATCCGTTCTGCCAAGAGCTTTGCAGGCATCGTTCAACGCATGCAGCTCGGCATGAGCAAGAACGGTTTTCTGCGTCGCTTCGCGGCACCGATTTCGCGCGACCACTTTGCCCTTGCGCGTTATGACGGCGCCGATCGGCAACTCACCAGCTTGTTTGGCGTGACGCGCCTGCTCAATGGCAAGCTCCATATATCGCTCGTCAGTGTTCATACCGCCTCGTTGCAAAGCTTAGTGCCACCGTTTTGAAATTCCTACAGCGATTGCGGCAGGCTCGTTCGGGAACTTCAAATCGAAAAGCGGCACTAGAACTATACATTTGTTAATGCCCCGTTGCTTCCAGAGGTTGCCGCGATATATCGCGAACTTCGGAAGCGGGGCACTAGCGCCCGCTCTCAACTCATCCCAAATACCTGCGCCGCGATCAACAGATGACAACGACAATAGCCGGTCACCAGGCCGGCGATATGTGCCATGAGCGGGCATTGGCTCTGCGTCTCGGGGGACATTCTGCGACTAAAATTAGTATGATGCGGCGCGAACAGGCACATCGAGACAGCAATGCACGCGCAACGGACGATCGAAGTCCTCGAAGCACTCGTCGGCTTCGACACGACGAGCCGCAACTCGAACCTCCCGCTGGTCGAGTGGGTCGAGGCCTACCTCGACCGGTTCGGCGTGCCACATGAGCGCGTGCCCGATGCAGCCGGCACCAAGGCTAACCTGTGGGCGACGATCGGCCGGCCCGACGTGCCCGGTACCATTCTCTCGGGGCACACCGACGTGGTCCCGGTCGACGATCAGGCATGGACGAACGATCCATTTCGGCTGACCGAACGCAGCGGCCGCGTCTACGGTCGCGGCGCGGCCGACATGAAAGGCTTCGACGCCTGCTGTCTCGCGGCGGTGCCGGAGATGGTCGCCGCGCAGCTGACGCGCCCAATCCATTTCTCGTTCTCCTACGACGAAGAGGTCGGCTGTGTCGGCGTGCGCGGCATCATCGCACGCCTCGAACGCGCCAAGGTGAAACCGGCGGCCTGTTTTGTCGGCGAGCCGACCGAAATGGGCGTGGTGATCGGACACAAGGGCCAGCGCGCGTTCCGCGTCGCCGTGCACGGCAAGACCTGCCACTCCTCGCTCGCACCGCATGGAGTCAATGCAATCGACTATGCGGCGCGCATGATTGTGAAGATCCGCGAGATCAGCGACCGCCTGGCGCGCTCCGGGGTGCGCGATCCGCTCTATGACGTGCCTCACACGACTGCCGTTAGCGGAGTCGTGCGCGGTGGCGCCGCGCTCAACATCGTGCCTGACCTCTGTACGTTCGAATTCGAGTTTCGCCCGCTCGCCGCGGACGACGTGGATGGCTTGGTCGAAGAGGTGGTGACTTTTGCGCGCGAGCGGCTCGAGCCGGAAATGCAGGCGGTCGATTCTGCGGCGCGCATCGTCTTCGAGCCCAAGTCGAGCTGGCCGGGCCTCGAGACGCCGGCTGCGTTCGATGTCGTTGGGCTGGCGAAGACGCTCGCCGGCCGCAACGAGCACAGCAAAGTCGCCTTTGGCACGGAGGCGGGACTGTTTGCCGCGGCCGGCATCCCGACAGTGGTGATCGGGCCCGGCTCGATCGATCAGGCGCACAAGGCTGACGAGTACGTTGCCGTTGCGCAGCTCGAAGCCTGCAGCGCCTTCCTCGACCGCCTCACCGCGCATTTGTGCGTGTGAAAACGCGGGGACGGCCGGAGACGTTCAGTATTTGGCTGGACACGAGTGGTGAGATGGCTGTCAACTTGACTCAATATTGAGCATGTTCGAAAACTACCTGCGGCAGCCGCGCCGTTGCAATCCGCGTCTTTCGTCAAAACGATGGGCCGTTGCAAGAAGACGGGGACGTTCCGCGGGAGGTGCAATGCTGGACGGCGTCGTCAAGTTTCCGTCGGAATACGCCAAGCGCTACCGCGAACGCGGCTATTGGCTGGACGAGTCGCTCGCGACCGAGTTCGCCGCGGTGTTTACACGTTTTGCCGACCGGATCGCGCTGATCGACGGCGAGCGGCGCTTTACCTACGCGGATGTCGATCGGCAAAGCGACAACCTCGCGCTCAATCTGATCGCGCTCGGGTTCAAGCCGCTCGACCGCGTCGTGCTGCAGCTGCCCAACGTGGCGGAGTTCGTGATCCTCTATTTCGCCCTGCAGAAGATCGACGCGATCCCGATCGCGGCGCTCGCCACCCATCGCTACAACGAGGTCAGCCAATTCGTCGACATCGCGCAGGCTGTGGCGTGCGTCTATCCCGAGCGCCAGGGTGACTTCGCGTTCGCCCCGATGGTCGCGCGTGTCGCCGAAGCAAGCCCGTGCCTCAAGTTCCGTATCGTGCTCGGGCCTGCGGGCGCCGGCGAACTGTCGCTCACCGAACTGATCGAGCGGCCGGCGAGCGACCCTAACAGCAAGCTCCCCGGTTTTGCGGCCGACCCGGAAGACCCCTGCATCTTCCAACTCTCGGGCGGCACCACCGGCGTGCCCAAGCTCATCCCGCGCACCCACAACGATTACGCCTACAACTCCAAGACCGCCGCGCAGGTGTGCGGGGTCACCGGCGATTCCGTGTTGCTGCTGATGCTGCCGATCGCCCACAACCTGCCGCTCGCCTGCCCGGGCATTCAGGGCTTCTTCTTCAACGGTGGCGCGGTGGTGCTCAGCCAGAGCACGCGGCCCGAAGAGGTGTTTCGCCTGGTTGCCCGGCATCGCGTGACCCACATCAAGGTGGTGCCCGCGCTGCTGATCCGCTTGATCAACAGTGAGGCGGTGACGCAATTTGACACCTCCTCGATCCGTTACATCCAGAGCGGCGGCCAGCGCCTGCAGCCGGAGGTGCGCATCCGCACCAAGGAGCTGATCCCGACCGTATTCGTGCAGGAGAACTTCGGCATGTCGGAAGGCTTGCTGATGTTCGTGCGGCCGGAAGATCCGGAAGAGGACCGTCTGGAAACCGTCGGCTGTCCGATCTGCCCGGACGACGAGGTGCGGCTGATCGATGATGACGGCAACGAGGTCCCGTTCGGCGAGGTCGGCGAGATGTGCGCGCGCGGTCCGTACACGCTGCGCGGCTATTACGGCGCGCCCGAGCACAACGCCAAGGTGTTCACGCCGGATGGATTCTATTGCTCCGGCGATCTAATGCGGCAGAACAAGGCCGGCAACTATCTGGTCGAGGGCCGCAAGAAGGACCTGATCAACCGCGGCGGCGAGAAGATCAGCGCCGAGGAGATCGAGAACCTGATTTTGCAGCATCCCAGCGTTCAGAACGTCGCCTGCGTGGCGATGCCCGATCCCGACATGGGCGAGCGCATGTGCGCCTGCGTGATTCCGCGCGCGGGCGAGGACCTGTCGTTGAAGGACCTGCTCGCGTTCCTGACCACCAAGGAAATCGCCAAGTTCAAGCTGCCGGAACGGCTGGAGATCATGAGCGACTTTCCGCTCTCGACCTTTGGCAAGGTGTCGAAAAAGGCGTTGGTCGAAACCGTGTCGGCCACGATCGTGCGGGAGCGCGCGCCGGCCCGGGCGAACAGTTAGCCCATGCGCGTCATCGATCTGCACTGCTATCCCAACACCGAGCCCTGGATCCGCTGCCAGGGGCCGTATGTGGAAGCGCTCGCCAAATATTGGAACCGCACTTGGACCTGGAAGCAGGAAGACGAGGTCGTCAAGGAATTCACCGACGCCGGGGTCGAGGCGGTGCTGGTTGCGCTCGATCTCGAGACCACCACCGGAACGCCGCCCTGCAGCAACGAGTACGTGAAGGGCATGCAGTCACGGCATCCGGAGCGGATCATCCAGAGCTGGGCGGCGGTCGATCCGTTCAAGGGCGAGATTGCGATTGCGCAGGCCAAGACGGCGATCACCGAGCTCGGCATGCTCGGTTTCCACTTCCACCCGATCATGGGACACTTCTCGGTGGCCGACCGGCAGTTCTATCCATTGTTCGAGGTCATCAACGCGCTCAAGGTGCCGGTGATGATCGACGTCGGCACCACCGGCATGGGCGCCGGCATGCCGGGCGGCATGGGTGCCAAGATCCGCCACGCGCATCCGTCCGCGATCGACGAGCTTGCCGCCGATTTTCCCGATCTCACCATCATCGCGGCACATCCGGGCTGGCCCTGGGTCGAGGAGATGACCGCGGTCGCGCTGCACAAGGGCAACGTGTTCTGGGAAATGTCGGGCTGGGCGCCCAAGCATTTTCCAGCCCAGCTCAAGGTCGACATCCGGGCGCGCCTGCAGGACAAGGTGATGTTCGGCAGCGACTATCCGAGCCTGCCGTACGAGCGCATCTTCAAGGAATGGCGCGAGCTCGGCTATTCGGACACTGTGATGGAGAAGATCTTTCACGGCAACGCGGAACGCGTCCTCGGCTTGTGATCACGCCATCCGCACCTCGCCCATGCCCAGAATCTCGCGCGCCTCGGCCGGCGTCGCCGGCTCGGCGCCAAGCGAACGCATGATCGCCACGGCCTTCTCCACCAGCGCCGCGTTGTGCGGGGCTTTCACGCCTTTCTCCAGGTAGTAGTTGTCCTCAAGCCCGATACGCACGTGGCCGCCGAGCAGCAGCGCCTGCGCCAGCATCGGATAGGCGTGCGGGCCGATGCCAAACGCTGCCCATTTGGATTGCGGCGGCAGCTGGTTGCGCAGGTAGAGCAACGTCTCCGGCGTGGCAGCCGCGCCGTAGCTGACCCCGAGCACGATCTGGAAAAACGCCGGCGCTGCGATCGCGTCCTCCCCGATCAGTTGCCTGGCGAGCGCGATGTCACCGGAGTCAAACACTTCAAGCTCGGGAAGGACGCCGGCCCGTCGAACCAATCGTGCAATCTCCGCGATGTGCTCAGGCGCGTTGATGAAGGCGCGGGTGCGAAACCACATGGTGCAGAGATCGAGGCTGCACATGTCGGGTTTCAGCGCAACTACGTGCTGGGCGCGCACCTGCGGCAGGCGAAATTCCGTGCCTGGACCCGCGGCCGCAGGGTCCTCCTTGCCCGGCACGAACATCGCGCCGGGACCGGTGGTGAGGTTGATGACCACATCGCTCCCGCTGTCGCGGATGCGCCCGACCACCTCGCGATAAAGTTCCAGCTCCATGCTGGAGCGGCCGGTCGCAGGATCGCGCACATGGATGTGGACGACCGCGGCGCCGGCCTTGGCGGCGTCGATCGATTGTTGCGCAATCTGCACCGGGGTGACCGGGACCGCCGGATTGTTGCCGCTGATCGGCGCGCCGCCGGTGACCGCGCAGGTGAGGATGGTCGTTGGCATGGCGCATCCGCCGCGTGCTACTGCGCGGCCTGCAGCGGGCGGCGCTCCGATCCGGCGAGCGCGGCATTGACCCGCGGCATCACCTCGGTCGCCATCAGCTCCATGGAGCGCTTGGTCAGTGCGGGATCGACCCAATCCATCCCGGCGTAGACCAGTTCGCCGAACGGACCGGTCTCCCCGTGAAGCGCCAGAATTTCATCCACCACCTTGTTGACCGTGCCGTGGATGACCAGACGGTCGACCACATAATCGTCGGTGACTTCCTGGTCTGGCTGATTGGGCGAGTGCTTGAAACCCGCGAGCCGCTTGGCCACGCGGAACTTGCGCAGCAGGTTGAAGTAGTAGAACCGATACGGGCTGTTGGCGTCCTCGACCGCATAGCGCGCCGCCATCTTGTCGTCATCGGCCACAAAGATGGTGCGGGCGATGCGCCAATGATCGGGGTTGACGGCCGTGCCGACCGAGCGCGCGCCTTCGGCGTAGGCGCCCCAATGCGACTTGAGCCACTGCGGCAGCAGAAAGTTTGCCGACAGCGGGTGGATGCCCTTGTGGCCGAAGAAAGTGGCGCTCGACGAGCTCGGCGCCACCACGGTGCCGACGATTTCCGGATAGGGTTTCTGGTAGGGCTTGGCGACGGCGCCGAGGCCGAACTCGGCGCGGCCCATCTTGGCGCTGGAAATCTTGAAGCGGTTATCGGGCTTATCGAAGTTGTAGGGGGCGTCGGTGGTCCACAGCGCGAAGAGCGCGTCGACCGCCTCGTGGAAAATGCGGGCGCGGTCCTCGTTGAGATGGCCGAGCAGCTCGGCGTCGGCCGGCAGCGCGCCGGCGCTGACGCCGAGCACGAAGCGCCCTTCGGAGAGATGGTCGAACATCGCCGCGTGCGCGGCGATCAGCACCGGATGCGTCTGCGACAGGTTCGCGGTGCCGGTCGCGAGCTTGATCTGCTTCGTTTCCGGAATCAGGGTCGCCAGGAACTGGAAGCTGTTGGTGACGTTCTCGATCGTGTCGGCGATGTGCTCACCACAGAACGCATCGTAGAAGCCGAGCTTGTCAGCGAGGATGAAGGACGCCCGATCTTCCTTCAGGGTCTCGACCCATCGACGATGCGGCGGGTGCATCGGCATGGTGAAAAAGCCAAGTCGCATCGTTTTCCGTCCCTGCGCTGTTATTTTCGAACATGATCATAAAGCCCCACGCCGCGTCAATGCGGCCAGCGCCAGGCCGGCTGCCAGCGCAGGCTCAGGCTCTCTCGGCGCTGAAGAAATATCGGTTGAGGCTGAAGAACGAAGCATTGCGTTGTTCGGTCTCCGCGAGATCGGCAAGCCAGTCGTCGAGGGTGTGCGGATCAAACCCTCGCCTCGGGAGAAAGTCTGCCATCAATCGGCTCAGGCCGTGGCAGAAATCCCCCGGGCGGTAGGTCGTACTCAGGATCGGATAGGCCTCAACGCTGACGACCTTGAATCCAGCAGCGCGGAGACGGGGAGCCAGCGTCCTCGGCAGCCGGGGATCGGCGCAGTGCACGTCCCAGGCTTTCATGATCCGTGTCATGCGTTCGGCGTCGCCCGCATGCCAGACCCATGACTCGAAGTCGGTATCGACAATGAAAGCACGGCCGCCCGGCCGCAGCACGCGGGCCATTTCGCGGAGCGCGGCCTCGGTGTCGGCAACGTATTCGAGCACCTGCGTGCTGACGGCGACATCGAATTGGCCGGCTTCGACCGGCAAAGCCGCTGCGTCACCGACGCGATAGTCGATCATGTCGCGCGTTTTGTTGCCGGTCGCGAAGCGGATCAGATCTTCGGAGATGTCGATCGCGGTCACCTGGCCGGTCGGGCCGACCGCGGCGGCCATCATCTCGCAGAGAAAACCCGGTCCGCAGCCGATGTCGACAACGCGTTCGCCGCGCTTGAGACCCAAGCGTTGTAATGTCGCGTCGCGCTGGCGCACCAGGTCAGGCGCCCGGTAGGCGGCAATCAGTTTGGTCGCGGCGTCGCTGGAGAATGCCAAACCGGACATAAAGTCCCTCCCGAGCGGCGCATCGCCGTAACATCATGCCGCCGGCTGGTCCACCCGCCAAGATTAACGCCTTCCCGATACCACACAGATGCCCGTTTTCGGTTCCGGCGCTGCCTCCGGTAAAATCGCCATAAAGCGATTGTTTAACCGTCGCACTCATAATCGCGGACGCGAGGACGGGTCATTGCCTGCTTGGGGCGGGAGGCGGTGTGAGATTGCGCTTTAAACACAATGCGGCACCGCTTGTGGCGGCCGCGATGATCGCGATCACGGCGGTAACTCTCGGCGGCTGTTCCAGCGCGCTTTATCAACAGGAGCAGACGGCCAGGACCGGGTCGGTGCGCGCCGCGACGTTGCGCGCCATGGACAAACTCAACATGGATCGCGCGGCGCCGGTCCTCATCCGTATTTACAAGGAGGACAGCACGCTCGAAGTGTGGAAGCAGAATCGAACCGGACGGTTCGCGCTGCTCACCACGTATCCGATCTGTAAATATTCTGGAAACCTTGGGCCGAAGATTGCGACCGGGGACTACCAGGCGCCGGAAGGATTCTACGACATCACTCCCGATCAGATGAACCCGATGTCGACCGAGTATCTGGCTTTCAATACTGGGTTCCCCAACGCCTATGATCGCTCGCTCGGGAGGACCGGGAGCTTTCTCATGGTCCACGGCGGTTGCAGATCGGTTGGCTGCTACGCCATGACGGACGCTGGAATGGAAGAGATCTACGGTTTGGTCGATGAAGCCTTCAAAGGCGGCCAGGACAAAGTTCAACTACAAGCCTTTCCGTTCCGCATGACGGCGCAAAACATCGCGCGCCACGCGGGCGATCCCAACATTCCGTTTTGGGAGATGCTGAGAACCGGGAGCGATGCGTTCCATGCGACCGGACGGCCACCGACC
>DATIPA010000172.1:0-4814 GCA_035472475.1 Xanthobacteraceae bacterium | reverse complement strand
CGAAAAGGTCGACCGCATTTTCAAGGAACAGGGCGGCGACTTTCATCCGGTCGCCACCGCGCAAACCTATGATGGGGTGCGCCTGCTGCTCCGCGCGCTCGACAAGGTCGGTCCCGACCCGCAGAAGATCCGCGATGCGCTCGAGGAGATCGACGATTTCACCGAGGCGGTGACCAAGATGAAGCCGCATCCCTTCAGTCACGCCAACCACGAGTCGCTCGGTCGCGACACCGGGTTCCTGGCGGTGTGGCACGACGGCAAGCTTGAGCGCGCCGCCGAATAACGTGCCGAGGGTTATACCGCCCCCTCACACGGGGAGGTCGAACAGCGAAGCTGTCCGGGAGCGGAGAAACCCGTCCCCGGATCAACTTCGGTGGTCCGGCCCTCCGTCTGCGGGAGGGTGGCCAACCACGCGATCCGTCGTGCCGGGGGTGTGCCGAGATGAGTCTGTTTTTCGCAAAACTGTGGCAGGCGCTGGTCAGCGGCCTGTCGATTGGCAGTATCTACGCCCTCATCGCCGAGGGCTATTACATCACCTTCGTCACGACCGGCGCGCTCAATTTCGGCCAGGGCGAGTTCCTGATGATCGGGGCGCTGTTCGGGCTGACCTGTTACGTGACCTTCGGCCTGCCTTATGCGGTCGCGGTGATCGCCGCGGTACTGCTCACTGGGGTGATGGGCGCTGCGCTCGAACGCGGCGCCATCCGCCCGGTAATGCGCCACGCGCTCTCCCTGAGCTGGGTGCTCAGCACGGTCGCGGTCAGCATCATTCTCAAGAATGCGGCGGTGAATCTGTGGGGGCCTGAGCAGATCAAATTTCCCTCCCCATTCGGCGAGGCCGTCCTCCAGATCGGCTCGGCGGGCATCTTCCCGCAGGAACTGTTCATCATCGTCGCCGCGCTCGGCACGGTTTTCGCGGTGCAGATGTTCCTGCGCCGCTCGCTGCTGGGCAAGGCGCTGATTGCGGTTGCGTTCAATCGCAATGCGGCGGCGGTGATGGGGATCAACGTGCCGCGCATGGTGGTGTTCGCGTTCGTTCTCTCATCGGCGCTCGCAGGGCTCGGCGGCATCCTCATCGCTCCGATCACTTTTGCGTGGGCCTATATGGGGACGGTGCCTGGCATCAAGGCGTTCGCGGCGGCGATCTTCGGGGGGCTCGAGAATCCGATCGGCATTCTCATCGGCGGCCTGGTGATCGGGCTCCTCGAGCAATTGCTCGGGATGGTCAACTCGAACCTCAAGGAAGGCATCACGTTCTTTTTCATCCTGATCGTCCTCGCCATCCGTCCGACCGGCCTCATGGGTCGCAGGGAGATCACCAAGGTCTGACATGCAGCTGCCGATCTTCGCCTTCTCGGGTCCGAAAGACTGGGCGCTGGTCGCCCTGGCGGCGCTCATTCTGGCACTACTGCCGGTCGTCTTCGATGATCCCTTCTTCATTCTGGTGATGCAGTCGCTCGCCTACCTGTTCATCGTGACGCTCGGGCTCGACATCCTGGTCGGCTGGACCGGGCAGATCTCGCTCGGTCATGCCGGACTCTATGCGGTCGGCGCCTACACCACGGCGCTCGCCTCGGCGCGGCTCGGCTTGCCGTTCTGGCTGAGCGCCCCGCTCGGCGTCGCTCTCGCCGGGCTGTTCGGCGCCGCGCTTGCGGTACCCTCGCTGCGCGCCAAGGGCCCCTACCTCGCCATGGTGACGATCGCGTTCGGCTTCATGGCCGAGGTGACAAGCAACCGCTGGAGCCTCACCGGCGGGCCGATGGGGATCATGTCGATCCCGCCGCCGACGCTTCCTGACGGCAGCGAGATGACGGCGACGCAGTATTTCTGGCTGATCGCCGGCGTCGCGCTCCTCTGCCATCTGCTCGCCGCCAACCTGTTTCGCTCCCGCATGGGGCGCACGCTCCTGGCGCTGCAGGGCAGCGAGATCGCCGCACAGTCGGTTGGCGTCAACGTCTACCGCTATAAGGTCCTGGCCTTCGTCATAAGCTCGGTCTACGCCGGGATCGGCGGCGTGTTCTTCGCCCATCAGAACGGCTTCATCAACAGCGACACGTTCGTCTTCTCGCTCTCGGTCTCGCTCCTGACATCGGCGCTGATGGGGGGAAGCGGCACGCTGTTCGGGCCACTGGTCGGCAGCGTCATTCTCAACCTGATCCCGACGGTCTTCGCCAGCCTGCACGACTATCACCTTTATATTTATGGCGGCATCATCCTGGTGACGATCGTGTTCCTGCCGAGAGGCATCGTCGGCAGCTTGCAGCAGATGCCGGCATTGCGTCGCTTGCGTCGCCCGCCCGCCGTCATCACGCCGGACCGAAGCGTACTCGATTTCGCGCGCGACTCGGCGCAAGATGGCCCGGTCCTGGTGGTGCGCGGATTGGCCAAGAGCTTCGGCGGCATTCGCGCGTTGAGCGGCGTCGATGTCGCGATCAAGCGCGGGACCGTGCACGGCCTGATCGGCCCAAACGGCTCCGGCAAGAGCACCTTCGTCAATGTCGTAACCGGCGTCTTTCGGGCGAGCGCCGGCAAGATCATGCTCGGCGAGAGGGAGTTGCCGCCGCAGGGGCCACACCGCATGGCCCAGCACGGCATCACGCGCACCTTCCAGAGCATCCGACTGTTCGTCGACCTCTCGGTCATTGACAACGTCATGGTCGGGTTCCACCTGCAACTCAAAAGCGGTTTGTGGGCGCATCTCCTGCAGACCCGCGCGGCCGTCGCCGAGGAGGCGGCCTATCGCGGCAAGGCGATGGCGCTCTTGGAGCTCGTCGGGATCGCCGAGCGTGCGCACGACCCGGCGCAGAATCTGTCCTACGGCCAACAACGGCTGCTGGAGATCGCACGCGCGCTCGCGGCGCGTCCGCAGCTTCTGATGCTCGACGAGCCGGCGGCCGGGGTAAATCCGACCGAGCTCCATCACCTCTCGCGCATCATCCGCGACATCAAGGCGGCCGGCGTCACGCTTCTCGTCATCGAGCACCACATGGAGCTCATCATGGGGATTTCCGACGTAATCTCGGTGTTCGACTTCGGGCAGAAGATCTCCGAGGGCAGTGCCGCCGCGGTGCGCGAGGACAAGAAGGTGATCGAGGCCTATCTCGGCGTCGCCGAACCTGACCACGATGGGGCTGTCCATGCTTAGCATCGAGGGTCTCAAGGTCGCGTATGGCCATGTCGAGGCGCTGCGCGGCATCGACATGGCCATGAAGCAAGGCGAGATCACGGCGATCATCGGCTCGAACGGGGCGGGAAAGACCTCCGCGCTGATGGCGATTTCCGGGCTGGCACCGGTCACCGCTGGCGACATCCGCTTCGAAGGACAAACCATCACCAGGCGCAGGCCGCACGATATCACCCGGCTCGGCATCACCCACATTCTCGAAGGCCGCCAACTGTTCGCTGACCAGACCGTCGAGGACAACCTGCTGCTAGGCGGCTACACCCGGCTGCCGCACAACCGCGTGCGCGTCGCCGAGCTGATGGAGCGCGAGATGACGCGTTTCCCGATCCTGCGTGAACGGCGCCGCCAGCTTGCGGGCACGCTTTCGGGCGGCGAGCAGCAGATGCTGGCGATCGCCCGAGGCCTGATGTCGGAGCCGCGCGTCATCCTCATGGACGAGCCGTCGATGGGGCTCGCGCCGTTGCTGGTGAAGGAGATCGCGAGCACGATCCGCGCGCTGCGCAAGGAGGGAGCGACCATCGTCCTGGTCGAGCAGATGGCCGCCACCGCGCTGCGGCTCGCCGACCACGCCTATGTGCTGGAGAACGGCCGCGTCAAGCTCTCCGGCACCGGCGCCGAGCTCGCCCGCATGCCGGAGGTCAAGCGGGCGTATCTCGGGGGCTGAAATAGTTCGTAGCCGTGCATAGTTGTTGGTGGTTCGCCCATGCGCGCGGCGATCCTGAGTCGTCGCTGCTGTGGAGATGCAAGAGTCTGCGCTTTGCTGCGAAAATTGTGCGAGCAAGGCCACCCGATCGGCCACACGGTGGTTCGGCATAGTCGAGGACTCGGCATAGCGCGGTCTAGACGGCGGCGGCCCGCTGCACGCCGGCGTCCGAGCCCGCGAAGATCCAGTTGGCCCGGCCGAGCGCCATCTCCCGTTCATTCTGCCCATGTCGGGGAGGAAGTTGAAGTCCATTATCGCTGGCATCCGCTCTATGGTCGCCGTGTTCGACGCCAATACAGTGAGCAGCGCGCTGACGGCCGGGTTGTTCTGTTTATTGGGGTAGACCGGAAGTGGCCGGCCCGCGATCAGCGTGACGAGATTGACCCAGGCTGTGTGAAAACCCGGTCGATGCTATGATTCTCTTGCTGAATCGGCGGGGGAAGCGATGCAGGGTTTCGTTCAAGGGGCGGATCGCCAGCAGACGACGCTGTTGCCGGAATGCCTCGATGATTTTGTCTACGAGGGCAATTCTATTCGCGCGGTCGATGTGTTCGTGGATGCGTTGGAACTGCGGGTTCGATGGCGTTGATCCTGCAGCGACCGGCCGGCCGGCGTACCATCCTTCGCCGATGCTCAAGCTCTACATTTACGGCTATCGACCGCCAACGCCCAGCACGACGCAGCCTCGGCGAATATCAAAAGCCAGGCCCATGCCGGATGGACGTTGGTCCGCGCTCGTTATGACGACGGCGGGTACTCCGGTGGATCGACGGACCGCCCAGATCTGCAACGGCTACTGGACGACATCCGCGCCCGCAAGATCGATGTCATCGTTGTCTATAAGGTCGATCGTCTGACACGGTCGCTCGCGGACTTCGCCAAACTGGTCGAGCTGTTTGACGCGCACGGCGTATCGTTCGTCTCGGT
>DATIPA010000171.1:0-29030 GCA_035472475.1 Xanthobacteraceae bacterium | reverse complement strand
CGCGATGCCGACGATGGTTGGGGCGTTCGCCTACGATCTCTACAAGAGCGGAGCTCACCTGTCCGGCAGCAACGTGGTACTCATCGCAGTCGGTTTCGTAACGTCATTCATTTTCGGCTGGATCGTGGTGAAGACATTCCTGGGCTACGTCTCGCGCCACGGCTTTGCGGTGTTTGCCTGGTGGCGGGTGATCGTCGGCGGCCTCGGCCTGATCGGACTGGCGCTCGGGAAATAATGCTGAGGCTTACTCTGCGTCATGCCCGGCGTTGTGCCGGGCATCCACGCTCTTCTCTCTACAACCAAGACGTGGATGGCCGGGACAAGCCCGGCCATGACGATTTCAGTTCGTCAACGGCGTGCGGTGGAGCTTGTCGCGCGTGATCTGATTGACGGCGGTGGTGCCGGTCAGGATCATGGCGTTGTCAAAGCTCTCGCGGATCACTTCCAACGCCGCCGCGACGCCGGCTTCTCCCATGGCGGCGAGACCGTAGAGATAGGCTCGTCCGATCAAACATCCGCGCGCACCGTTCGCCAGCGCCTTGAACACGTCGTGGCCTGAACGTACGCCGCTATCGAACAGCACTTCGATCCGATCGCCAACCGCGTCCGCAATGTGCGGCAGCACCGAAATTGATCCCGCCGCGCCATCGAGTTGGCGCCCGCCGTGATTGGACACCACGATGCCGTCGACGCCTTCCCGAGCGGCATTTTTGGCGTCTTCCACGTCGAGAATGCCCTTGAGCACCAGCTTTCCCGTCCAGCGTTCGCGAATCCAATCGAGGTCGCGCCAATTCAGGCTTTGGTCGGAATTGCTGGTTGCCCAGGAGCCGGTCTTGAGCACGCTCGGCGCGTAGCCAGGCTGGCTGCCGAGGTAGCTGTCGAGATTGCCGAACGATTTGCGTTTTCCCATCAGGACGCTCATCGCCCACTTCGGCTTGGTGGCAATATCCCAGCAATTGCGCAGCGTCACTCGCGGCGGCACGCTCAGGCCGTTCTTGATGTCGGCACGGCGCTGGCCGCGGTAGGGAAGATCGACGGTGAGAAACATCGTCGTGCATCCGACCGCGCTCGCGCGTTCGATCATCGCGCGCGCAAAGCCGCGATCCTTGAAGACGTAGAGCTGGTACCAGATCGGCCGTTTCACGGCCGACGCCACGTCCTCGATTGTGCAGATCGAGAGCGTGGACAAGCAGAATTTCAAACCTGCGGCTTCGGCGGCGCGCGCCGCCAGGATCTCGCCATCGCCATGAATGAGGCCGGTGAGCCCAGTCGGCGCGATCGCGACCGGCATCGCGACCTTCTCGCCCAGCATCGTGGTCGAAAGGTCGCGCGTCGACGTGTCAACCATGACGCGTTGGCGCAACCGAACGGCATCAAGGTCCGCGCGGTTGGCGCGCAAGGTAAGTTCGTCGTAGGAACCGCCGTCGACGTATTCGAACAGCGCTTTGGGGATGCGCCGACGCGCCAGCACACGCAGATCTTCGATATTCGTGATCGGGGCCGGCATTCCTCACGCCATCCTGGCCCCGAATTGACCGGTCTTGCGAAAGCGCCACAGATAGGTCGGAACGATGACCTCCACGGCTTCCGCAGAAAGACCGAGGCCAGGCAGCGTACGACCTTCGCGGATAGCCTCTTCGGATACGACGTTGTCGTTGCGCAGGAGTTCGACCTGATCGGGAGTGAGTAGCGGCTTGGGCAGCAACTGCAGCAGGCTGGCCTGGAGCCGCGCGGCCCAGAATGGCAGCGGCAGCAGCAAGCGATGCCGACCGGTTGTGGTCAGAACGTATTCCATCAGTTGCTTGAAGGTGTAGATTTCGGGGCCACCAAGCTCATAAACCGTGCCGGACCTGGTTTCTCCGTCCGCCGCCTTGGCGATCGCGACCGCCACGTCGCCGGCAAACACGGGCTGAAAGCGCGTGTGACCACCGCCGACCAGCGGCAGCGCCGGCAGGAAACGCGCTAGCGAAGCAAACTTGTTGAAGAAGTCATCGTCCGGTCCGAACAGTACCGAGGGACGAAAGATCGTCGCCTGCGGGGCTGCCGCTAGCACCAGCCGTTCTCCCTCAGCCTTGCTACGTGCATAAAGCGAGGTCGAATGTGCGTCCGCGCCGATCGCGGAGACGTGGATCATCCTCGCGTTCTGCTCGGCGGCCGCGCGCGCCACATTCTCGGCGCCGATCGCCTGAATGGCCTCAAAGCGCTGACGGCCTCGTTCGAACAGGATCCCGACCAGGTTGACCACAATGCTCGCCCCCCGTGCGGCCGCGGCGACCGACGCCGGGTCGCGCAGGTTGGCCTGCACCGCGTGGATCTGTCCAACGCGCCCAAGCGGCTGCAGGTGGCCGGCGAGATCAGGTCGGCGCACCGCCACGCGGATCCGATAGTATTTTTTTGCAAGCGCCCGGACCACGTGGCGGCCCAGGAAACCGGAGCCGCCGAACACGGTGACGAGGGTGTCGACATGGTTTTGAATGATCATGGGACGGCTCGCACGCGTGAGAAAACGGCGGCAGCGAGCGCAATACAGGATCAGTGCCCGGGTGTATAGGGGATGCGAGCGAGGTCGCGCCTCGTTGACAATCCAAAACCGCAGCCCTTATCTGTGCCCGGCTTGCCCAGGTGGCGGAATTGGTAGACGCGCTGGTTTCAGGTACCAGTGGTTAATAGCCGTGGAGGTTCGAGTCCTCTCCTGGGCACCATGAAAGAGCGCAATGGCGTCGAGCATCACCGACCCGCTGGACGCGATCGCCGAGACAGAGGACCCGAGCAATTGGCTGATAGGCCGCCCGGCTTCCACCCCAGCCACCTTGCTGAATTTGCCTTGAACCTATTATCCGGCACGCCATGACCATCCGATTGCATCGTGGCGATCTGCCGGACCTCAGCCGCTACCGTGGCGCGGTTGCGATCGACACCGAGACCATGGGGCTCAATCCCCAGCGCGACCGCCTCTGTGTCGTGCAACTGTCGCCGGGTGACGGCAGTGCCGACGTCGTCCAGATTCCGGCCGATGCGACCGACGCTCCCAATCTCAAGCGCCTTATCACCGACCCGGCGCGCTTGAAGATCTTCCACTTCGCGCGCTTCGATATCGCGACCCTCTACAATCGGTTCGGGGTCATGCCGACGCCGGTGTATTGCACCAAAATCGCCTCGCGATTGACCCGCACCTATACGGACAAGCACGGGTTGAAGGATCTGGTGCGGGACGTGCTCGGGATCGACCTCTCCAAGCAACAGCAGCTCTCGGATTGGGGCGCCGCCGAGTTGAGCGAGCCGCAAGTCGCGTATGCGGCCTCCGACGTGCTGCACCTGCACGCGCTTAAGGGAAAATTGGATGCCCTGCTGGTACGGGAGGGTCGGGAGCAGCTGGCAGCCGCCTGTTTCGCGTTTCTGCCCGATCGCGCCCGCCTCGACCTGGCGGGCTGGGCCGATCAGGACATTTTCGCCCATTCGTGAGCTGGAAAGGCGGGTGTGCCGCCGCGCCACGGCCACATTCCGGGACGATTTTAGCGCCGGGTAATCGTATGATGGGGTGGGGCCGTGTGGTGTCGAACGGCCCGTAATGCGACGGGGTAGGGCGTCTGACAACGCTATCGACCATTGACGATGTGCGCGACCTCGGGCGCGCCGATCCCGCCAGATTTCGTGCGGCGGTGCGACACAGTCGTTTCGTCCGGCTGCTGCGCACCGCAATTCCAATTGTGATTGCCGTCGTATTCGCGCTGCTGATCGTAGCGGCCTATTTCAATCCGTTCCGCGTTCTGGCGCGGCTGCCGATCGACCCAGGCAAGATCGTGCTGTCCGGCACGCGCATCACCATGGAGTCACCGCGGGTTGCGGGCTACACCAAGGACGCCCGCCCTTACGAAGTTACCGCAAGGGCCGCGTCGCAAGACATCACCAAACCCGATATCGTCGACCTGCAGGAGATCCGAGCGAAGGTCGAGATGCAGGACAAGGTGATGGTGGAGATGACCGCCGTCAGCGGCGTCTATGAGTCCAAGATGGATCGGCTGACGCTCGACCGCGACATACTCTTGACCTCGACATCTGGCTACTCGGGTCACCTGCGGGAGGCGGTCATCGACGTCAAGAAAGGCAGCATCGTGTCGCACAGCCCGGTCGAGCTGAAAATGCTCAACGGCACGCTCAATGCCAATCGTCTCGAGGTCGATGATCGCGGTGACGTCATCCGCTTCAGCGAAGGCGTGGTCATGAACCTGGTGCTCCCGCCCCCTGACAGCGAGAAGAAATAGCCATGAGCCGAAACCCTCTCGCAAGTTTCGGTCTGGCGCTGGCTGCCGCCGTGACCCTTGCGGCGTTGGCACACGCGCAACCGCCGGCACCGCAGCAACAGCCGAGCGGACCCGCCAACGCGCTGCAGGGATTTGCGCAAAATCGCGATCAACCGGTGAAGATCGATGCATCCCAACTCGAGGTGCGCGACAAGGACAAGGTCGCGACGTTCTCGGGCGGCGTGAAGGTCGTCCAGGGCGATACCACGATGCGCGCCAAGTCCCTCGCGGTTTTCTACGACGGCGAGGGCAGCACTGCGACCGCGCTGACGGCCGCCAAGCCGGGACCATCCGGGCAGCAGCGGATCAAGCGGCTGGAGGCAAGGGGCGGTGTCAAGGTTTGCCAGGACGAGCAGGTTGCGACCGGCGATACCGGAATTTTCGACATGCAGTCCAATACCGTAACGCTGTTGGGCAATGTCGTGCTGACCAAAGGGATGAATGTCCTGAAGGGGGAAAAGCTGACCGTGAACCTCGGCAGCGGCGCAGCGAAAATCGAAGGCGGGAACGGCGGCGGCGTATCGGCATTATTGCTTCCCTCAACCATTCAAGACGAGAAGAAAGCCGCCGAACAGACCCAAAAACAGAAGGGGGGCGAGCAGGCCCAAAAACAGCCGGCAGCCGCTCAAAAACAACCCTGCGTCCTCTAACAAGCGGGACATCGGGGGTGGTCGACATCTTCAGCGTGTTTCGTCGCACCGCGTCACCGCGTCGATCGCAAGGCTCGTCGGCGCGGTTCGCGATCAATCTGCAAGACCTGGGTGGCGCAATCGGCCGCGTTCGTACGGAACCGATGCGGCTTCCGGGCGCGATGCGTCGACCCTCCAAATCCGCGCCGCCGCCTCAGGAACCGTCGGCCCGCAGCGTCCCTCAGCTTGATCCCATCCGCGAGGCCTCGCGACCCGCGCAATCGCGCGTCGCCTCAGCGTTTGCGCGGCTCAAACCAAACGACACAAGCCCGAAAGTCGCTCGCGCGGCAGACCGTACGACGGAGGTTTCACCGGGCTTGAACATCCCGATCGTGCCGAGGCCCGGGACACAAGACCTGCTTGCGGTTCACGGTGTCGAAAAGAGCTTTGTCGGCCGCAAGGTCGTGAAGAGCGTTAGTCTCTATGTGCGCGGTGGCGAGGCGGTGGGTCTGCTCGGTCCCAACGGTGCCGGCAAGACGACGGTCTTCTACATGATCACCGGGCTGATCCAGGCTGATCGCGGACGCATCGAACTCGACGGATACGACGTCACCAAGCTGCCCATGTATCAGCGCGCGCGCTTGGGCATCGGCTATTTGCCGCAGGAGGCGTCGATCTTTCGCGGGCTCAACGTCGAAGACAACATCCGTTCGGTACTCGAGATCGTCGAGCCCAACCGGCGCAAACGCGAGGCCGAGCTCGATGAGCTGTTGGAAGAATTCAACATCACGCGGCTGCGCAAGTCGCCTTCAATCGCTCTGTCGGGCGGTGAGCGCCGACGCGTCGAAATTGCCCGCGCGCTCGCAACACGCCCGCGATATATGCTGCTCGACGAGCCGTTCGCCGGCATCGATCCGATTGCCGTCGGTGACATCCAGGTCCTGGTCCGGCACCTGACGCAACGCGGCATCGGTGTCCTCATCACCGATCACAACGTGCGCGAAACCCTCGGCCTGACCGACCGTGGCTACATCATATATTCAGGCGAGGTGCTGATGGAGGGGCGCGCGGACGACATCGTCAATCACCCCGAAGTACGCCGGCTCTACCTGGGCGAGGAGTTCCGCATGTAATTTGGCGGGGGATCGCCCAAACAATTGGGTATACAGCGGCTATGGGACCGGATAAGCAAGAACCGGACCAAGTATCGCTATAACCGATGGCCCTCACGCAAAAATTACAGCTTCGCCAGGCCCAAGCCTTGGTGATGACGCCGCAGCTGATGCAGGCGATCAAGCTGTTGCAGCTGTCCAACCTCGACCTGATCGCCCATGTGGACGCCGAACTTGAGCGTAACCCATTGCTCGAACGGGCAAATGAGGGCGAACCCGAGAGCCGCGACGAACCTCAGCCGGAACCCGAAGGCGTGGCCCAGAGCGGCGATTGGCTCGGCCAGGAGCTCGAAACCAGCCGTACCACCATCGAAGAGCGGCTCGATACGAGCCTCGAAAATGTCTTCCCGGATGACGCAGGCGGGCGTCGTCCGACCACGGACCCGGCTATGCCCTCGGAATGGGCAAGTGTGCGGGGCGCTGCGCGGGAAGACGGCGACTACAATGTGGAGGCCTTTCTGCCGGCGGAGACGACCCTGGCTGGTCATCTGGCGGGGCAGATGGCGTTGCTCATCGCCGATCCGCGCGACCGGCTCATCGGGCAGTATCTTATCGATCTCGTGGATGAGACCGGCTATTTCACTGGGACCCTCGACGAGGTCGCGGCCAAGCTCGGAGCGCCGCTCGCTCAGGTCGAAGCGGTGCTGAAAGTGTTGCAGACGCTGGACCCGAGCGGCGTGGGTGCGCGCGGCCTCGCCGAGTGCCTGGCGATACAGCTCAAGGAGCGCGACCGCTACGACCCGGCCATGCAGGCCCTGATTGCGCACCTCGACCTGCTGGCAAAGCGGGATCTCGCCGCGCTGAAAAAGTTGTGCGCGGTCGACGAAGAAGATCTGCTCGACATGGTCTCCGAGCTGCGCGCGCTCGACCCCAAGCCTGGCCTCGCCTTCGGCTCCGCTCCGGTGCAGCCCGTCATCCCCGACGTGTTCGTGCGCAAGGGACCCGATGGGGGTTGGCTGGTGGAGCTTAATTCGGAGACGCTTCCGAAAGTGCTGGTCAGCCAGACCTACTACGCCGAAGTCTCGAAAACCGTGAAGAACCAGTCCGAGAAGGCCTATCTGGCCGATTGCCTGCAGTCCGCGAGCTGGCTCGTGCGCGCGCTCGATCAGCGCGCAAAGACCATTCTGAAAGTTGCGACCGAAATTGTCCGCCAGCAGGACGGGTTCTTGCGGCTCGGTGTTGCCCACCTCAAGCCGCTCAATCTCAAGACCGTGGCCGAAGCCATCGGCATGCACGAGTCGACGGTGTCACGCGTGACCGCCAACAAGTATATGGCCACCAGCCGCGGCATCTTCGAGTTGAAATATTTCTTCACCTCGGCGATCGCATCCGCCGACGGTGGCGAGGCGCACTCGGCCGAAGCGGTGCGACACCACATCAGGCAGCTCATCGCCGCCGAAAATATCGCGGCTGTTCTGTCTGACGATACTATCGTGGACAGGCTGCGTGGTGCGGGCATCGACATTGCGCGCCGTACCGTGGCGAAATATCGCGAAGCCATGCGGATTCCATCGTCGGTTCAGCGCCGGCGGGAAAAGCAGTCGCTGATTGACGCGCATTGATTAAAAAAGGACGCGGCCCTGATCCGCAGCGGGAGGTCGGCGCCTGGAGCCGCGACGCAGGCGGGAGGAAACGATGGCCTTTCGGGTGTCGGGCAAGAATATCGACGTCGGCGATGCGCTGCGTGCCCGCATCAGCGAGCGCATCGACGAGTTGCTGACACGTTATTTCGATCGCGGCTATTCGGGTCATGCCACCGTCGGAAAAGAGGGCTTCGGTTTCCGCACCGAATGCGCGGTTCATCTGGACAGCGGGGTCGTGTTGCAGGCCGAAGGCTTGGCGGCCGACGCCTATTCGAGCGCGGATCAGGCCGCGCTCCGGATTGAGAAGCGCCTGCGCCGCTATCGCGGCCGCCTCAAGTCCCATCCCCGTGCCGATGAGTCGCGCCAGCCGCCCGCGGTCGACGCCGCGAGCTACGTGATTGCAGCCCCCGACCATGACGACGAAGTCGCTGACTTTAGCGCAGCCGTGATCGCCGAAACCACGACGGCGCTGCAGACGTTGTCGGTCAGCGAAGCCGTCATGGAGCTCGACATGACGGGCGCGCCGGTCGTGATCTTTTGCCACGCGGCGAGCGGTCGGCTGAACATCGTCTACCGCCGCGCCGACGGCAATATCGGCTGGATTGATCCGCCGGCGTCAAACGCAAAGTAGCGCGCTCGCCGGGCCAGAGCCCGACAAGCCCCGCCGTTTTAATTGGCGCTGAGCGGCGCACGTGCATCACCAGCGCGACGGCGGCGTTGCGAGACACGCTTCCAGCTCGGTCTGCAGCTGTCGACGATCCAGGTTGCGGCCGATCAAAACCAGCCGATTGCTCTTCGGGGCAATCTCCGGAGTCTCGTCCAGGGTGAATCTTTGACCCACAAGGTGAAAGACATATCGCCTGTCGCTCTCATCAATCCAAAGCAGGCCCTTGGCTCGAAAGACATTGTTCGAGATGTGCTCGAGAAAATTTTGGAACTTGTCGACGTCAAAGGGCCGGTCGGCCTCGAAAGATAAGGCATCGAAGCGGTCGGCCGTCGCATGAAAATGATCCGGTCGATCGCTCAAATATTGATCCGATTGGAACAGTCCGACGCCGAGGATCAACGGCAGCGAAACCACGCAGCGTGTCGTTCGGGCGATCCGCGCCCCATCCCGAGCCCCTCGGATCTTCTCCTCGACCTCATCCAAACGGTCGGGGCTGACGAGGTCGCATTTGTTGAGCAAGATGGTGTCGGCGTAGTGTAATTGGTTGTGCGCGGCTTTGCTTTCGAAAAGCTCGAGGCTGAAGTTCTCGGCGTCTGCGATCGCAATAATCGAGTCCACGCGTATCGAATTGCGAAATTCCGGGCGCAGGAAGGTCAGCACGATGGGTAGCGGATCGGCAACGCCGGTGCTTTCGACCACCAGGTAATCGATCTGCTGATCCCGTTGCAGCACCCGAAAAATGGCGTCGACGAGGTCGTTGTTGATCGAGCAACAGATGCAGCCGTTGCTGAGCTCGACCATGTCATCGTCGGTGGCGATGATTAGCTCGCCGTCGATTCCGATCTCGCCGATCTCATTGACGATGACGCCGATCTTGAGGCCCTGGTGGTTGGCCAGGATGTGATTTAGGAGCGTTGTCTTCCCGCTTCCGAGAAAGCCGGTGATGACCGTGGCCGGCAGGCGCTCGCTGCGCTCGGGGAGCGTTGGTCGTGGTCGCGCTACCATGACGATCCTTTGCGACGCGCCCTACAAATCAAGTTGGTGCGCTCCATCAAACGTATAGGACGTGCCGACCGCCGACTGGCTGACGGCATCGCCAAAGGCGTTGGCCAATGCATGCAAGGCGCGCCAGCCCGTGCAGTGCCCGGCAATGATGTATTTGATCCCGAACGGGCGCAGCCCTTCGACGGTTTCCGGAATGATAGCTTCCATCACGCCGCCGAGATGCAGTCCCCCCATCACGCAATAGATCGGCAAGTCCGGAAACAGCTTCGTCACTTGCGTGCATACGTTGACGATGCCGGCGTGCGAACAGGCGCTGAAGACGATCAATCCCAAATGGCGGACATGGACCACGAGCATGCGCTCGTCCATCAGGAACGGGTCCGCCTGCCAGGGGGCATTCGGGCCGGTACGGCACAAGTGATCGGTGCGCCCGCGCTCGAAGGACGAGATGCGGGGAATCTCGCCGCTGTAGTAGAAGTGTCCGTCAAGCAGTAGCCGTTCATCGGGATTGTTCACGACGCTCGCGCCATGCTGTTCCAGTTCCGCCGGCGATGGAACGTTGGCGACCTGGATGATCGAGCCATTTTGCAAACGGACGCCGCGTTCGTTGAACATGCCGGGGTTGACGTGGACGCTCACGCGCCCGCCCTGCTGCACGATTGCATCGAGGGCGTCTGTCAGCGCTCCCATGTGGTCCCAATGACCGTGGGTGACCGCGATTGATTCGACCTCGCCGAGCGGGATGCTGAGATTGGCACAGTTGCGGATGAAGATGCTGCCTTCGGTTCCGGTGTCGAACAGCATTGTGTGCTGCACGCCACCAACGTTCGACACCAGTCTCAGGCCATATCCGAGATTGGCGCAGAGAAGCGTCTCGCCCGAAATCATCTTCGCGCCGGCACGCACCACATTGGCAAATTCGGAGACCGCAAACAGCGTCTTGCTGACATAGTTATCGCTGACGTCGTCGGTCAGCACGTCGACACTGAGGGAATCGATCGGGACGAGAGCGTTGCTGATTTCAGTCATTCACATAATCCGCGAGCAGCCAGCCGGATCGCCACTAAACATGCAAGCACGCGTCATTCCAGTATCTCAACGTCATATTTGGCGGCCAGCGACCGAATGGCGGCGTGATCGTCATCGCCCATGCCATCCACGTCGATGAAGTAGTTGGCAAAGTGCCCCGGAATAACGGTCAGGAGCAATCTCCCATCACTCGAGCCGATGTTGCGAAAAGTGTGAGGGATGTCGCGCGGACCCACCACGATCGCTCCTGTCGGTGCGGGCACCGTCTTGTCTCCGATGATCACCTCGAACTGTCCGTCGAGGATGTAGAAAATCTCGGTCTCGTGGCGATGAACATGCAGAGGCGGTCCGTGGCCGGCGGGAATTTTCTGCTCGAGGATGGCGTAGGCTCCGTTGGTCTGCTCGCTGAGCACCTTGAAGGTGCTCTGATCGCGCAGCACGCTAACAACCTTGCCACCACCGGGCGGCTGAATGATCGGGACCTTCGTCTCTGTCTCGGGCAGAAAATCTCGTCGTTCGGCCATCCCCTCACCTCTCGCGTGCGGTTCGTTCCCGGCGACTTGTGCCACGACCCGGTCGCGCGATGAGGGATCAGGGTGGCGGCCGCGGTGGCCGCCGACGCGGACGTTTGCGCGCCGGCGCGGCTTCGCTTTGCCCTTTTCGCGCGCCGCTCGTGTCCAACAAAACGTCCTTGGCCTGGTTGATCTTCACCGCCAGATAATGCGAGCCGCGGTGGTCTGGATGCACAAGCTGCAGCAACCGCCGATGGGCGTCGCCGATATCCGAAGCCGCCGCATCGGGATCGAGGCCCAGGATATCGAATGCTTCAGCTTCCGACATGACAGCCGGCACGGGATCGCGGTCCCGACCATTGCCAGTGTGGCCATGGCCGCTGCCGTGGCCCGGCGCCTCCATCGCCTGCCCATTCGTCTTGTCGGGCTTCGGGATGCCGGTCGTGCATCGCAGGTATTCTTCCAGGACGGCGATCGAACGCTGGACCAACTCGGGATCGGAGATATCGGCACGCCCTGAGGCAGCGGCAGTGCCCTTGGGCGGGCTCCAGTCCGGCACGAGCCGCCGCGGCATCAGGGTTCGCAACAGGCGAGGGCCGTAGAACGCGAACCCTAGCAGCATCACGGCGGTGAGCCCGATTGCGGCGGTCCATCTTTGGGTGAGCAACAGCCCAAACAACAGGGGAATCGACATCGCGGCTAGTCCCAACGCCGCCCACCGTCCGGTTTGTGCAATGACCTTCGGGTCGCTGTGCAGGAACCAATCGATCAGCCGGATCGCTGAGACCAGCGTCGACAAGCCGAGACCGGTAACAGCAGCCAGGAGGAGAGGATCACCCATCGCCCGTCAGCCTGCCCGAAGACTTTCGGAAGCCACACATTCCCTCACTCCCTTATCACATCGCCACTTTGTCTTCGCAACGCACGTCGGCGAAGATCGCGCACTCGGAAAATCATACCTCGCGCGCCGCATACGATAACGCCGCCTGTTAGCGCAGCTTATGTAAGCGCCGCACGTGTCAGCGCCGCACGTCTGCGCAAGCGCCCCGAATATTGACTTCCACCAGACCGTCTGACAACGTTTGCTCGCCAGTTCTGGCGATAGTTTTTTACTCTTGTCT
Organism: Xanthobacteraceae bacterium; assembly: GCA_035472475.1. Taxonomy (GTDB): domain Bacteria; phylum Pseudomonadota; class Alphaproteobacteria; order Rhizobiales; family Xanthobacteraceae; genus JAFAXD01. Next base: position 17,011 of record DATIPA010000171.1, on the reverse strand, counting down.
TCAAAAATTCAACATCAGCACCGGGGCAGCACATGTCGGAGCCGGGAAAAAAGACCATCGTCAAGGATGCAGCCACCGAAACGCCAAAGATCAAACTGGAAGAAGAGCCGAGCCGAGGGGCCTTGGCCACAGCCAAGCAGCAGGTCGAAGACTATCTTCGCCGCAAAGCCGAAGTCACGCAGGACGATCATCAGGCATTCCAGGACTATCTGAACGACAAGGCGCGCGGCGTGCCGGCGCCGGTCGAGCCGTCGCCGAAGGCGAAGTCGAAGTTCAACCGCCGCAACCTCCTCAAAGTCGTCGCCGGGACCGCGGTCGCGGGCGAGGCGGCAGCGGTCGGATATTCGTGGGTTACGTCAGGGCCCGCCACGGACTCCGGCGCTATTCAAGCCGGCAGCCGCTATGCCGGTGCGCAGCGGGAACATATCGTTCGTGAATTGATCGATTCGAAATCCGATGTCGGAGGTCGCAGCCTCGGCAAGTGGATCGCGCTGCTGCCGACCAAGCTCGGCGGTGGCACCTATGCGCTCGACCTCAACACCAACCGTGTGCTGGCGTCGATCTGGTACTGGACCTATGGCGACTACAACCCGATCTCACACCATTTGTGCGCGTTTCCCAGCGCCGACCCGTATCACTCGTTCGAATTCATCAACAGCAGCCAGGGTGGGAAGAACTGCCTGATCTACGGCATCAACACGCCCATGGTGACGCCGGAGCCCGGCTTCAACATCTATCGGGTGCGTTACGACGGCGCTCAGATGGAGTTGATTGAAAACGTCGCCGAGACGACCGGGCTTGGCCTTGGCGTTCACGTCACCATCAATCCCAAAGATGCACAGTCGTATTTCGTAACCGATGGACAGAAGGACATCGCGGCCTGTTTTGATCGTCAGTCGTCGCGGGTGATCGCCGCGCTGAAGTTCGACTGGGCCGGAAATTCGAGCGACTTGCGGGACTGCTGGCAGAAGGGCGGCACACTCAAAATCTCAAAGATCTTTCCCGATCCGCAGACCGGCAGGTTCGACTATCGCGGCACCAAGGGTCAGAAGATCGAATGGGAAATGGTGCCGATGGGTGAGCTTTTCGTGGAAGAGGGCACGATCCCGGGAGATTCACCGCACACGCTGACTGGCGCCGACGGAACGATCTGGCACCCAACCGGCCGCTGGGCCGCCACCGTGGTGCGGCTGTGCGGCGGGATCACGATCCTTGATGCCGAAAACAACTTCAATCCGGTCGCGTTCCTGCAGTTCAACAAGGACTCACAAGACCAGTATCCGGTCAGGCGCGTCGATGAAAATCATTGGGAGGTCGTCTTCGACAAGGTGTTCTCGCCCGGGCACGAGATCGGGTTTTCGCCGGACGGACACTTCCTGTGCATGATGAACAATCTGCGCGAAAACAATTGCTGCGTCTTCGACGTGCGCGACCCCGATCCGACCAAATGGAAGAAAGTCGCGCATGTCGAGGATCCGCTGTGGGGCGGCAAGTATCCGAACCCGTTCCACATGGTATTCTCGCTCGACAGTTCGAAGCTCTATCTCTCGGTGCTGCATCCTTCGCCGGCGGCGAGCGGCGTGATGGTGGTCGACACCAAGACGTGGAAGATCATCAAGGAGATCCAGGGCATCGGGCCGGACCTGCAGACGCCGGCCATCACCTACGACGGCAAATACGTGCTGGTTCCGTTCAGCGGCTTCCAGCGTCTGTCGAGTGGCGTCGCGGTGATCGATACCGAGAAAGATGAACTGCTGGGCATATTGCCGAGCAACGGCGGCCACCACGACTGTGTCATCATCCCGACCGCGCTCGAGCACATGAAGCATACGCGCTCGTGCACGCTCTGACGGCGCCGCTCCAACGTTTCTCGTGCCGGCGGTAGCCGGCGCGATCAGCAATGTCTGACGGACCTCGTATCCGGTTTCTGCTCGGCAGCTTGGCGCTGCAAAATCTCGGCCGGCGCAAGGCCCGCACGCTCTTGCTGCTTGCGGCCGTTGCTGTGTGCAGCGGCGCCATCTTTACCGGGGCGGTCTTGATGCACAGCATCGAGACCAGCATGGCGGTCGGGTTCACCCGGCTTGGCGCCGACATGCTCGTCATTCCGGCCGGAACGTTGACCAACATCACGGCGGCGCTGCTGACAGCGGAGCCGACCGACCTCACGCTCGACGCCAGCGAACTGCCTCGCCTGGAACGACTGAAGGGCGTGCGCAGGGCCGCGCCGCAGTTGATCTTTCGAACCGATGCCTCGGGTTATGGACGCGGTGGGGAATTGATCGACCTGATCGCATTCGATCCCGACCGGGATATCACCGTGCAGCCGTGGCTCGAGCAGCATCTGGGCCGCCCGTTGCGAGAGGGCGACGTCATTGTGGGTGGCCGCCGCGACGAGCCGCTCGGTACGGAACTGTTGCTGTTCGGCCGCCCGCTCACCGTCTACGGCAAGCTCGGGAAAACCGCCGTTGGCACGCACGAGCGCGGTCTGTTTATTTCATTCGCGACGCTCGATGAGTTGCGCGACGTCATGCGTCAGGTCTGCGGCATGAAGGCACCGCTCGAGCCTAACAAGCTGTCAGGTGTCCTGCTCGAGCTCGCGCCCGGCGCGACCACTCAGCAGGTGCGCTTTGCTGCGTTGGCGAACTTTCCAGGCATCAAGATCGTGTCCGGCGAGTCGATGCTCACCTCGATACGCCAGGGTCTGGCGGCGCTGCTCAATGGCGTGCTGGGCCTCATGGTCATCATGTTCGTCTCAACCGCGCTAATGGTGAGCGTATTGTTCTCGGCCATCATTACGGAACGGCGGCGCGAGCTTGGGCTGCTTAAGGCGATCGGCGCGCGCCGCGGGCAGATCATCGGCGTGCTGCTGACCGAGGCCGTGCTTGCGACCGCGTTCGGCGGCCTTATGGGATGCGTTCTTGGCGTGTTGCTGATGCGGGTCTACGAGCATTCCTTGGTCTACTACCTCGATCGCATGGGAATTCCATTCGTCTGGCTGAACACGGCGACGACCGGTCTGATCGCGCTTGCCTGCATTGTGCTCGCCTCGCTGATCGGTGTTGCGGGTGCGCTCTATCCGGCCTGGCAGGCGAGCCGGCGGGAACCGTATGATCTCATTCGGTCCGAGGGATAGCGATGCTGTCGTGCGGCGCGGTGACAAAAGTCTACTCGACCGAGCGCGGCGACGTCGAAGCCGTCAGAGGTATTGATCTGGCGGTGCCCAGAGGACAATTCGCCGCCATCGTCGGGCGCTCGGGTTCCGGCAAGTCGTCACTGCTGGCGATGATCGGCGGATTGAGCCGTCCAACCCGCGGCACAGTCCGAGTCGAGGAAACCGATATCTGGGCGCTGCCGGATCGCGGCTTGGCCGACTTTCGCAACCGCCGGATCGGTTTTGTGTTCCAGTTTGCGAGCCTGCTGCCGACGCTGCGTGTCATCGATAACGTCGCGTTGCCGGCGCTGCTCGGTCCTGCGCGCGACACCCGACGCGCCTATGGCGAGGCCGCGGAATTGCTCGCGCAGTTCGGCCTTGCGGAACACGTCGATGCCTATCCGGCCGAACTCTCCGCCGGAGAGCAACGCCGCGTCGTCATTGCGCGCGCCCTCGTCAATGCGCCGGCGCTGCTGCTCGCCGATGAGCCGACGTCCGATCTCGACGAAGAAACCGAGGGTGAGATCATGGAGCGGTTTCGGACCGTGAACCGCGAACGGGCCATGACCCTGATCATGGTGACGCACAATCTTCGCCTCGCCGCGCAGACCGACCGGGTCGTGCACATCGCCGACGGCAGGCTGGCCGCATGACCAACGCCGATCACCGCCTGCTGATCGAGAAGCTGTCCGACACCGAAAAGGACGAGCTGATTGTCCGCCTTTGGCGCGATTTGCAGGAAGCCCGGGCACGATGCCGAGAGCTCGAGGAACGACTCGCGCACCTCGAGCATGATGCGGGAGCGGCCGGTGCAAGCCCGCTGCTGGCAAATCTTCAGAGTGCCGGGGCGCCGCGCGCCAAGAGTGCGCATGGGCCCAGGGTCAGGTTGGGGCGCGGGTTCGGTTTCCTGCGGTCGCGGGTTCTGCTTGGTGCGATCGTCATCATCGCGCTGGCATTTGCGGTCGACTATGCGGTCGGCCGCTATCAGCAATACCGGATGGTGCAACAGCGGCTTACAGCTCTCAAGCTCGAGCACGTCGCCTATCAGGGACTCTATGTCGAGCTCGTGAAGGTCGCCTATGAGGACGATCAGAAGTCCTATCGGGTGACCATGAAGATGAGCAACATCGATCCGAGCCAGTCGATCTATGTGATGCAGGGCCCGGTTCGAGTCTTCGAGCAGTCGGGTCTGGCCTGGAAGGAGGTTCCGTCGCGCGCGCCGAGTGGCGAGGGCACGCGCGTGATCAAGCTCACGGGCCCCTATACGTATGAGACGGTGTTCGAGCCCAATCTCAAGGATTGGACCGAACTGATGCCCGGTTATATGCACATCCGGTTCGAGAGCATCAGTCTCGTGAGTGAGCGCAGCGACCCGGACGACGACATCATCGAGCGCACCGACCGCTATTACGTGTACCTCAAGCCTTATGGGGCAGACGACGAGGCGATCCACAAGCGCATGAAGCTGCAGGGCGCTCCGCCGGTCTATATGCCGATGCCGCCGCACTGAAGAGGAGCCGGCATGGAAGACCTGGCGATGCGTATCGCCGTGTTCGTGGCGGTTGGGCTCGGCTCGGGCTTCTTGTCGGGTCTGTTCGGTGTCGGCGGTGGCATCATCCGGATTCCGATTTTCCTTCACCTCCTGCCGCTGTTCGGCGTTGCGCATGCGCTGGTGATGCACGTTTCGGTCGGGACGTCGATCGCGCTGGTGATACCGAGTGCTGTGGCGGCGACCTGGAAACAAGTCCGGCTCGGGAACCTCGACCTCAAGTTTTATTGGAGCTGGGCTGTCGGCGTTCTGGTGGGCGCGTTGGTTGGAAACGTGCTGCTGCCGTTATGTTCCACCGAGATCCTGACCACCGTGTTTGCTGGTTACTTGATCGCGGTCGCGATCTACGAAGGTTTCGTCAAGCGTCACGTGACCGCCAAGGTGCCGCTCCTGGGGCCCGTCAAACTTGCGGTGGCCTCGGCGATCGGATGTGCGGCGGCATTGACCGGGACCGCCGGCGGCACGGTCGCGACCCCGGTGCTGCAGGCGTTCGGCGTGAGGATCGAGACGGCAATCGCCACTTCATCGGCGACCGGGCTGGTGACCGGCACGATCGGCACAATCGGCGCGATTTTGGCCGGGTGGCACGCCCAGGGTCTACCGAGCTACAGCCTGGGCTACGTCGACCTCATCATCTTTGTTGCGATGCTGCCGGCGGTCATGATCGCTGCCCCGATTGGGGTACGGACCGGGCATTTGCTGAGCGAAGTCTGGCTGCGGCGGGCATTTACGATCCTGCTTTTCATCATCGCGGCCGACCTGATTGCGAAGCTAGCGCATTGGTAGCGCGCGCCCCGGCCGGTGGACAACGCGGCCCTGATCGAGGAATGTCGAGCCGCCCGATCGAACCGGGCCAAGAAACGCCCAGTTCAGGATGACGTCCCATGCCTGCTCGCGCTTCCAAAGCTCTTTCACGCTTCACGGTTCTCGATCTCACGCGCGTCCGCGCGGGGCCGACGTGCGTGCGTCAGCTCGCCGACTGGGGCGCGAACGTGATCAAGGTCGAGACGCCCGAGCACGTCGAGGCTGCCGACATGGGCGGGCCGCGCGCGGGGCCGGATTTCTCCAACCTCCACCGCAACAAGCGCAGCATCACCCTCAACCTCAAGTCGCCGGCCGGCGTGGCCGCGCTCAAGCGCATGGTGAAAAAGGCCGATGTCGTGGTCGAGAACTATCGGCCGGACGTGAAACGCAGGCTCGGGATCGACTACAAGTCGCTCGCCAAGGTCAACCCCAAGCTCGTCTACGCGAGCATCTCGGGATTTGGACAAACGGGGCCCTATGCAGATCGGCCGGGCTTCGACCAGATCGCGCAGGGCATGGGCGGGCTGATGTCGATCACCGGCCTCCCGGGGCAAGGTCCGGTGCGGGCCGGGATCGCGGTAGCTGATTTGTGCGCCGGCCTGTTCGCGGCGCTCGGTATTCTGACCGCGCTGCTCGAGCGCGAGAAATCCGGCAAGGGCCAGCAGATCGAGACTTCACTGCTACAAGCGCAGATCTTCATGCTCGACTTCCAGGCGGCGCGCTGGCTGATGTCCGGCGAGGTTCCCGAGCAGGCCGGCAACAACCATCCAACCAGCGCACCGACCGGCGTTTACAAGACCTCGGATGGGTACATCAACATCGCTACCACCGGCAGCAAGATGTGGCAGCGGATGTGCGAAGCGCTCGGAACGCCCGAAATGGCCAAGCGTCCTGAATACGCCAACGCCGCCGAACGGCTGAAACATCGCGATGCACTAAATGCCGACATCGAGGCGCGCACGATCAAACGCACCAGCAAGGAGTGGGTCGACCGGCTCAACGAGGCGGGTGTGCCGACCGGCCCGATCTACAGGATCAACGAGGTCTTCTCCGACCCGCAGGTCAAGCATCTCAAGCTGGCGCAGACCGTGACGGCCAAGGATCGCAGCATGACCATCGTCGGTCAGCCGGTGACGCTGTCCCGCACGCCGAGCCGGCTCGTTTCGCCGCCGCCGGCACTCGGTCAACACACCAGCGCGGTGCTCAAGGAGTTTGGCTTCAGCACCAGGCAGATTGCCGAACTGCGTGCCGCCAAGGCGATCTAGGTTGTGCCCGAACACAAGAGCTTTGTATCAGTGACGAGGATTTCTATGACGCAGACCACCAAGATGCTGTCCCGCAAGGAAGGCGGCATCGGTTACCTGATCTTCAACAACCCGGAGCGACTCAATGCGGTCTCGCTCGAGATGTGGGCCGCGACCCACAGCATTCTCGAGGACTTCCGCAACGACAACGACGTGCGCGTCGTGGTCGTCACGGGCGCCGGCGGCAAGGCCTTTGTGTCGGGCGCGGACATTTCCGAGTTCGACAAGCAGCGCGCCAATCAGGAACAGGTTGAGAAATACAATTCGACCAGCGACAAGGCCTTCACCAGCCTCTACGACTTTCCCAAGCCGACCATCGCCATGATCCTGGGCTATTGCATCGGCGGCGGGCTTGGGCTCGCCATGTGCTGCGACATGCGTATCTGTTCGGACAATTCCAAGTTCGGCATTCCGGCCGCCAAGCTGGGGCTTGGTTACGGCTATGTCGGCGTCAAGCGCTTGGTTGATGTCGTCGGCCCGTCCTTCGCCAAGGAGATTTTCTACACCGCGCGGCAATTCGACGCCGAGGAGGCCCGTCTCATGGGCCTCGTCAACCGCGTGATTCCGAAGGGCGAGCTCGAGGCTTACGTCAAGACCTACGCCGACACGATCTCCGCCAATGCGCCGCTGACGGTGCATGCCGTGAAGTTCACGATCAACGAAGCCGTCAAGGACGAATCCGTTCGCAACCTCAAACGTAGCGCTGAACTGGTGGAACGCTGCTTCGCCAGCAACGACTATGCGGAAGGCCGCAAAGCCTTCATGGAGAAGCGCAAGCCGGTGTTTACCGGGACCTGAGGCCGGCGCGTGGCGTCCGTCGAGTTGCGCGGTCTCACCCGGCGCTACGGGACGCAAGCAGTCGTCGACAATGTGTCGCTGACGATTCCTCATGGCACGGTTGTTTGCTTGCTCGGGCCTTCCGGCTGCGGGAAGACCACTACGCTAAGGCTGATTGCAGGGTTTGTGGAGCCAAGCTCGGGCGAGATCCTGGTGGCTGGTCGCGTGGTGTCGTCGCCGGCGAAAACAATGCCCCCCGAGCACCGCAAAATGTCGATGATCTTTCAGAGCTACGCGTTGTGGCCGCACATGACGGTCGGCGAGAACGTCGCCTATGGGCTCACGCTGCGCAAACTCGAGCGTGCCCTCGTTGCCAAAAAGGTCGCAGCGATACTGGAGACCACCCGTCTCACGCCGCTTGTCGATCGCTACCCGGGGGAACTCTCGGGCGGTCAGCAGCAGCGCGTGGCGCTGGCTCGTGCTCTCGTTGTCGAGCCGGAGACCCTGCTGCTGGACGAGCCGTTGTCAAACCTCGATGCCAACTTGCGCGAGGAGATGCGCTTCGAGATCCGTCGGCTGCACGACGAGTACCGCTACACCACGGTTTATGTGACCCATGATCAAGCGGAAGCTATGACCACGGCTGACCAGATCGCCGTTATGAACGCCGGCCGCGTCGAGCAACTCGGCTCACCGCACGACATTTATGGTGCGCCAGCGTCCGAGTTCGTCGCGCGCTTTCTGGGCGCAAGCAACATCATCAAAGGTTTGAGCATGGGTGCCGGCCGCGTTTCGGTTGCCGGCGTTGCGCTGCGTTGCGCGGGCGCAAGCTTGGCGCAGAGCGGCGAATGCGCCATCGCGATCCGGCAACACGACATTGGGATATCGGCCGCGCAGCCAATGGGCGTGGAGAACGTGTTGCCGGCAACGGTAGTGCGCAATGTCTTTCTTGGCGCGGGCCGCGACTATATGGTGGAGCTCGCTGACGGTACCCAGCTCCGCATCGTGACGGCGCCCGCCGAGAACTTCCCGCAAGGCGCTGCGGTGTGGTTGCAGATGCCGTCCGAGCGCTGCCGCGCGCTGCCGCGGTAATATGATTTTGGGCCCGCGCCAAAGAAAGCGCGGCAACTGGTTGGGCGTTAGGGAGGAGAAGAATGCCGCAAAGGCTTTCCAGGCGTAAGGTCTTGCAAGTCACGGGTGCATTCGCTGCAACCGCCTTTGCCGCCCCGACCCGGGCTGCGCCGCCCGAACCGGCGCAGGTCACGCCGCAGCTGATCGAAGCCGCCCGCCGTGAAGGCAAGGTCGTGTGGTACACGTCGGTCGACCTCCCGGTGGCGGAGAAGATCGCCAAGTCGTTCGAGGCAAAATTTCCAGGCATCGCGACGCGGGTCGAGCGCACCGGCGCTGAGCGCGTATTCCAACGCATCGGTCAAGAATATGCGAGCCGCATCTACGCGGTCGATGTGGTCAACTCCTCGGATGCGGCGCATTTCATTGTCTGGAAGCGGGATGGGCTGCTTGCGCCCTACATGCCAGAGGACGTAGCGCGGTTCTATCCATCCGAGCACAAGGATCCGGACGGCATGTTCGCAAGTTTCCGGGTCTGGCTAAGTGTGATCGCCTACAACACCAAATTGGTAAAGGCCGAAGACGCGCCTCGGAGCTTCGCCGATCTGCTCGATCCGAAATGGGCCGGCAAGATCGTAAAAGGCCATCCGGGCTACAGCGGGACCATCATGACGGCCACCTACGAGATGGCTCGTGACCTCGGCTGGGATTATTTCGAAAAGCTCGCGAAGCAACGCGTGATGCAGGTGCAGTCCTCCGCCGACCCGCCCAAGAAGCTGGGGCTCGGCGAGCGCGCCGTGATGGCTGACGGCAACGAGTACAACATCTTCATCATGAAGGAGCAGGGCCAGCCGGTCGAGGTGGTCTATCCGACCGAGGGTGCTCCGCTGATCGTCGGTCCCAATGGTATATTCAAGAACGCACCCAATCCGAATGCGGCGCGCCTGTTCCAAAGCTACTGTTTCGGCGTCGAGGCGCAGCAATTCATTATCGATACTGGCGGACTTCGCTCGATGCACCCCAGTACGACCGAGAAGCCTGGACGCAAGCCGTTCCGCGACATCAAGACCATGCGGGACGATCCGGCCGGCGTCGAAAAGACCGCCGAGGACATCAAGGCGCGCTATGCGCAGATTTTCCGTGTCTGACTTTCATCGTCGTTGCCGGATGGGTCCCGGCCGTATCGCCCATGGTTCCCAAGGCGAGGGAGCGTTGTGACATTCGCCCCGATGGAGGCGTCGCGGCCAGCGGTCCGCTTTGACCTGTCATGGCCGATCCTGATCGCATCCGCGTTCGTGCTGTGCGCTCTGATTTTGGCGCCCTTGGGTTGGCTCGCCTATTTCAGTCTCGTCGACCGGGCTGGCCACTTCACCCTCGACAATTTTCGCCAACTGGTGAGTACGCCAGCCTTTGTCGAGCCTCTAATCACGACGGTGATTCTTTCGGTCAGTGCGAGCCTCATCTGCTGCGTGGTCTCGGCGCCGCTCGCCTGGCTGGTGGCGCGCACCGACATGCCGCTGCGGGGCGCCGTCCGCGCGCTGATGACCGCGTCGTTCGTGACGCCGCCGTTCCTCGGCGCAATCGCGTGGGAGCTGTTGGCTGCACCCAATAGCGGGCTAATAAACCAAGCCTACCGCGCGCTGACCGGCGCGGGGTCGGACGACTATCTGTTGAACATCTACACGCTTACCGGGCTGATCTTTGTTACATCGTGCTACACCGCGCCCTATGTGTTCGTGCTCGTCGCCAATGCGCTCGAGCGCATCCCCGCCGACCTGGAAGATGCATCCTCTATTCTGGGCGGCCGCAGGTGGACGACAGCGCGCCGCGTAACGATCCCGCTCGCCCTTCCGGCAGTGCTCGCGGGCGCCTTGGTCGCATTCCTGCAATCGATGACATTATTCGGCGCGCCCGCGATCCTGGCGCTGCCGGCCGGCTTCCACACCATGACCACGAAAATCTGGAGCCTGTTTCAATATCCACCCAAGCCCGAACTTGCCGCTGCAGCGTCGCTCCCCCTGCTGGTGCTGACCGTGCTGCTGTTGCGCGGCCAGCATTTCATCCTGGGCCGGCGTGGGTACGCGGTGGTCGGAGGTCGGCAGGGCGACGCGCGCATCATCGGACTGGGCGCTTGGAAATGGGCGGCGCTTGGGTTCTCGTTGCTGATTCTACTCAATCCGGTCTTCCTGCCATACGGCGCCCTGCTCAATGCGGCTTTTTCACGCGTGCCGTCGCAGCTGATCGGGTTGGGCAATCTGACGCTGCATAATTTCGAGTTCGTGTTCTTCGAGCTCTCGGCGACAAAGCTTGCCTTTCGAAACACGCTGATCCTGTGCACCCTGGCGGCCACGATCGGGACGGTGATTGCGCTCGTCGTCTCCTATCTGACGTCGCGGCAGGCGATCGCATTTCATCGCGCACTCGGGTTTCTGGCGACTGCGCCCGTTGCGGTGCCTGGCATCGTGCTCGGAGTCGGATTGTTCCTGACCTACACTCGGCCGCCATTCGTCCTCTACGGCACGTTGTGGATCCTGTTGATTGCGTTCGTGACTATCGCGATGCCTGCCGCCTATCAGCAATTGCAGTCCGCGTTCCGCTCGGTCAGTCCCGATCTCGAGGAGGCGAGCCGAATCCTCGGTGCCACCAGGATCAAGACACTCGCCCGTGTCACGGCACCGTTGCTGCGCACCAGCGTGATCGCGACCTGGTGTTTTATTTTCGTCGGCGTCATCCGCGAGCTGTCGGCGGCGATCATGTTGTTCACCTCGGAAACCAAAGTCATTTCGGTGTTGATATTCGATCTCAACGAAAGCGGCGATCTCGGCGCGATCGCCGTCCTCGGTCTGATCATGCTGGCGATCACGATTGCGGTCGTGGCGCTGGTCAACCGTATCCCTGGTTTTGGCGCCAGCCTCCGGCTGCGGAACACCTGAATGGAAGAGACGCTTCCCACGCCGTCGGTTGCGCAGCGGCTGGCCGAGGCCATCTGGGCGATCGATCATCTCCCGGATGCGATGCGCGCCAAATGCGAAATGCTGGCGATCGACGTCATCGGCCTCTGTGTGACGGCGCGTAATGCCGATTATGTGGCTAGCGCGCTCGACGGGTGGGACGAGGACGGTCCGTGCACGGCGATCGGCCACGTGCGCGGCTTGAGCGCGGCTGGCGCCGCATTCGTCAATGGCACCGCTGCGCATGGCGAAGATTTCGATGACACGTTCGAAGGTGGTCCGGTTCACGCTGGCGCCGTCATCGTGCCGGCGGTTCTGGCGGTGGGCGAACGGTTTGGCATCGGTGGACCGGCGATTCTGCGGGGCATCGCGGTCGGCACCGAGGTCATGTGCCGGCTCAGCCTGGTAACACCGAAGCTCGTGCATCAGGCTGGATTTCACCCGACTGCGGTGTTCGGGACGCTGGCTGCAGCGATCGGGGTCGCGACGACGCTCGCGCTCGATCGCCATCAAATGGTCGACGCGGTGGGCATCGCAGGCAGCATGGCCGGGGGCATCATCGAGTATTTGGCCGATGGTGCTTGGACCAAGCGTCTGCACGCGGGCTGGGCCGCGCAATCGGGGGTGCGCGCCGCGCTACTGGCGCGCGCAGGCTTCAATGGGCCACGCACAGTGCTGGAAGGCACGCATGGTTTGTTTCATGGCTTCGCCCACACAACGGCTGGCGACTATGCGGCGTTGGTCGGCGATTTTGGCCGGCGCTGGGTGAGCGAGACGTTGGCGTTCAAGCTCTATCCGTGCGGAACCATGACGCATCCCTACATCGACTGCGCCCGCCGATTGGCGGCGCGCGGGATCGCGGCGGACGAAATCGAGGAACTGGTTTGCGAGGTCGGCGAGGGCACTGTGCACCGCCTATGGGAGCCGCTCGCCGCAAAGCAGCGCCCGGCCAATGGCTACGGAGCCAAGTTCTCCACGCCTTACTGCATCGCGGCTGGATTCGTTCGTCGTAGTGTCGGACTCGACGCATTCACCGACGCGGCTGTGCGCGATTCCGCCGTACTCGCGCTCGCCCACAAAGTCCGCTACGTGGTCGATCCGGCGAATCCTTACCCGCGAAATTTCACGGGCCACATCCGGGCGCGCTTGCGTGGCGGCCGCGAGGTCGAAGAGCGCCAGCCGCATATGCGCGGTGGCGCCCACGAGCCGCTCTCGCGCGCCGACATCGAGGAGAAGTTCGCGCTCAATGCCGCTCACGGGGGCTGGGACGCGGCGCGGATCGCCGCCGCGTTGAGGCTCGCGCGCCGGCTCTACGACGATCCAGCCAATCTCGGAATTCTGCGGGGGTGACTGCATGAACGGGCAACTGGAACTGGCGGGGCGGGTCGCGGTGGTGACCGGGGCGGGGCGCAATATCGGCCGCTCCATCGCGTTGACGCTCGCGCACGGTGGCGCGGCCGTGGTGGTCAATGGCAGGAGCGACAAGGCGCAGGTCGACGCGGTGGTACGCGAGATCGAAGCCGGCGGCGGTCGGGGTTTCGCGTACTTGGCGGATGTAGCCGATGCAGATGCGGTGCAGGCCATGGTCAAAACCGCCGCGGCGCGCTTTGGTCGTATCGACTATCTGATCAACAATGCGGCGCTGCGGCGGGAAACGGCACTCGACGAGATGACGCCCGCACTCTGGCGCGAGGTCATGTCGGTCTCGCTGGATGGTCAGTTCTATTGCGTCATGGCATGTCTTCCGCACCTCAAGCAAAGCGGCGCGGCCGCAATCGTGAACATCGGAGGATTGAGCGCTCACACCGGATCAAAGGCGCGCGCCGCAGTGGTGACCGCGAAAGCAGGCCTGGTCGGGCTCACCCGCGCACTGGCGGCGGATCTTGCGGACTACAAGGTCACGGTCAATCTCGTCGCGCCTGGGCTAGTCGGTCGACCGGAACCCGGCAAAACCGTGCCTGCGCACCACGCCACGCACAACACGTTGACCGGCGAGCGCGGCAAGCCGGAGGACGTCGCCGGCATGGTGCGTTTCCTGTGCGGGCCGCAGGCGCGTTACATCACGGGACAGACCATTCACGTAAACGGCGGGGCGTATCTGGGATAGCCGCCGCCGCCGTCACGGCCGCACCGCGGGCGCGTCCATCGGCATGCCGCGTGCCCGCCACATCAGAAACGCTTCCAGCGCGACCGCGTCCGGCGCACCGAACGCGTAGGTCTCGGCCCGCAGCCCGAACACGCAGTTGCGCAAGCGCCGCTGCAGCGATCCGAGGCTTTGCCATTCCAGCCGATAAATCGGGTATCCGGTCGGATGCCCCTGCGGGATGACGCTGCCGGCGAGTTCCTTGCCCCAATTGTCGTTGTGACACTGCGCACAGGACAGATTGAGCTGACCCTGGCGGCCTTCAAACAGCGCGCGGCCGGTTGCGATAGCGGGCTGCATGCGCGGATCGTTTTGCTCGATCGACATCCCCCGCGATTGGCGGGCGACGAAAGCCGTGAGCGCGAGCAGCTCGCGGCTCTCGAACGGTAGCGGCGTCGCATTCTGGCGCTCGCTGCGGCAGATGTTGATGCGCTGCTCGAGATCGACCGCTTGGCCGCGGCTTGGATCAAACGCCGGATAGCGCGCCGCCACGCCCTTCATGCTGGTGCTGGCGTCGCCATGGCAGTCCGCGCAAGCTTTTCCGTTCGCGGCCTTCGTGTTCCAGAGCGTTTCGCCTTCAAACACCCACAGCATCGCCGGGTTGGCGGTGTCGTCGTCCTGCATCGCCTTGGTGTCCCGGCTCATCATGTCGTAGCCGGATCGGCGTTCGGTGAGGGGAATCTCGCCAGCGGCCGCAAGCGCTGCGGTGGCGATCACCACAATAACGCAGCCAACGTCGAGAATCGCACGACGCATGCGCCCCGGTCTCATTCGACCGTGATCGCGGCCTGCTCGGTGACCGAAAAGCCGTTGTCACCCGTCCAGGTAAAAGTCAGGGTGCCGCTCTGGGTCGCGACGGTATGAAACGTGATGAAGGGGTTGGCGGAGATCGCGGGGTAGAGATCGGCGCGAAAGATCTCCTGGCCGTCGTAGGTGCAGACAAATTCCGTGATGATATAGCGCGGCAGCAGTACGCCGATGCTTGAGGGGCGAAACCCGGTCTCCATGACGTGGGAGATCAAGGTCTTGATCTCGATTACCTGACCGCGCTTGGCCCGCGGCGGCACATTGATCAGTGCGCGTGCCATCACAGGCCCTCCACGCACGCGGCCAGCGTCACGATCACGTCGACCTGGCCGGACCACACCGAGCCGTCGCTCATCTGGGCAATCGCGACCACCTTCTGCGAATCGGCGAGCCGGATGCGGGTTGCGACGCTCGCCTTGCCGGCGCGCGGTCCGAGGTGAATGCCGATCACGTTGGGTTGCGGGTTTTTTTCGTTGAAGACGTGGATCGACTTGACGTAATCGGTCGCCGTCATTGGGCTCTCGACCGAGACCGTCATCGGCACCGTATTGCCGTTCTCGACCAGCGACGGAATATCGAGGGTCACCTTGCCCTTGCCGATCTCGGCATTGCCGAACACCGTCCGGATCGCGGCCTGCATGGAGGCCGGCGTCGCTTCGCTCTTGCGCACCGTCAGCAACACACCGCAGACGAGCGCGCCCGCGCCCTTGATGAGCGCGCGCCGGCTTTGGTCGATCGCAAGTTTTGCCTTCAATTTTTCTCGTCCTTCAACGCACTGAGGAAAGCAACGACGTCTTCGATTTGTTCCGCCGACAGGATTGGCTTTCCGCGATAGCTCGCCGCGACGCGCGTGAGCCCATCGACCCGATAGTAGGGCGGCATGATGGTGTTGGGGTTCAGACGGCTTGCATCAACAATTCGTAACCGCAGCTGTCCGATGCTGGCACGCGTCCCGGCGCCGCTGAGATCAGGGGCCAAATTGCCCTGAAACCGCTGCTGCGGGAACGGGCCGGTGTGGCAGAGGAGGCAAAGTCCAACCTGGCGATTGCCGACGATCTCGCGGCCGCGCTCTGGGTCGCCGGGCGCGCCGGTGAGGGATGCCGGAATTGCATCGCCAACACTCTCATAGGGTTTCAAATCCTCAGCACTTGCGTTGACGGTGAAAGCCGCCAACAACGCCGCGGCGACGCGCTTCCTAACCAAAGATCTCGCCCGTGGTCGCCGCGAACCACGCGTCTGCGGATTTCGCTTCCTGGGCCCGCATCGCCAATGCGGGGTTGACCGGGCTTGCCGTGACTGTTCCTTCGATCTCGGTAAACTGGCCGTCGTGCGGCCGATATTTGCCGGCAATCGCGAGCGCGAAATCAGGCGCGATCAGGCTGTAACAGCTGCTGGCGAGATCGCGCGGCTGCGGTTGATCGCCTTTGAGCAACTGAGCGATCGCCGTGGCGCAGATCTTCGCTTCCTCTTTGGCCGCTGACGCCGCCTTTGGCATCGCGCCTGCAATCGCCGCGTCACCGATGACGTGGATATTCGGAACGAGTTGGGATTCGAATGTGATCGGATCAACCGGACACCAACCGGTTCGATCCGTGACGCCGGCCGCGAGCGCAATACGTCCGGCGCGCTGCGGCGGAATCACGTTGGCGACGTCGGCCTTGTAGGACTCGAAATCGGTGGTCAGCGTCCTGGTCGCAGGATCGACCTCGATGACATTGCCACCGTCGGACAGCGAAACCCATTCGATCATGCCCGGATAAAGCTCCGTCCAGGCCTGCTCGAACTGCTGGCGCATGACGAAGGTGTCTTTGGAGTCGAGCACGATCACTTTGCCGCGCGGCTTCGCGGCTTTGAGATAGAACGCGATCATGCTGGCGCGCTCATAGGGACCGAGCGGACAGCGCACCGGCGTCACCGGCGACGAGATCACCACCACGCCTCCGGCGGGCATCGCTTGCAACTGCTGCTGCAGGAGAGCGACCTGCGCGCCGTCGGTCCACGCATGCGGCATCATCTGCGCGGCCGCTTCGTCGTAGCCCTTGATTGCGTCGAAGCGCACCTCGACCCCGGGCGCGATCAGGAGGCGGTCGTAGCTGACTGTGTCACCGCTGCGCAGGCGCACGGTTTTGGCGCTCGGGTCGATCGCGACCGCCGCCTGAAAACCGACGGTGACGCCGGCGGTGGCGATGTTCTGATAGCCGAACTGCTGGGCCGTGAGCGGGCGCAGGCCGGCGAGCACCGCGTTACTGAGCGGAAAGGCCGTGTAGGTCTCGCTTCCCGTGATCAGCGTGACCGCGAATTTCGGGTTGAGGGCCTTGAGCGCCCGCGCGCAGTTAGCGCCCCCGAAGCCGCCGCCGATAACGACGATCCTCGCCGCGTTTTGCGCAATTGCGGGCAAAGGACAGATCGCGGCGGCTGCAGCCGCCGCGCCGCGTTGAAGGACTTGCCGCCGGTTTG
>DATIPA010000170.1:0-46752 GCA_035472475.1 Xanthobacteraceae bacterium | reverse complement strand
CTACTTCATCGTCATCTGCTTCATCATCGCGGCGGTGCTCACGCCGCCGGACGTGCTCAGCCAGATGTCACTCGCGGTTCCGCTGCTCGTTCTCTATGAAGGATCGATTTTTGCGGTGCGGGCCGTGGAGAAGAAGGCGGCCGCGGCGGCGGCGGCAAGCGCGACGGCGGCACCCAAGCCGGCGGAGTAGGGGCGGCATGCACGACATCAAGTGGATCCGCGAGAACCCCGCGGCGTTCGATCGCGGGCTTGCGCGTCGCGGCCTGGCACCGGCTGCCGACCGCCTGCTCGCCGTCGACGAGTGCCGGCGCGCGCTCATCCAAAAGCTCGAAGCCGCACAAGCACGCCGAAACTCGGCCTCCAAGGAGATCGGCCAGGCTAAGGCCAAGAAGGATGAGACAACTGCGCAAGCTTTGATGGCGGAAGTCACGGACCTGAAGGCCGCCATCCCGGCGATGGAGTCTGAAGAAAAGGCGGTTTCCAGAGAGCTCGACGATGCATTAGCCGAGATTCCGAACCTCCCGCTCGACGAAGTGCCGGACGGCAAGGACGCCGACGACAACGTCGAGCATCACCGCTTCGGCGCCAAGCGAAACTACGTCTTCGCGCCCAAGCAGCATTTCGAGCTCGGGGAAGCGCTGGGGCAGATGGATTTCGAGGCCGCGGCAAAGCTCTCGGGCTCACGCTTTGTGGTGCTCAAGCAAGGACTGGCGCGGCTGGAGCGAGCGATCGGGCAATTCATGCTCGACGTCCATACCGGCGAGCACGGGTACACGGAGGTCAATCCGCCGTTGCTGGTCCACGACGCCGTTATGTTTGGCACCGCCCAGCTGCCGAAGTTCGTCGACGATCAATTCCGAACCACCACTGACCTCTGGCTCATTCCAACCGCGGAGGTTCCGCTTACCAATCTCGTCCGCGAGTCGATCGTCGAGGAAGCTGCGTTGCCGATGCGGCTGACCGCCCTGACCCCGTGCTTTCGGGCGGAGGCGGGCGCCGCCGGCAAGGACACACGCGGCATGATCCGCCAGCATCAGTTCACCAAGGTCGAGCTCGTCTCGATCACCACGCCCGAATCCAGCAAGGACGAGCACGAGCGCATGCTGTCGTGCGCCGAAGAAGTGTTGCGGCGGCTCGACCTGCACTACCGGGTGATGACGCTGTGCGCCGGCGACATGGGGTTTCCGTCGCAAAAGACTTACGACATCGAGGTCTGGCTGCCGGGCCAGAACATGTACCGCGAGATTTCATCCTGCTCGATCTGCGGCGAGTTCCAAGCGCGCCGCATGAGCGCGCGCTACCGCACGAAAGAGGGGCGTGCGGTGCGTCATGTGCACACGCTCAACGGCTCCGGCGTCGCGGTCGGCCGCGCGCTGATCGCTGTGATGGAAAACTATCAGCAGGAAGACGGATCGATCACCGTGCCGAAGGTGCTGCAGCCCTATATGGGCGGACGCGAGAAGATCGAGCGCGCCGCTTGATTGTGGCCTGTGCTTTTGTGCTAGGTCATGGCCCGGCCAGGGCGAGACTGACATGCGCATCCTCATTACCAACGACGACGGCATCCATTCGCCGGGGCTCGACGTGTGCGCCGAGATCGCGCGCGCGTTCTCGGACGATATCTGGATCGTCGCGCCGGAAACCGATCAGTCCGGCGTCTCGCATTCGCTCTCGCTCAACGATCCGCTGCGGCTGCGCCAGGTGGAGGAACGCCGGTTTGCCGTGAAGGGCACGCCGACCGACAGCATCGTGATGGGGGTGCGCCATATTCTCAATGGCAAGGGCCCAGACCTCGTGCTCGCCGGGGTCAACCGCGGGCGTAACGTCGCGGAGGATGTGACCTACTCCGGCACGATCGCAGGAGCGATCGAGGGCACCATTCTTGGCATTCCATCATTCGCGCTGTCACTATCGTTCAGCGCGACGACGCGCCAGAAGCCATACTGGGAAACGGCCGTGCGGTTCGGCCCCGAGGTGATCCGCAAGGTGCTCGCGGCCGGAATTCCGCGCGGCGTCCTGATCAACGTAAATTTCCCGGATTGCGCGCCCGCAGAGGTGAGGGGCGTTGCGAGCTGTACCCAGGGCCACCGCGGACAGGCGGCGCTGTTGAAGGTCGAGGCGCGCCACGACGGCCGCGGCAACCCGTACTACTGGATCGCCTATGATCGGCGCGAGCGCCCGGCCCCGTCGCTCGGAACCGATCTGTCGGCGCTGGGCGACAACCACGTCTCGGTGACGCCGCTGCGGCTCGACATGACCGACGAGCCGTTTCTCACCAAGCTCGTCGACATCCTGGCGTGACGTGCCGACGCGGCGCGGGCGCGGCCACCGCCGCTTACTTCGCGGCTTATTTATTGAGAACGTTAATAATTGCTTGCGTATGATGGTACGCCGGCTCGCTCCTCAAGCCCGGGGAACGGGCGCGGCACGACGTTTCAAGACCGCGATGGCGAGGGCGCACAGCGACGAGCATGTCGGGCGCATGGAGTTCCAGCTCCAGATGCGCCAGCGCGGCATTTTGGACAAATCAGTGATGCGCGCGCTGGACGAGGTCCCGCGCGAATATTTCGTTCCGCCTGACTACAGCGCGGTCGCGTACGCGGACCACGCATTGCCGATCGCGTGCGGGCAGACCATCAGTCAGCCATACATCGTCGCCTACATGACCGAGAAGCTCGACGTTCGCCCGCACCATCGGGTGCTCGAAATCGGTACCGGCTCGGGCTACCAGGCGGCCGTGCTGTCGCGGCTCGCCCGCGAGGTTGTCACGGTCGAACGTTATCGCACGCTGGCGGAGACAGCGCGGGCCCGGATCGAGACGCTCGGCTACCACAATGTCGAGATCGTGGTGGCGGACGGCGTCGCCGGACTGCCGGATCGCGGCAAGTTTGACCGCATCATCGTCACCGCGGCGACCGACCAGGTTCCCGAGAGTCTGCTCGATGCGCTCAATGAGAACGGCGTTATGATCCTTCCGCTCGGTCCGCCGGCCGGCACCCAGTACCTGGTCAAGCTCACCAAGACCGCCGACGGAATTGTGCGCAGGGAGCTGATCCCGGTGCGCTTCGTGCCTTTGATCCCCGGCAAGGCACGCGAGCTTTAGCCTCTCCGCACGCGGCGCCGTGTCGGCTTGAACGACTCGATCGGATTAACCCTTAAGGCAATATTTACTCGGCGTGTGTTTAAGTCGAACTCTACGTGGGTGCGTACGGGTGGGTGAGATGCGTATCGTTGTGATGATCGGTCCGCTGGGGCGGGCGGCCGTTCTCGCGGTGCTCGCGGGCGGAGTTGCAGGATGCAGCTCCGATACGGCGCGGTTTGAGGAAGGCGCGACTGGCGTTCAGTACAGCCAGATGCAGCCGGCTATACCTTCGCCGCCTGCGCGGGTCGAGACCGCGCAACTGGCCGCGCCCAGCGCCCTGCCACGGACGCCCGTTGCCGAACAAGTCTCCGAACACAAGAAGACAATCGTGGCGCACAAGCCGCCGGAGACTCCCAAACAGCAAACGGTCGCGCTCGCCGCTACGGCGAAGCCCGCCCCGGCACCCGCTCCGAAGGCGGCGCCGGCACCGGCGGAGCAGCAGGTAGCGATGGTCAGCCCGCCGGCCGCGCAGGTGGTGACACCGGACGCAAACGCCGCCGCCAAGGCCGCGGACGCCGCCATGCCGTCGTTCCGGTGGCCGGCCCGAGGCCGGGTGATCTCAAGCTCGGGCGCAATGGCGAACGGCCAGCAGAATGACGGCATCAACTTGGCGCTGCCGGAAGGAACTCCGGTGCACGCGGCCGAGGACGGTGTCGTGGCTTATGCCGGCAGCGAACTCAAAGGCTACGGCAACCTCGTGTTGGTCCGCCACAGCAATGGGTTTGTTACCGCCTACGCGCACGCCAGTGAAATCCTGGTCAAACGCGGGGACCAGGTTCGCCGCGGCCAGGTGATCGCCAAGTCGGGCCAGACCGGCAACGTCACTTCGCCACAGTTGCACTTCGAGATCCGCAAGGGCTCGGCGCCGGTCGATCCGACCCAATACCTGCCGGGCGCGTAGGGCTCAAGCAGAGCGGGAGCTAGCTTAGCTTCCGCTGATCGCAATCCCGAGCCGACCAGCCAGATCCTGCACATATTGCCAAGCGACCCGGCCGGAGCGCGAGCCGCGGGTCGTCGCCCATTCGAGCGCCTCGCGCCGCACCGTGTCGGCCTCGGCCGGAATCTTGAAGTGCGCGACGTAGCCGGCGACCATCGCCAGGAACTCGTCCTGGCTGCAGCGGTGGAAGCCGAGCCAGAGCCCGAACCGGTCCGACAGCGAGACTTTCTCTTCGACAGTTTCGCCCGGGTTGATGGCGGTTGAGCGCTCGTTCTCCATCATGTCGCGAGACATCAAGTGACGCCGGTTCGACGTCGCATACAGGATCACGTTCTCGGGCCGGCCTTCGATCCCGCCTTCCAGCACCGCCTTGAGCGACTTGTAGGACGTATCCTCCGCATCAAACGACAGGTCGTCGCAAAAGACGATAAACCGGTACGGGACGCCGCGCAGTAGCGCCATCAGGTCGGGAAGGCTCTCGATGTCCTCGCGGTGGATCTCGATCAGCTTGAGCCGGCCGGCCTTGGCGCCGAGCTGCGCGTTGATGGACGCGTGCACCGCTTTTACCAGCGACGATTTGCCCATGCCGCGCGCGCCCCACAGCAGCGCGTTGTTGGCCGGCAGGCCGCGCGCGAAGCGATCGGTGTTCTCGATCAGGATGTCGCGCATGCGGTCGATGCCCTTGAGCAGCGCCATGTCGACCCGGTTCACTCGCTTGACGTTGGCAAGCCGGCGTCCGGACGGATGCCACACGAACGCATCCGCAGCGGAAAAATCCGGCGCGCCTGGCGCCGCGGGCGCCAGTCGCTCCAGAGCGTCGGCAATACGTCCCAAGAGATCACCGTCGGGGGACACGTGGAGTTTTCGGGCTTCTGACATGACGGGACCTTCGTTGCGCCGATGGCTTATCGCGAAAAGCGCGCGAGTGGTATGGGATTTTGCCTCATCCGCGGCGATTGGCATGTGACTTGAGACGAATGGGCCGATCTTTCGCCTTAGATTAGCCCATTCTGCCTATGGTTGGGCCGGCGTCCTGTCACGTTGCAATCGGGCTCGCGGCCGCTATAGTCGCGCGCGATTTGGGGCCGGGTCCGCCGACCGGAGCCCGTTTGCACAGCGGCAGCGCTCTACCGAATAGAGGGAAACTCGATGTTTATCACGCCCGCATTTGCCCAGGGCCTCGGGGGCAACAGCGACATGTTCATGTCGCTGCTCCCGTTCGTGGCAATTTTCGTCATCATGTATTTTTTGATCCTGCGCCCGCAGCAGAAGAAGGTGAAGCAGCATCAGGAACTGGTGAAGAACGTGCGGCGCGGCGACACCGTGGTGACCTCGGGCGGGCTTGTCGGCAAGATCACCAAGGTGGTCGATGACGATCAGATCGAGGTCGAGATCGCCGACGGCGTGCGGGTGCGCCAGCTGCGCCAGATGATCTCCGACGTGCGCGCTAAGGGCGAGCCGGTGAAGGACGAGGCGAGCTAAGTCTCATGCTCTATTTCTCGCGCTGGAAGGCGATTGCGATCGTGGCCATCGCGGTGATCATCTGTCTGTGTGCGGTCCCGAATTTCTTCAACCCGCAGACCGTTGCGCGCTGGCCGGAGTGGGCGCAGCGCCATGTGGTGCTCGGGCTTGATCTGCAGGGCGGCTCGCACATCCTGCTCGAGGTCGACGCCAACGATGTGCGCCAGCAGAAGCTCGATCAGGTGCGCGACGACGTCAGGCGCGTGCTGCGCGACGCCAAGGTCGGCTACACCGGGCTGGTAATCCGCGGCGACACGGTCGAGGTGCGGATTCGCGAGGGTTCGGATTTCCAGACCGCCTACAGCAAGCTGCGCGAGCTGTCGGTGCCGTTGGGCGGGCTGCTGGGTGGGACCGGACAGCGCTCGCTCAACGTGACCGACGCCGGCAACGGCCTCGTTCGGTTGACGGTGACCGAAGCCGCCATGACCGAGCGTGTCCGTCAGGTGGTCGAGCAGACGATCCCGATCATCGAGAAGCGCGTGAACGAGCTCGGCCTGGTTGAGCCGACAGTGCAGCGCCAGGGCATTGATCGGATTCTGGTGCAGGTGCCGGGCCTGGGCGACCCGGAAGCGCTGCTGCGCATCCTGGGCAAGACCGCCAAGCTCGAGTTTCGTTTGGTTGACGTGTCCAACTCGCCGCAGGACGCAGTACAGCAGGGCCGCGTGCCGCCGGATGACGACCTGCTGTACGAGACGCGGGGAGGACAGAAGTATCCGGTGCTGGTGCAAAAGCAGGTCATGGTGTCGGGTGCGGATCTCACCGATGCCCAGCCAGGCTTCGATCAGCGCTCTGGCGAACCAATCGTGACGTTCCGGTTCAACACCGCCGGCGCGCGCCGGTTCGCGCAGGTGTCGCAGGAAAACGTCGGACGGCCGTTCGCCATCGTGCTCGACGGCGAGGTGATTTCGGCGCCGGTGATCCGCGAGGCCATCCTCGGCGGCAGCGGGCAGATTTCCGGCAGTTTCACGGTTGAAAGCGCCAACGAGCTCGCGATCCTGCTGCGCGCCGGCGCACTGCCGGCCAAGCTGACGCCGATCGAACAGCGTGTCGTCGGCCCCGGCCTCGGGCAGGACTCGATCCAGAAAGGCAAGCTCGCCTCCTACGCGGGCGCCGTCCTGGTCGTCGTATTCATGTTCGCAACCTACGGTTTGTTCGGTCTGTTCGCCAACATCGCGGTCGCCATCAACGTCGCGATGATCTTCGGCGTGCTGTCGCTGTTGAACGCGACCCTCACGCTGCCGGGCATCGCGGGCATCGTGCTCACGGTCGGCATCGCGGTCGATTCCAACGTGCTGATCTACGAGCGCATCCGCGAGGAGGTGCGCGGCGGCCGCTCCGCGATCTCGGCGATCGACGCCGGCTTTTCGCGCGCTCTGGCGACCATTCTCGATTCCAACATCACGACCTTCATCGCGGCTGCGGTCCTGTTCGTGATCGGGACCGGGCCTGTGCGCGGCTTTGCAGTCACGCTCGGGATCGGCATCGCGACCAGCCTGTTCACCGCGTTCACATTGACGCGGTTGATCATTGCGAGCTGGGTGCAATGGCAGCGCCCGAAGACCGTGCCGATCTGATTAAAGCGACCGAACAACAACGAGAACAAATCCAGTGCGCCTGCTACGCATCGTTCCGGACGACACCAAGTTCGATTTCATGCGCTTTCGGCGCATCAGCTTTCCGATGTCCGCCGCGCTGTCGATCCTGGCCATCGTGCTCTACTTTACGCACGGCCTCAATTTCGGCATCGACTTCCAGGGCGGCACCCTGCTCGAAGTGCAGGCCAAATCCGGAACCGCTGACCTGCAGACCATGCGCACCACGCTGAGCGCGCTCGGGCTGGGCGAGGTGCAACTCCAGCAGTTCGGCGGGTCGGCCGATGTGCTCATCCGCATCGCGCAGCAGCCGGGCGGGGAAACCGCGCAACAGGCCGCGGTGGAGAAAGTCCGCGGCGCGCTCGGAGCGGACGTCGACTACCGGCGCATCGAGGTGGTCGGACCGCGCGTCTCCGGCGAGCTTCTGTACAAGGGCATTCTCGGTGTTTTTGCCGCGATCGCGGCGATCCTGGTGTACCTGTGGTTCCGGTTCGAATGGCAGTTCGCGCTCGGCGCGATGATCGCCAACGTGCACGATCTGGTGCTCACGCTCGGCTTCATGTCGGTGACCCAGATCGATTTCGACCTGACCAGCATCGCAGCGCTGCTCACCATTCTGGGCTATTCGCTCAACGACACGGTCGTGATCTACGATCGTATTCGCGAGATGCTGCGCCGCTATAAGCGGCTGTCGATGCCGGATCTGCTGAACGTCTCGATCAATTCGACGTTGTCGCGCTCGATCATCACCCACGTGACGGTCGCGATGTCGCTGCTGGCGTTGCTGCTGTTCGGCGGGCCGGCGATCCGCAGCTTCACTGCCACCATGATGTTCGGCGTGGTGCTCGTCGGCACCTATACGTCGGTGTTCATCGCCTCGCCGATCCTGATTTATCTCGGGGTCGGGACGGGGCGCACCGAACACGTCGAGACGCCGGCGCCGGCGACCGACACCCCGGCGCCGCCCGCCAAGACGTCCCCGCCTGCAGCCGCCAAGGTGCGGCCCTGAGCGGGCGTGAGCGAAGATCCGGCCCAGCGTCCACATCTGCCCAGCGCGGCCCCGATTGATGCCTACGGCAAAGGCGGATTTCGGTTTGCCGGCATGTCGCATCGGGGATCGCTGCTGTGCCTGCCCAGCGGGATCTGGGCTTCGCCGGTGGCGGCCGCGGCCGAGATCGACGAGGCGGCACTGGAACTGGTGTTTGCCAACGCCGCGTCGATCGACCATTGCCTGATCGGCACCGGCGCGGACATGGTTGCGCTCGCACCGGCGTTGCGGGCAAGGTTCCGCGAACACCGGATCGTGGTTGAGGCGATGGCGACGGGGGCGGCCGTGCGGACCTACAACATTCTGTTGGGCGAACGCCGGCGCATCGCGGCGTTGCTGATCGCTGTCCCGTGAGTGCCCGATGAGTGAGGCAGCCTATGCGCACTGCGAAGCGCTGGTGAGGGCGTCCGACAAGGATCGTTTTGTTGCGACCTTGTTTGCACCTGCGGCCAGCCGGCCGCATCTTCATGCGCTCTATGCCTTCAACCTCGAGATTGCCCGCATCTCGGAAGTCGCCCACGAGGCGCTTGCCGGCGAGATCCGGCTGCAATGGTGGTACGACGCGTTGACCAGCACGGGCGCGGGCGAGGTCGCAGGCCACCCGGTGGCCGGCGCGCTGCTCGACACGCTTGATCGCTGCCGGCTTTCAGCTCAACCGCTGCTCGATCTGATCGAGGCGCGGCGATCGGATCTCTATCAAGAACCGATCGCGACGCTCGCGGAGTTTGATGGCTACGTGCGCCGGACCTCGAGCGCGTTGTTTGCAATGGCCGCCCGGATTATCGCCTGGAACGGGCAAGAACTCGCCGGTGCGGCCGACGCGGCCGGGCTCGCCTACGGAACGGTGACGCTGCTCGCCGTCGCACCGCTGCACGCCGCGGGCGGCCATGTGTATGTCCCGTCCGAGGTCCTGGTCCGGCATGGTGCGGCTGCCGCGGACCTGCTTGCCGGCCGCGCGACGGAGGAACTAAGCGCGGCGTTGGCCGAAATGACGGACCGCGCCGAGCAACATTTCGACGCCTTTTTAAAGCACGCCGCGCAGTTGCCAACGGACGCGAGGCCGGCGCTGTTGCCGGTGGCGATCGTGCCCATCGTGCTCAAGCGATTACGCCGCCGCAAACCCCTGTCCGCAGTCGAAATCGCACCGCTAGCCCGTTTGATTGCGCTGCTGCGCGCCGCCTGGTTCGGGTTTCCATTGCCCTGACCGGCGCGCGCCCCGGAATAATCGCTAGATCAATGATGAGCGCGCGATCTGACGCAAAACCGGTGACCACTTTTGCTGATCGCGCGCTAGGGCTCCAGAATAATGATGTCGGGGTGCAGCTCGCCGTTGGTCACGCGCACGCGGGCGAGCGTCACCGGCAGCCTAAATCGGCGCGGGCCCGCACTCCCAGGGTTGAGAAACAAAACGTCGTCACGCGTTTCGATCGCCGGCTGATGCGAGTGACCGTAGATCACCGCGGCAAAGCCGGCGGCCGCCGGATCGAGGTCGAGCTCGGCGACATCATGCAGAAGATAGAACTTGTGTTCGCCGACCGCGACGACCGCGGTGGCCGGGAAACCCGCCGCCCAAGGGCCCGTATCGACGTTGCCGCGAACCGCGAACGTGGGCGCGACACGGGCGAGCTCTTCGATCAGGCCGGCCGTTCCGATGTCGCCTGCATGAACGATCAGATCGGAGCCGGCGAGTTCCGCGAGCGCCCGCGGCCGCAGCAGGCCATGCGTGTCCGAGATGATGCCGACGACGATGTTATTGTGATCCATACGCGTGTTACCCTGCGCGCCGGGCACTAGGAATTCGCAATAAAATACAACAGCGGAAATATTGCGGCCAAATGAAACACAGCACCGAGCGCTTCCTGACCACCCATACCGGCAGCCTGCCGCGGCCGGACGATCTGGTCCGCATGATGTATGCGAAGGAGGAGGGGGTGCCGGTCGACGCTGGCGCGCTCGCCGCGCGGGTACGCGCAGCGGTGGTGGACGTCGTTCGCAAGCAGCGCGACGCCGGGGTCGATCTCGTCAACGACGGCGAACTGTCCAAGCCGAGCTATGCGACCTACATCAAGGACCGGCTCGATGGGTTCGGGGGCACCGGCAATACGTTCGTTTATCAGGACCTGGCCGAGTTTCCGCGGCTCGCCCAGCGCGTGTTTGGGGATCCGGGCCGGTCACGCCGCAAGACGCCGGCCTGCAACGCACCGATCAGCGTGCGCGATCGACAAGCCGCGCTCACCGACGTGGACAATCTGACCGCCGGGATCAAGGCGAGCGGCGGCGGCGAGGCCTTCATGAGCGCCGCCTCGCCCGGCGTGGTGTCGCTGTTTTTTCGCAATGATCACTACCCCAGCCAGGAGGCCTACCTCGACGCGATCGCGGAGGCGATGCGGGTTGAATACGAATGCGTCGCCAGCGCCGGCGTGGTGCTCCAGATCGATTGTCCCGACCTCGCCATGGGCCGTCATATTCAGTATGCGGACCTGAGCCTGGCGGAGTTTCGCAAGCGCGCGCGGCAGCACATCGAGGCGCTCAACCACGCGCTCCGCAATATCCCGGCCGATCGGCTTCGCATTCACCTGTGCTGGGGCAACTACGAGGGGCCGCATCATCGCGACGTCGCGCTCGCCGATATCATCGACGTCGTGTTCTTGGCGAGGCCGCACGCGATCTCGCTTGAAGCCGCCAATCCACGCCATGCCCACGAATGGGAACTGTTCGAGAAGGTCAAGCTGCCCGACGACAAGGTCCTGATCCCGGGCGTGATCGAGTCGAAATCAAATTTCATCGAGCATCCCGAGCTGATCGCCCAGCGGATTGCGCGTTACGCCAACCTGGTCGGCCGCGAACGGGTGATCGCCGGCAGCGATTGCGGCTATGGCACCTGGGTCGGGCAGGCCGCCGTCGATCCCGACGTGGTGTGGGCCAAGCTCGCCGCCATGGCAGAGGGCGCCAGGATCGCGTCCGGGCGGTTCTGGAAATAGTCACCCTCACGTCGGCGCGAGTTGCGTCACGATTGATATTTCCGACGTCAGCGTCTTGTGCACCGGGCACATGTCGGCGATCTCCATCATTCGCTTGCGCTGATCCTCGTTGAGCGATCCTTCGAGCACGATCTCGCGCTCGATGCGGTCGATGAAGCCCGCTTTGGTTTCACAATCGGCGCAATCCTCGGCGTGAATGCGGGAGTGGCGCAGCCGCACCGCGACGCGGGTGAGCGGCAGCTGCTTGCGCCGCGCATAGAGCCGCAACGTCATCGAGGTGCACGCGCCGAGGCTCATGAGCAGAAGTTCGTAGGGATTGGGACCGGCATCCTCGCCGCCGGCCGTGCGCGGCTCGTCGGCAACGAGCCGGTGCCGGCCGTTGAGCAGGTCCTGTCCAAACAGGCCCTTGCCGTTTTCCACAACGACGACAGTACCGGGGGCCACCGTCGGCTGGGTCCGGGCGGTTGCGGTGTCGATCATCTGGTTTCTCCACGCGTGAATGCAGGCCGGGAGCAGATTGCGCGGCTTAAGCGCGGGCGCAGCCGGGCCTGTCGTGATCCTATTCCGAAATCGCAGGACTGCCACTCAGCCTCGTGACTTGCATGATGATAGTAACTAGGCCCAAATGCCACCCATGCAGCGCAAGAGCTTCGGCAATATGGCGTGTCCGGTCGCCCGCAGCCTCGAACGGGTTGGCGAATGGTGGAGCATCCTGATCCTGCGCGATGCGCTGCGCGGAATGACGCGCTTCGACCAGTTTCAGAAAAGCCTCGGCATTGCGCCCAACATGCTGACACGCCGCCTCAACGCGCTTGTGGCTGCTGGGCTGCTCGAGCGCCGCCGCTACAGCGAGCATCCGCCGCGCGACGAGTACGTGCTGACCGCGCGCGGGCGCGATTTTCGGATGGTGACGGTGGCATTGCTGACCTGGGGCAACCGGCATTTCGCCCCTGAGGGACCGAGCGTGCTGCTGGTCGATTCCGAGAGCGGAGTGCCTGTGGATCCGGTGCTGGTCGATCGCAAGACCGGGCGCCCCATCACTGAAGCCGGGCACCGCTATGTGGCGGAGCCCGCCGCGGGCGCACGCGTGCGCAAGCGCTATCGGGCGATCGCGTCCGACCTGACGACCGCAAAACCCAAACCGTCGGCGCGCCGTCGAGCGACCCGAGCCCGGACATCGCCATGAGCATCGCGGCGCTCGAGCAGAACGCAGGTCGTCGTGAGCCGGTCGCCTCCGAGCCCGGCACGGCCGCGTTCAATCCGCGCACCAGCCGGCTGTTGAAGGCACCAATTCTATCGACCTTGCTGCTGCTGGCCTGGCCAAACGTCCTCGTCATGGTGGCGCAGGCATCCACCGGCCTGATCGAGACCTGGTTCATCTCGCGACTGGGCACCGACGCGCTTGCCGGCATGGCGCTGGTGTTCCCCGGGGTCATGTTGATGCAGATGATTTCCGCGGGTGCCATGGGCGGGGGAATTTCATCGGCGATCGCGCGAGCGCTCGGCGCGGGACGCCGTGACGACGCAGACGCGCTCGTTCTGCATGCGCTGATCATCAATATCGGACTGGGCGCGTTGTTCTCGATCGTGATGCTGGCGTTCGGCCGGCCGATCTACCAGGCCCTCGGCGGCCAGGGCGGCGAGCTCGAGGCGGCGTTGCTTTATTCCAACGTCGTGTTCGGCGGCAACGTGTTGCTGTGGGCCATGAACGCGCTCGCGAATGTGATCCGTGGCACCGGGAACATGCTGGTGCCGGCACTGGTGACATGTGCGGGTGTGGTGTTCCTCGTCCCGCTCTCGCCCTGCCTGATCTTCGGCATCGGGCCTTTTCCAGCGCTCGGAATTGCCGGCGGTGGCGTGGCCGTGGTGTTGTTCTACGCGGGCGCAGCCGCGGTCATGGGCTGGTACATCCTGTCCGGCCGCAATGTCGCGCGTTTGCGTTTCTCGCGACCGCGCTGGCCGTTGTTTCGCACCATCCTGGCGGTCGGCTTGTTCAGCTCGATCACGTCGGTGCTGACCAATGTGATCATCGCATTCACGACCGCGCTGGTTGCGAGCGTGGCCGGCGCGCGTGCGGTGGCCGGATTTGGCACCGGCGCGCGGCTCGAATATCTGCTGGTTCCGATCGTGTTCGGGTTGGGCGCGCCGCTGGTGGCGCTGGTCGGCACCAACATCGGGGCCGGCCAACGCGAGCGCGCGCTCCGGATCGCACTGATCGGCGGCACGATCGCGTTCGCGGTCACCGAGACGATCGGCCTCGCGGCCGCGATCTGGCCGAGCGCCTGGCTGACGCTGTTCAGCTCCGATCCGCAGGTGGTGGCAGTGGGAAGTGCCTATCTGCGCGTGGTTGGTCCGTTCTATGGATTCTTTGGGCTCGGCCTCGCGCTCTACTTTTCGTCGCAAGGCGCCGGGCGATTGTTTTGGCCGCTGACCGGCGGATTCCTGCGCCTGTTCGTCGCGGCAGGCGGCGGTTGGGCCGTCTTGCAACTCACCGGCTCACTCACCTGGTTGTTCGCCGCGCTCGCATGCGGGCTCGTGGTTTACGGGGTCACGATATTCGCGGCCGTGATGGCGGGGACCTGGTTTGACCACCCACCGCAGGCCGCGAAGAGCCGTGGAGGCAACAATGGGTAGACCGACAGCCGTTGTCGTCGGTGTCGGCGCCGAGCGCGGCCTTGGCGCTGCGCTGTGCCGGCGCTTCACAGCCGAGGGCTATCACGTGCTGGTGGCCGGCCGCACCTCCAACAAGATCGAACAGGTGGTGCGGACGATCACGACCAAAGGCGGTGCGGCCGCGCCGGTGCCGACCGACACGACCAAGGAAGCTGACATCATTCGCCTGTTCGACCGGGCGATGGCGCCGGGTGACGGGCTCGATCCGGCCGACCTCATCGTGTTCAACGCAGGCAACAATCGGAAGATCGATTTTCGCGATCTCTCCGCCGAACTGTTTGAGGATTTTTGGCGCGTCGGCTGCTTCGCCGGATTCCTGGTCGGCCGCGAGGCCGCGCGCCGGCTGGTGCCGCTCGGACGGGGAACCGTGATCTTCACCGGCGCGTCCGGAAGCCTGCGCGGCAAGCCCGGCTTCGCGCAATTCGCCGCCGCCAAGGCTGGCTTGCGCATGGTTTCGCAGAGCATGGCGCGCGAGTTTGGGCCGCTCGGAATTCACGTTGCCCACGTCGTAATCGATGGTGGGATCGAAGGCGATCGCCTCCTGAGCCGACAGCCGGACCTCGCCAAGCAACGCGGGGAGGACGGTCTGCTTGGCATCGATGCGATCGCCGATACTTTTTGGCAAATCCATCGTCAGCAGCGTTCGGCCTGGACGCAGGAAGTCGATCTGCGGCCCTTCAAGGAGCCGTTCTGAAACGAGCGTCGGCTAGTGCCGCGAACCCGAAGTTCGCACACAAGGTGCAGCGAGTCCGAATGCGAACTTCGGGTTCAAAGGGGCACTAGAATCATAGATTTGCTGGTGTCCTTTCGATTCCGAAGTTCGCGTTGAGCGTGCTGCAAGGTGTGGCGAACTTCGGAATCGGGACACTAGCGCGGGCCGTCAATCGCCGACCAGGTTCTGGCGCTGGAGCTCGAGTTCCTCCGAATAGCGCCGCAGCGTGTAGGTTTCTGACAAGAGACCGATCACGCGCCGGCTGTCGGGTGAATCGATGACCGCGAGCGCCTCGGCTTCAGCTTGATCGAACGCCTCGACCGCCTCCTTGACGGTCATGTTCGGCAACAGGGCGATATCGCTATAGCGAACGACGTCTTTGATCGGCAGCGCCGGGTCCTGTTCCGAGGAGTGCACCTCGGCGACGATCGCGATGCCCGCATAGCGTCGTTGTTCGTCGACCACGATGACCTGTGCGGTCGATCCAAGAGGGTACACCAGCCGAAATCGCCCGACGGTCGTATGCGCCGCAACCGTGCGCACGTCGGCGCGCATCATCCGGCGAACGGTCAACTCGCGAAGCCACCCGATATCGGCCGCGCTGCGGATGGTCTCGCCGCGCAAATGGAAACGCCACGTTGCGAACGAGTATCCGAACAGTTCCCTGGTCACCTGGGTCGAGATGATGACTGCGATCAAAACGGCGGCGGTCAGCCAGAAATCGCCCGTGGTTTCGAGCGCAATGAACGTCATGGTCAGCGGTGCTCCGATCACCGAGGCCGACAGGGCGCCCATGCCGATGATCGCGTAGATGTGCGGGTCGAGCCCCAGCGAGGGCCACACCGCCGACACGACGTTGGCAAATAGCCGGCCGCCAAGCGCGCCGATGAGGAGCGACGTAAAAAACAATCCGCCGCGAAAATTGCTGCCGAGCGAAACAATCGATGCCAGGCACTTAAGCACGAACATGACCGCGACCACGCCCATTGGCTGATTGATCATGGCGGCGATGTGGATCGCGCCGTGTCCGGAGCCGAGCACATGCGGAGTGACGAGCGCCATCAGTCCGACCAGCGCACCTCCCAGCGCGGGGCGCAGCCAGGGTTTGACCTTCAGCCGATTGAGCACGGGCTCGCACACACCGACGCCGCGCATGACGGCGATGCCGACGGCGGCGGCCGCCAGCCCCACCGCGGCTGCGATACCAAGGTCGGATGCGGTGACGTGCGAGACATAAATGGTTTCGATCCCAAGCGACGCAGGGTCGATCCAGCGCACCACCAGATAACCGGTGAGCGCGGCGATCCCAACCGACGTGAGACCCGCGACCGAATAGGTTCCGATGACAAGCTCGAATCCATAGAAGGCGCCGGCGAGAGGTGCGCCGAACGCTCCGGCAATGGCGCCGGCGGTGCCGCAACCAACCAATATGCGCAGGTCTTGGCGGCGCAGATGAAACGCCTGGCCGATCCGGGACGCGATCCCGCCGCCGAGCTGGGTGTAGCCAGCTTCAAGGCCGACCGAAGCGCCGACGCCGCAGGACCAAACCGTTTGCAGCACGACATTGAGGCTGCCGCGTAGTGACATGCGGCCGCCGTGGAGCGCGTTGGCTTCGATCGGATCCACTTCGCGCAGGGGCCGCCAGCGGGCGACGAGCACGAGGCCCAGCCCGAACAACAAGCCACCGACGGTCGGTACTCCGATCGCCAGGGTCGGATCGACCCAATCAGCCGCGGAGAGCCGCTGGCTCCATGGAATTCGGAAGAACAACCAATGCAGCGCGTTGGTCGCAAAGCTCATCGCCACCACGCCCAGGCCGGCGAGTCCACCGACGGCGGCGGCAACGACAACGAGGCTCGACTCGCGCGCCCGGACGAAGGCGCGCAGCGCGCGTGGGATTTCGAGCGCACGCTGTAGACGATGTCGGAAGTCCGCTTCGGGCAAAGTTTGCATCGAGACCATAGGCGGGCCACTAGTGTCCCGATTCCGAAGTTCGCCACACCTTGCAGCACGCTAGACGCGAACTTCGGAATCGAAAGGACACTAGCAAATCTATGATTCCAGTGCCCCTTTGAACCCGAAGTTCGCAATCGGACTCGCGGCATAGGCATGCGAACTTCGGGTTCGGGGCACTGGCAGCAGGAGCGTCGACTTATAGCGATCCTTACGACACTTTTCAGCGGAAAACCTTGAGTTCCGGACGGCGAGGAGCGGACAAACGCAAAGGGGACGGCTCACCGCCGTCCCCTTAACACCACGCGGCAAAGCGGCCGGTGGCGTCAACTGCCCGTCAGGTCACCCATGGTGGGCGAATGCCGCGTTGGCGTGCGTGGTCGGCGCGCGCCGATTGGTGTGGACCACCCGCGTGCGCTGGCCGGCGCGAGAAGCCTGGCTTGGCTTCTGACTACTGGCGGTCGTAGCCGCATAGCGCGGTGCGGCATTGTTGTGATCCATGATGCGCTGATCGGTGTAATGTTTATTGGGGTTGCTGGTCACCGCGTAGCGCGGTGCGCCGTTGTTGTGGTCCATGATCCGCTGATCGGTGTAGCGCTTGTTGCTGGTCATGTTTGGGTACTTTGGACCGTCGTTGGGGCCTGCAGCCCAAGCAGCGGCGCTCACAACCATAAAAGCCGCGGCGACGCCCATTTTGAGAAGCGTCCTTGTCATTCTGACCTCCTTGCTGAGTCCATCCTGCGCCAACTTGTCCGCGCGCTTGGTCGCAACCGGACCGCGGGCGCTTTCGTTAATAACGGCGATCGATGCGCGTGCGTTCATCTTGAGTCGGTACGGCGCCGGACGGTTTGCGCGGCGTCGGCAAAACCAAGCTATTGGTGCGATGCAGGAGATCTGAGAATGAAGCGGACCGCATTGCCGAGGCGTGAAGCCGTCCTTGACGTCTACATCTTGATTTTGGGCGCCATGCTGTTGCTGTCGCCGTGGGTGATGGCGCTCGCGCGCGGGCCCGCGCGATCGGATGCCTGGGTGAGCGGCGCGGTCATTGTCATGTTGTCGGCGGGAGCGATCCTGCTGTTTACCGAATGGGAAGAGTGGATCGTTCTTGCCTGCGGCGCCTGGTTGGTGGCCTCCCCATGGTTGCTTGGCTTTGTCCACACCGCCGCGATGCGAGTTGACGTAGGGATCGGCCTCCTCGTCATGTACCTCGCCGCACTGGAGCTTTGGCTCATTCACTACGAGCCGGCGAATGCTCCCAAGTCGTAAAAGATATGGCCGCCCAGGGTGCTGTCCGGGTTCAGAACGCGAAACGATCACGAAAATTCTGTCGGCCCGCGATGATCCGGGACATGACGTCGCGTTCGCCCTGGTCTCGCAGCAGGGGCTCGATCAGATCGACCTGGTTCATGGCGACAAGCTGCAGGATTTCGGCACGCACCCGTCCTGACGGGTCGCGCGGCATCGCGTCGACCACCTGCGTGCGTTCGGGCGGCTTGGTACCGCAGCCTGCAACGATGTCCTGGATTTGACGCTCCGAGAGCGGTTCATCCGACTCGATGAATGCGTAGAGCGCGGTTCCGGCGCGCCGGTCCGGAAACGCAACTACCGCGGCATCGCGCACCCGCGGGTCGCGTTGCAGCGCAGCCGTAATCAGCGGGGCGTCACGCACAAGGCGCGGACCGCCTCCTTCGCGATCGGTGAATCTGAAAACGCCGCGTGTAATGAGGCGATAAACCCGCTTCCCGGTCGCCATCCAGACGCGGGTGGGAAGGCTTTTGCGCGCCAACACTTGTTGTTCCGATGCGGTGAGCGCGCCGGGCACGTAGCTGCGCTTGTGTTTGAGCAGATGACGCAGGTCCTCGTAGGCGGCGACACGGAAAATCTTGCCGCGACGGCGAAACACGAACGCGAGTTGAAAATCGGTGAGATAGGCTTTGCCGTCGGTACCCCGTAGCCAGTTCTGCTCCTTGGCGAGGTCGTTGTGGCATACCCCGGCGCGATGAAGCCGGCGCAGCGCCGATTTGGCGGCGGCGAAATACGCGCGCTCGCCATACGGACGCGCGACATGCAATGCAACTCCGTCGATGAAGCCGCGGACCAGAAAGCTGTCTTCGGCGAACAGGAGTCGCGGGCCGACACCGAGTGAATCGGCAGCCGCCAGCGCGCGCCGCTCGCGCTCAAACAGGTGCCGGGCGATCGGCCGCGTCCACCATGGGATCTGATCGAGGCGGCGCAGCACCGCATCGGTCTCACCCGCCGGCGTCGCGAACCTGCCGCGCTCGACCGTGGAAAAGACATCGCGCTTGAGTACCAGCGTGCTGCGCCATCGATCGTTCAGGGAGGCTGGCAGAGTCATCCGGTCGGCCTTCAAGAACTCAAGACGCCGGGGTCAGGCGGTCGGCATCCGCACGCGCGTGCCCGGGCTCCGGTGGCCTCGGCCCGGTTCGCGACCACCCGTCAAGGTCGCGCAGCGCCCGCGCGGTCAGCGCCCGCTTCTTGGCAATGCTCTTTGCAGGCCCTTTGAGTCTGGTCCCATCGGCGGCGCGCACCGCGACATCGAGGGGAGGGAACAAACCAAAGTTGATGTTCATCGGCTGAAACGAACGCGGCCCCGCGTCGATCGTTTCGACGTGGCCGCCGGTGATGTGGCCAAGCAAGGCGCCGTGCGCGGTCGTCGGCGGAGGCGGCACTACCGGCAAACCGCAACGCTCCGCGGCTGCAAAGCGGCCAGCCAGCAATCCGATCGCCGCGGACTCAACATAGCCTTCGCAGCCCGTGATCTGGCCGGCAAAGCGCAGCCGCTGCTCCGCCTTCAACCGAAGCGTCGCATCGAGAAGCTCGGGTGAATTGAGAAAGGTATTGCGATGCACGCCGCCCAGGCGTGCGAATTGCGCGCGCTCGAGCCCGGGGATAGTGCGGAAGATGCGAACCTGCTCCGCATGTTTGAGCTTGGTCTGAAAGCCGACCATGTTGAACAGCGTGCCGAGGCGATTGTCCTGGCGCAGCTGCACCACCGCGTAAGGTTTCTGCGGTGTGTGTGGATCGGTCAGTCCAAATGGCTTCATCGGTCCGTGTCGCAGCGTCTCGCGTCCGCGTTCGGCCATGACTTCGATCGGCAGGCATCCATCGAAGTACGGTGTCTCTTCCCACAGATGAAACGCGGTCTTGTCGCCGGCCGTCAGCCCGTCGACGAACGCTTCGTATTGCGCGCGCGTGAGCGGACAATTGATGTAGTCCGCGCCGGTGCCGCCGGGACCGGGCTTATCGTAGCGCGATTGAAACCAGGCGACCGTCATATCGATGCTGTCGCGGTCCACAATCGGCGCGATGGCATCGAAGAACGCGAGCGCATCTTCGCCGGTCCGCTGCCGGATGGCGTCTGCAAGCGCCGGCGACGTGAGCGGGCCAGTCGCGATGATGACGTTGTCCCAATCGGGTGGCGGGAAGCCGATCTCCTCGCGCCGAAGCGCGATCAGCGGGTGGTCTTCGATCGCCGTCATGACCGCCGTTGAGAACGCGTCGCGATCAACGGCGAGCGCTCCGCCCGCGGGCACCTGGTTGGCGTCGCCGGCCCGCATGATGAGCGAGCCGAGCCGCCGCATCTCCTCGTGCAGCAAGCCAATCGCATTGGTCTCGGAATCGTCGGATCGAAACGAATTCGAGCACACGAGTTCGGCCAGGCCCGCGGTTTTGTGCGCGTCAGTCATGCGCACCGGGCGCATCTCGTGCAAAACGACGGAAACGCCCCGGCCGGCAAGCTGCCAGGCGGCTTCGCACCCGGCGAGGCCAGCCCCGACGATATGAACCGGTTGCATCCGCAAGGTGGTCGTGAAAAATGCCCCGGAAGTCAACGGGGGCTGTTCCATGTGGGCCTGCGTCAGATTCGGCTCTGCGCTGTTCGCCGCCGCTGTGCTGGCGGGCGCGACCGTGGACGATCCTGCCTCCGAACTGATTGCGGGTCAGTTCGCCGCCCAATCGCTTCCGGTTCCGACCGCCGAGCGCGTCATCATCTGCCACGGCTTTGCCTGCAAATTTCGCACGCTGATCGGCTTCGGGGCCAACGATCACGCCGAGCTCAGGAAGATCATTGGAAAGCCCGCGAATGCTGAGGCCGAACGGGCCGCAGTCGCCAAGGCAGTCGCCTGGTACGGAAAGCGGATCGCGCCGGAAGCCGGCACCGCGGGCGCAAGGGCGCGGGCTACGGCCAGTTCGTCAGGAGACCCATCGCAGGTCGACTGCGTCGAGTCCTCACTCAACACGACGTCAATCCTGCTGATGCTGCAGCAGCTGGGTCTCCTGCACTATCACCGGGTGGAACCT
Organism: Xanthobacteraceae bacterium; assembly: GCA_035472475.1. Classification (GTDB taxonomy): domain Bacteria; phylum Pseudomonadota; class Alphaproteobacteria; order Rhizobiales; family Xanthobacteraceae; genus JAFAXD01. The sequence goes on along the minus strand of DATIPA010000170.1, from coordinate 25,873 downwards.
TACGTATCGCGGATGACGTTTAACTGGGTGCACTCGACTGCCGTGCTCACGGACATCAAGACCGGGCAGAAATGGGCATTCGATACGTGGGTGCGCAACAGCGGCGAGCTTCCGGACGTGCGTCTGCTGGCAGATTGGTACCAGGGCGACTAGTGCCCCCGCTTCCGAAGTTCGTGATACCTCGCGGCCATCTCCGACACGAACTTCGGAAAGCAGAGACCAACCGCTGCCGGAACTTCAAATCGGCGGCACTAGACGCAAAAACGCCCGCCAGAGGGGCGGGCGCTTTCGCGGAAACAGCGCTACGTGAGCCGGGGAGGAGCAGCTCAGCGTTGCGCGTTCTCCCACGCAATGCGCGGAATATCCGATCGGGAAATACCGATATCCTGGAGCTCGCGGTCACCGAGCTGATTGAGTTCGCGCAGGCTGGCGTTGTAGCGGCGCCAGGAGCGCAGGAGACCGAGGACATTGGCGATAAACATGTCGCCCTCCGTTAAGTTGCACTGCAGCGAAGGCTGCGTTGTGGATATGTTGCAGTGCAGATAAGTATTTGAAATGGCGCTTTAAATCCTCAATGCTGCGGCGCAGATATGCAGAAATGCATGAAGTCGTTAACATGATTATTAAGTTTTGCTCGCCTGGGAAATTCTGTTTCTCCAAGGAAGCCATTTTGAAACGTTTTTGGAAAAAGCACACGTTTTCGTGACCGGAAGTGCCAGCTTGTTCCGCATTTAGCTATGCGCACGGGCACCCGACGTTCCAGGGTCGGCCGGCAAGGGCACCGGGCGGAGGCTCCTGCCGGGCGGGCCGTAAATCCATAGAATGACCACCAGCCGCGGGCCCCGAACCGCGGACGCAAAGGAGGACCGCCATGGCATCGCCGCTTCCGCTCGAAGGGGTGCGGGTGGTCGAGTTCTCGCACATGGTCATGGGGCCCACCTGCGGGCTGGTGCTCGGGGACCTGGGCGCGGACGTCATCAAGGTCGAGCCGCCGGGACGCGGCGACAACACGCGACGGCTGCCGGGGGCGGGGGCCGGCTTTTTCATCACCTTCAATCGCAACAAGCGCAGTGTGTCCCTCGATCTGTCCACCTCGCGCGGACTCGCCTTCGCAAAGGATCTGCTCGCCCGCTCCGACGTGCTGATCGAGAACTTCCGTCCCGGGCGGATGGACGAAATCGGGCTTGGCTACGCTGCGCTCGCGCCGCTCAATCCGCGCCTCATCTATTGCTCGCTGAAGGGGTTTCTCGCCGGTCCGTATGAACACCGGCCGGCGCTCGACGAAGTGGTGCAGATGATGGGCGGGCTCGCCTATATGACGGGCCCGCCGGGCCGGCCGTTGCGCGCGGGTGCTCCCGTCAACGACATGATGGGCGGCATGTTCGCGGTCATCGGCATCCTGGCGGCGCTGCGCGAGCGCGAGCGGACCGGTGCCGGCCAGCACGTCCAAAGTTCACTCTATGAGAATGTCGCGTTTCTGGTCGCGAGCTCGATGGCGCAGTTCGCCGTCACCGGAAAGCCTGCCAACCCGATGCCGGACCGGATTTCCGCGTGGGCCGTCTACGACGTGTTTGAAACGCGCGACGGTTTGCAAATCTTCGTGGGCGTCGTGACCGACACGCAGTGGCGGACCTTCTGCGACGTTTTCAATCAGCCTGTGCTGGCCGCCGACGGCGCGCTTGCGACCAATCCGCAGCGGGTCGCGGCACGCGAGCGTCTGATCCCGATGCTGCGAACATTGTTCAAGGCGTTCACCCGTGACCAGATGGTCGCCATGTGCGAGCAGGCAAAGCTGCCTTATGCGCCGATCCGGCGCCCCGACGAATTGTTTGACGATCCGCAGCTCAACGTGCCGGGCGGAATGGTGGATGTGTCGTTGCCGGATGGCCGGGTCACACGCGTCCCGGCGCTTCCCCTGCAATTCGGCGGTCAGCGGTTGGGGCGTCGCCGCGATATTCCGCGTGCCGGCGAACACAGCGTAGCGATCGCGCAGGAACTCGGCATGGACCGCTCCGCGATCGAGGCGCTGATCGCGAGCGGCGTGCTCAGCGTCGACGGTGGCGGGACCTCGCACGAGCCGTAAAGCGCGCTACCGCATCGCGGCTGCAATATTTCCGCCGTCGACCGTGGTGACGTCGGCCGTCGTCTTGAGCGCCAGCGCCTGGGCCAGAAAGGCCTGGGCGACGTCGTCCGCCGTCACCTCGCGACCGAGCAGGTTACCGCTCATGTACTCCTGCTCGCTCACCCCGCGCGACTTGGAGCGAGCCGCGATCATTGCATCCGTGAGCAGCCCGGAACGGATACGGTCGGCGTTGACCGCATTGGCGCGTATGCCATCGGCGCCGTAGTCGAGCGCGTATTGGCGCACCAGAAACAGCGTCGCCGCCTTGGGCAATCCATAGGGACCGAAGTTCGGTCCCGGATTCACGGCCTGCTTGGAGACGTTGAACAGCAAACAGCCGCCGGTTCCCTGCGCCAGCATGATATTGACCGCGGCCTGGGCGACGCGCTGGTGGCCGTAAAAGTTGAGTTCGAAGCTTTGTCGAAGGACAGCCTCATCGACGTCGCCGATGCGCCCTTGCCAGGCGGCGCCGGCGTTCGATACGGCGATATCGACGCCACCAAAGCTTTCAGCGACTTTCGCGAACGCGGCGGTCACCGACGCGGGATCGGTGACGTCACACGCAACCGCAATCGCCCGGCCGCCAAGGCGGTCGGCGTGCGCGCGGGCGGCTAGCTCGTCTACGTCGAGGAGCGCAACTTCTGCGCCGGCTGCGGCAAACGCCTTGGCGGTCGCGCTTCCGATCGCCCCGCCAGCGCCGGTGATGGCTACGATCTGGCCCGCCAGCGGCTTTTCCGGCTCTCTTCCAAGCTTGGCTTGCTCCAGCGACCAGTATTCGACGTCGAACATGTCGGCTTCGGAAATCGACTCGAAGCGTCCAACCGCTTCGGCGCTTGTGATGGCTTCGATTGCGGCTTCAGCCAGATCGGCGGCGACGCCCGCATCCTTCTTGCTGCGGCCGAGGCCAAACAGTCCGAGCCCGGGCACGAGTACGACCCGGGGGAGGGGATCGAGCATGCGCTTGGCGCCGTTGCAGCGCGCGTTGTTGCGCTCGAAGTAGGCGCGATAGCGGGTCGCGAACTCGGCAACCGCGGTCCTCACACTTTGCCTGAAGTCGTTTTCCTGACCGTCCTGCGGGGCCGCAACCACAAGCGGCCAATTCTTGGTGCGTATTGTGTGATCGGGGGTCACGACACCCGCTTGGCTGTAGCGCAGGACCTCGGCGCCGCCGACGTAGTTGAGGATCGTGGCGTTGCTCCGAAAATCGAGCACGAGGCGGCGATAGGCGCCGGCAATGTTCGCGTCAGGCTGGCTGCACGCTCCGCGAACGACCGGAGCCACCCGCGCAATCGGGCTGACGCGCTGAGGCAATTGCGCGGTTGCGAACACGCTGCGACGACCGTGCCGCAGATATGCCTCGGCCAGTGTCACCATTTCGATCATGCGCTCGTAAGCCTCGCGCGCGCTCGCTCCGAACGTGAAAATCCCGTGCTTGTGGAGGATGAGGCCCTCGGCGCGCGGCGTTGCCTCGAATACTTCGGCTGCTTTTTTGGCCAGCGCGAAGCCCGGCATGATGTAGGGCACGATCCCCATGCGGCCGTTATAGAGGTCCGCGGAGCGTGCCTCGCCGTCGGGCTGGTCGATCAAGCTCAGCACGGCGGTCGCGTGGGTATGGTCGACGAACAGGTGCGGCACAAATGCGTGCAACAGCGTCTCGACCGACGGGTTGGGGGCCATCGGGTCGATCAGGTTGGCGCGCTGAACCGCGACCATCTCTTCATCGGACAGGGCTTTGCGCGCGCGCAGCCGCCGCAGCGGTTCGAGCCGCACCGCCGGCAGTCCCGGCGGCTCGATTTGCCCCATGTCCCAGCCCGAGCCCTTGACGCAAAGCACGTCGACCTCGTCGCCCATGAGATCGGCCAAGCGCAGCTTCACCGAGGTGTTGCCACCGCCGTGCAGGACGAGTTTCGGGTCTTGTCCGAGCAGACGGGTCGTATAGACCCGCAACGCAAGATCGCGTGGCACAGCGCGCGCAGCGTAATGCGCCACCAGGGCGGCGGCCTCAGCCTCGACAAACCGGCTTTCCATCGCACGCGTCCCAGCTGCCGCCGCGGCGGGCGGCGGTCAGCCTCTGTCACCCATCAAACGCTTGGCCCACCAACCGGTCCGACGCGGCTTGTCGTTTTCCGCGGCGGCCTCGTGGTCCGGCACCGGAGCATCCGGGGCGGCTTCCGTAGGGGTGGGAGCCGGGGTCGATCCGCTACTTCCGCCGTTGGTCGGGGAGGCGACCGGCTCGCGCACGGTTGAGCGCCGGCGCGGCGGCTCGGGCGCAGGCGCCTCGCTGACGGGTGTTTGCGGCTGCGGCGGCGCACCGCCGAAATCCGCAACCGCGTTGACGAGCTCGGGCTCGACCGGCGCGACGTGCTCGACAGGCGGGGCGAACGGATCGTCAGCTTCGTGCGAAACATGATCGATCGGCGGCGGCACCGATTCCGCCTCGTGCCCAGGGCCCTCTGCGCCGCGCCGATTACGACGGCCGCCCCGGCGCCCGCGCCGCCGGCGCCTGCGTTCCTCGCCGCCGTCGTCGGCTTCGCTTCCCGCATGCACGGCATCCGCGGTCTCGGTCTCCTCGACCGCGTCCTCCCCGGCGTCCTCCGCCTCGCCGGCGGCTGATGCCGCCGGAGCGTCAGCGATCGGGGCGGTCCCAAACCCTTCCGCCGGTCGCCCTTCGCCGCCGCGGCGACCACGTCGGCGCCGCCTGCGCCGTCCGCGGCCCCCTTCGCCGGTCTCGCTGCGGGCCTCCTCGCGCGGCGGCTCGAACTCCAGCACTTCGCCGGCGTCTTCGCCTTCGTCGGCGGCGTCTTCGACCTCGGCGTCCGCTTGGCCCGCGTCCGCCAACTCCTCGGCTTCCTCGGCGTGCGCTGCGGCAGGCTGCTGTGCGATCGCGCGCGCCTGTTCAACCGTGAAGACCTGCTCGCCCTTCTCGATCACGAACGGCTGCTGTCCGCCCATCGCCGCATCGGCGTTGACCGTGACGGCGACCTGGAAGCGCTGCTCGAGATCGCGCAGGTGCGCACGCTTGTGGTTGAGCAGGTAGAGCGCAATGTCGGTGCGGGTGCGCACGATCAGATTGTGGGTCGCCCCTTTGAGCAGCGTTTCCTCGATCAGGCGCAGCAGTTGCAGCGCCACCGAAGATACTGACCGGACGTGACCGGTACCGCCGCACAGCGCGCACTTGTCGGTTGAGCTTTCGAGCACGCTGGCGCGAATGCGCTGGCGCGACATTTCCATGAGGCCGAAATGCGAGATCCGGCCGACCTGGATGCGGGCGCGGTCGTTCTTGAGCGCGTCCTTGAGGCGGCGCTCGACCGCGCGGTCGTTGCGCTTCTCGTCCATATCGATGAAATCGATGACGATCAAACCCGCCAGATCGCGCAACCGTAGCTGCCGCGCGATCTCGTCGGCGGCCTCGAGATTGGTCTTGAGCGCGGTGTCCTCGATGTGATGTTCGCGCGTCGCCCGACCGGAGTTGACGTCGATCGACACCAGCGCTTCGGTCTGGTTGAGGACGATGTAGCCGCCGGATCGTAGCTGCATAACCGGGGAGAACATCGCGTCGAGCTGGCTTTCGATGCCGTAACGCGAGAACAGCGGTTGGCTGTCGCGATAGAGCTTTACGTTGCGCACGTGGCTCGGCATCAGCATGCGCATGAATTCGCGGGCTTCCTCGCAAGCCTGCGCTCCCGCGACGGCGATCTCGTCGATGTCCTTGGTGTAGAGGTCGCGTAATGATCGCTTGACCAGCGACCCTTCCTCATAGACCAGCGTTGGAGCGGTCGAGCGCAGCGTCAGGTCGCGGACCGTTTCCCAGACCCGCAGCAAATATTCGAAATCGCGCTTGATCTCGATCTTGGTGCGCGAGGCGCCGGCGGTGCGCAGGATCACGCCCATGCCCTCTGGCACTTCCATATCCTGGGCGACCTCCTTCAACCGCGAGCGGTCGCGCGCGTCGGTGATCTTGCGCGAGATGCCGCCGCCGCGTGCCGTATTGGGCATGAGGACGCAATAGCGCCCGGCAAGCGACAGGTAGGTCGTCAGCGCGGCACCCTTGGTGCCGCGTTCTTCCTTGACGACCTGAACCAGGATCACCTGGCGGCGCTTGATCACTTCCTGGATCTTGTACTGCCGGCGCGGCCGCGCCCGACGATCCGAGACTTCTTCGAGGGCGTCGGCACCGCCGACCGACTCGACGACCTCTTCCTCGTCCGTGACCTGGACGTTGTCTGCGTGCGCATCCGGTTCGCCTTCGACCGCTTCGCTTGCGGGCGCCGGTGACTCGGCCGGCAACGCATCGGACGCGCCGTCCTGGGTGGACGGCTCGTCGCCTATGGACGGCGCGAGCTCTTCCGGCGGCTCTTCATGGGCGCGGTCGAGGTCGGGACTCGACTCGACCGGCAGTGCTTCGACGTCACTGCCGGGATCGAGAGGAGGCGGCTCTTCGGCGCCACGATGATTGTCCAACTCGTGCTGATTGAGCTCGGTGAATGCGCTGGTTTCGGTCGCGTCGCCCGCAAACGCCGCCTCTTCGGCGGCGGCTTCCGCAACCTGGGCATCGAGCAGCAGGGCGTCTTCCGACCCCGCCTCCGGCTCCGCCACGGGCTCGCTTTGAACCGCGTCCGAGCGTTGCGCCGCGCCGCGTCCTCGTTGCCAGCGCGGGCGCCCGGCGCGCCGCTCGATCTCGGCTTCCGCGGCGCGGTGGGCCCGCTCGTCCTCTTCGATAAGAGCCTGCCGGTCTGCGACCGGGATTTGATAGTAGTCGGGGTGAATTTCGCTGAACGCCAGGAATCCGTGGCGATTGCCGCCGTACTCGACGAACGCCGCCTGCAGGGACGGCTCTACGCGGGTTACCTTGGCGAGATAGATGTTGCCGCGTAGTTGTCGGCGATGCGCCGACTCGAAATCAAACTCCTCGACCCGATTTCCGCGCAGCACCACCACACGAGTCTCCTCCGGGTGGGCCGCGTCTATGAGCATTTTGTTGGCCATTGACTTGTCTCTGTGCGGCGGATCGGTCGCGCACGAGGTGCCGGTGACACCGGACCTCGCGCGATGCAGGACGCGCCGAATGGGGGTTGATCAGTAAAAGACGTGCGTTTTCCGATTGTCGGATGACCCGAGGCGTTGAGCACCGGCGCAGCCCATATGCTGCAACACGATCGATGCCGCTCGGGAGATAAGCCTGCGTGGACCTGAAATCCTGGCAGGATCCGGAACGTCGAAAATCCTGCTGGCCTGTCCTCATCACTACCTGCGCCCCTTGCTGGCGGCGTCACGCGCCGCCCCGGGTTTCTTGTTGTTGACGGCACGACTTGAGCAGGCTGGCATCAAGCGCAACCCGTAATCTGGTTCCGGCCGACCGATGGCGCCGGAGCCTGCGCACTCAGGTATCCGCGAAGGAGGACTTGCCAGCCGAGCGCCTGTAGCGTCGATCTAAGGTCTCTCAACCGCCGGCCAGCTGCCCGAGTGCGGCAAAACCAGAATCGGGAACCGTCAACAACCCTAAATAGGGCCAGCGCCGCCCTATTGGCAAGTCGCGTCGCGCCGTCCGCAACAATCCATCCGGCCGGCGCGGGGCTCAATCCGGTTTAAATCCTGTACCTTAACTTATCGTCATAAGCATTTGAAATATAGATACTTCCGTAAATAGCGTTGTGAGTTCCGGCTGCTATCGTCCCGGCGGACCGACCTCGCAAGCGTCATTCGACCCGTCTCCACTGCCGATTCGTGCGCTGGAGCGGTTTGAGCCTTCCCCCTCACGACCGGCGTAACGCAGACGTCACACTCCCCGCCAATCCGGCGGCGCCGACTTAGGACACGATTAACCGGCACGGGCTAATGGAGTAAAACTGCTGCAGCGACCGTTCTTTCGTCCAAGCCGCTACCAAGAGCGTGTGAATCCCAGGGTTTTGTGGCTCCCGTTCGAACTTCACCACGTCCTCTGCGGTTGAGGGGCTCGCGTGATCATTCGCCTGACCGGGGTTGTGGTTTGTGCGGTCTGCTGGATCGGCTGCGCGTCAACATTGGCGCAGGAGACAGAGGCACCTGCCGTAGCCGCTACGACCATCGTCACGCCGACACCGCCCGCTTCGGCCGCCGACACGCTCGCAACCCGGTATCCGGTTGCTGTCGATCCTTATCCGGCCGTCACCGGGGTTCGCCTGGGAGGGGACGAGCACCAGACGCGGGTCGTGTTCAACCTCAGCCGCGGCCTCGCCGCGCGGGTGTTCACGCTCGCCGATCCTTACCGGCTCGTCGTCGATCTCCCGCAGGTGAATTTTCAGCTTCCGGCTCGCGCTGGCGAGACCGGCCAGGGGCTGATCAAGGCGTTCCGCTTTGGCCAGATGATGAAAGGCGGCTCGCGCGTCGTGCTCGACCTGGCGGGCCCGGTCCGGGTGGAAAAATCGTCGGTGCTCGATGCGGCCGGCGACCAGCCGACGCGGCTTGTTCTGGAGCTGGCGGCGATTGGCCGGGAGCCGTTCCTGCACGCCATTGCGCTCGACAATCGCTTGGATCCGAACCGCGATGCGAGCCGCAAGATCGAGCGCGACGTGGCGCAGCCGAGCGACGACTTGCGCCCGGTGGTCGTGCTTGATCCGGGCCATGGCGGCATCGACGAGGGGGCACACACACCGGCCGGAGAGGCCGAGAAGACGGTAGTGCTCGATTTCGCCCTGATGCTGCGGGACAAAATCGAACGGATTGGCAAATACCGAGTGGAGATGACGCGCAGCGACGACACCTTTGTGGCGTTGGCGGACCGTGTCCAGATTGCGCGTGCGCGGCGGGCCCAGCTGTTCATATCGCTTCATTGCGACGCGCTGGCGCGCGGCGAGGGGGACGCCCAGGGCGCGACCGTTTACACGCTCTCGGACGACGCCTCCGACGCCGAGGCCGCCCGCCTGGCCGAAACCGAGAATCGGGCAGACATCATCGCCGGCGTCGACCTGTCCCGGGAAGCTAACGCGATCGCCGATATTCTGATCGACCTCGCACAACGCGAGACCCGGGCGTTCTCAGCCCATTTCGCCTGGGGGGTGGTTGACGACCTCAAGAACTCGGTTCGGCTCCACAAGCCCCCCCTGAAATCGGCTGGTTTTCGGGTCCTCAAGGCCCCCGACGTCCCGTCGGTCCTCATTGAGCTCGGATTCGTTTCGAATCGCGCCGATTTCAAGCAGATGACGTCGGAGACCTGGCGTTCGCAGGCCACCGATTCCGTCGCTCACGCCGTCGACGCCTATTTTGCTACCCGAATGGCGGCGTCGCCGCGCACCGGGCGCCCGGAATGATGTGGTTTTGGCCTCAGTTTAAACATAAAACGGCGCGACGAAGCGTTCGGGTGGGGTATAGCGGCATCTGGTTCGCGGAGCCGCAAAAATCACCGGTTTATTGTGAGCAGGGGCGACGCGATTTGCGCGCGTCGGCCAGATGGGATGGCTCATGAAACTGCTGTTCCGCTTCTTCGGATTCTTGTTCGCGGCGGGCACAATTTTCTTCCTGGTCGGCGTGGGGGCCGCGGCCGGTCTGCTGTGGCACTTCTCCAAGGACCTGCCGGACTACTCGCAACTGCGTGACTACGAGCCGCCGGTGATGACGCGCGTGCACGCGACGGACGGCTCCCTGATCGCCGAATATGCGCGTGAGCGCCGGCTCTATATTCCCATCCAGGCGGTGCCGAAGCTCGTCACCAACGCGTTCGTGTCGGCTGAAGACAAGAATTTCTACGAGCACAACGGTCTGGACTTCTCCGGCATCATTCGCGCCGGCCGGGTCTTTATCGAAAACTACGGTTCCCACCGGCGTCCGCAAGGCGCTTCCACGATCACCCAGCAGGTGGCCAAGAATTTTCTGCTGACCAACGAGGTCTCGCTCGAGCGCAAGATCAAGGAAGCACTGCTCGCCCTCAAGATCGAACGCACCTACTCGAAGGATCGCATCCTCGAGCTCTATCTCAATGAAATTTACCTCGGCTTCGGCGCTTATGGGGTCGCGGCCGCGTCGCTGCTCTATTTCGATAAATCGGTGAACGAGCTGACGATCCCGGAAGCCGCCTATCTCGCGGCGCTCCCGAAGGCGCCCACCGAACTGCACCCGTTCCGCAATCGCGACCGCGCCATCGAGCGCCGCAACTATGTCATCGATCGCATGCGCGAGGACGGCTACATCACTGCGGCCGAAGCCGAGAAGGCCCGCAAGGAGCCGCTGAACGTCACGGTTCGCACGCGTGGCGCGCACATTTTCGCCAGCGAGTATTTCGCCGAGGAGGTGCGTCGCACGATCATCGAGAAGTACGATGAGAAGCGCCTCTACGAGGGCGGCCTGTCGGTCCGCACCACGCTCGACCCCAAGCTACAGGCGATGGCCCGCAAGGCGCTGGTCGACGGCATCGTCGGTTTTGACGAACAACAGGGTTATCGCGGGCCGATCTCGAAGATCGACATTTCCGGCGACTGGGGCGTGAAGCTCGCGGACGTGCACGGGCTCAACGATGTCGCACCCTGGCGGCTCGCCGTCGTGCTCAACGTCAGCGATCAGGCCGCGCGAATCGGGCTCCAGCCCAGTCGCGAGCCCGGCGGCGCCGTGGTGCGCGATCGCCAGGTCGGCAACATTGCGCTCGACGGGGTGAAATGGGCCAAGCAGGCATCCGACAAATTCAAGCCGGTCGCGCGCGTCAGCCAGGTCCTTAATCCCGGCGATGTGGTCTATGTCGAGCCAAGTGCTCAGGACTCAACGCAGTTCCGTCTGCACCAGGTTCCGGAAATCTCCGGCGCCATGGTGGCGATGGATCCGATGACGGGCCGCGTGCTCGCAATCGTCGGCGGGTTCTCGTTCGACCAGAGCCAGTTTGATCGCGCCACCCAGGCGATGCGTCAGCCGGGGTCCTCGTTCAAGCCGATCGTCTACTCGGCGGCGCTCGACAACGGCTACACGCCGTCGACCGTGGTGGTCGACGCGCCGCTCGAAATCGACCAAGGCCCCGGCATGCCGGTGTGGCGTCCGGAAAACTATGAAGGCCATTTCTACGGACCGCGGACGCTGCGCTTCGGCATCGAGATGTCGCGCAACGTGATGACGGTGCGCCTCGCCCAGGATGTGGGCATGCCGATGATCGGCGAATATGCGCGCCGGTTCGGTGTCTACGACACTCTCCCGAACTATCTGGCGTATTCGCTTGGGGCCGGCGAGACGACCGTGATGCGCATGGTCACGGCCTATTCGATGTTCGCCAACGGCGGGCGGCGCATTCAACCGACCCTGATCGATCGCATCCAGGATCGTTACGGCAAGACCATCTACCGTCACGATCAACGCGAATGCCGCGGATGCGATGCCCAGCAATGGAGCAACCAGGCGGAGCCCACACTGGTCGATCATCAGGAAATGGTGCTCGACCCGATGACCGCCTATCAGATGACCTCGATGCTGCAGGGCGTCGTGCAGCGCGGCACCGGCACCGCGCTCCGGGCCGTGGGCAAGCCGGTCGCCGGCAAGACCGGAACGACCAACGACGAGAAGGACGTGTGGTTTGTGGGCTTCACGCCCGAAATCGCGGTGGGCGTCTATCTCGGTTACGACAAGCCGCGGCACATCGCGCGCGGCGCCACCGGCGGGCATCTTGCAGCCCCGGTGGTGCGTGATTTTCTGAAGATGGCGCTCGTCGACCGGCCGGCGCTCGAGTTCCGCGTGCCGCCCGGCATCAAGCTCATCCGGATCGATCCGAAGACCGGGTTGCGCGCGCCGCCCGGTGCACCAGGCGCGATCCTCGAAGGGTTCAAACCGGGGACCGCTCCGCCGGACTACAATACTGTCGTCGGCGCGTACAATCCGGACGGTTCGCCGATTGCGGTCAGCCCGGAAGCCGATCGCGCGGTGCGCACCGGATCGGGGCTCTGGTAGCGCGCCTCGCCTTGGCGCGAGGCGCCGCCATTTAACTCGGCAAATTACTGAACTGCGCGGCGGGCCAGCGGCACGCCGAACAGGCTGCGATTGGTCGGGGGCGCAACCGCCGACGCAATCTCCTCATCAGTACGCACCGCAAAACGTTTGAGCGTGTTGGCTCCGAACGTTGTGCTGATCGCGACGTCGGCGGCATCGCGGCCGTGCGCCACCAGCACGCGACCGATGCGCGGAATGTTATGGCGCGCGTCGAACGTATGCCATCGGCCGCCCAGAAAAACTTCGAACCAGGCGCTGAAATCCATCGGATCGGGATCGGGTGGCACGCCGATGTCCCCCAGATAGCCCGTGCAATAGCGCGCCGGGATATTCATGCAGCGGCAGAAGGTCACCGCGAGGTGTGCGAAATCGCGACACACGCCGCGCTTCTCCGCCAGCGCGTCCGTGGCCGCCCTTCTCGGCGCGGCGTGCTGGTAGCCGAATTCCATATGCGAATGCACGAAATCGCAAATCGCCTGCACGCGGCGCCAGCCGCGCGGCGTCTTGCCAAACAATTCCCACGCCTTCTGCATCAGGCGATCGGTTTCGCAATAGCGGCTGGCCAACAGGAACACCAACGTGTCGTGCGGCAGATCGGCAATTGCATGCTCCTCGGCGTCGAGATCGACGTGATCCGGAAGGCCGCTGTCCTCGACGATCGCATCCGAGGTGACGCGCAGCTCGCCGGCCGGCGCCAGCAGGCGCGTACACTTGTTGCCGAAGTTGTCGATGTAGGTGGTGATCGAGCGCGCGGGCGTTATGCGCAGCGAGTCAGACGTAACAAGATCGGCGGCACGCGACGGGTGCACGTTGACCATGAAAATCATGGGAGTGGGCTGAGGGCATTCAAACGCCATATCGAAACCAACATGAATCTTCATGTCATCTGTTCCTTGAAATCCACGGCACCCTATGGCCCGCGCGCGGGGGCGCGACCAATCACGCCATCTAGGGCAACACTGTGGTGGCGTCTGCCCAAATAAGTAGCGTTTTGAACAATTTAGTGTGCAAAACCGGCCTTTAAAGCCGGTGCATAACCGGATTGCATAGTAATCGCGCATCCCTTATGCGGTGTCGCATCGCACAATTGCCAAAACGGGACGTCCATGCGGGCCGAAGCTCAGAATCTCGTCGACGACATCAAGCAGTCGCTCGGGCTGCTGAGGAGGCATCTTTGACGTCGACAAGGCGCGCGCGCGACTTGCCGAGCTGAACAAGCAGGCCGAGGACCCCAATCTTTGGAATGATCAGCAGCGCGCTCAGCGAGTGATGCAGGAGCGCACGCAGCTTGACGATCAGCTCACCTCAATCGGGCGCGTCGAGCGCGAGCTCGACGATCAGATCACCCTAATCGAGCTGGGCGAGAGCGAAAAGGACAACGCGGTTGTCGCTGAGGCCGAAGCCGCGCTCCGCAAGCTCAAAACCGAGGTTGCGCGCCGCGAGCTGGAGGCGCTGCTGTCGGGCGAGGCCGACGCCAACGACAGCTACCTCGAAGTCCATGCCGGCTCGGGCGGCACCGAGAGCCAGGACTGGGCCAACATGCTGCTGCGCATGTACACCCGCTGGGCGGAGAAACACGGCTACAAGGTCGAATATCTGGAGGAGACCCCGGGCGAAGAAGCCGGGATCAAATCGGCAACTGTCGAGATCAAGGGTCACAACGCGTTTGGCTGGCTCAAGACCGAAGCCGGCGTGCATCGGCTTGTGCGCATCTCGCCGTTTGATTCAAACGCGCGCCGACACACGTCGTTCGCCGGCGTCACCGTCTATCCGGTGGTCGACGATCGCATTGTCGTCGACATCAAGGAAGCCGACGTGCGAACCGACACCATGCGGTCGGGCGGGGCAGGGGGCCAACACGTCAACAAAACCGAGTCGGCCATTCGCCTCACTCACATTCCGACCGGCATCGTGGTCGTCTGTCAGAACGACCGCTCCCAGCATCGCAACCGCGCGCAGGCCTGGCAGATGCTGCGTGCCAAGCTCTACGAAGCGGAGCTCAAGAAGCGCGAGGAACAGGCAGCGGCCGAACAGGCCGCCAAGACCGACATCGGCTGGGGCCACCAGATCCGCAGCTACGTCCTGCAGCCCTACCAGATGGTCAAGGATCTGCGCACCGGCGTCTCGACCTCGAACACGGGCGCTGTGCTCGACGGCGACCTCGATGATTTCATGGGCGCGACCCTGGCGCAGCGGGCGTTCGGGGAGGCGCCGACGGACGTCGAGGACGTCGACTGACCGATCGCGAAGGTGACTCCTGCTCGTACGAAGAGGCAAGCTGCCCGCCCGGCCGCGCCGTCGAAACGCAATTGCGCCCGGCAATCGGATCGATGAAGATGCCCCCAACACGCGCTCACGAATGGGCGCCAGAGGGAGGAACGCATGCGCCGGATGCGCATCATCGCCGCAAGCTTGCTGATTGCCGTCCTGGGTGCATCGACCTGTGCGGCCGCTGAGGACTATCCGTCACGCCCGATCAAGTGGGTGGTCGCATATCCGGCCGGCGGTACCACCGATATCCTTGCGCGGTTGATCGGACAGTGGCTCTCCGAACACCTCGGCGCGCAACTCATCATCGAAAATCGGCCCGGCGCCGGCAACAATATCGGCACCGAGGCGGTGGTCAACGCGGCGCCGGACGGTTACACGGTCCTGCTGGTCAATCCCGCCAACGGCATCAACACCAGCCTCTATCGCAAGCTCAACTTCGACTTCATTCGTGACATCGCGCCGGTCGCGGGGCTGACGCGGGTCCCCAACGTGATGGAAGTCAACCCGGCAGTACCGGCCAGGACCGTGCAGGAGTTCATCGACTACGCGAAAGCCAATCCCGGAAAGATTAACCTGGCGTCGTCCGGCAACGGCACGTCCGTGCATCTCTCCGGTGAGATGTTCAAGATGATGACCGGGGTGAACCTGCTGCATGTACCGTATCGCGGCGCGGCGCCGGCCCTGACCGATCTGATCAGCGGCCAGGTGCAGATCATGTTCGACAACATGCCGTCATCGATCGAACACATCCGCGCCGGTAAGTTGCGCGCGCTCGGGGTCACGACGGCGAAGCGTTCGCCCGCGCTTCCGGACGTCCCGACCGTTGCCGAAACCGTGCCAGGCTACGAGGCCAGTGCCTGGTTCGGCATGGGTGCACCCAAGGGAACACCGCCGGAGATCATCAACAAGCTCAATAAGGCCGTTAACGCTGCGCTTGCCGATCCCAATATCCAGGCACGCCTCGCAGACCTCGGCGGCAACGTGATGTCGGTAACGCCGGCCGAGTTCGGTCAAGTCATCGTCGATGAAACCGAGAAGTGGGCCAAGGTGGTGAAAGCCGCGGGCGTGTCGGTCGAGTGAGAGCGCGCCGCGCGGCACCGTGGGCTTCGCTTGCGGCGGAAGATGCGTCACTGAACAAAGGGAAGGGGAGCGCAATGCGTGTGGCTCGTTCTCTTGTCATTCTGCTTGCCATCGCTTGCCAAAATTTGCTCGCGGCTGACCTCGCCGCAGCCGGCGAAAACTATCCGAGCAGGCCGGTGCACTTCGTGGT
This sequence comes from Xanthobacteraceae bacterium, assembly GCA_035472475.1. Taxonomy (GTDB): domain Bacteria; phylum Pseudomonadota; class Alphaproteobacteria; order Rhizobiales; family Xanthobacteraceae; genus JAFAXD01. The sequence continues at coordinate 10,277 of DATIPA010000170.1, read as the reverse complement.
CGGGTTCACGGCCGGCGGGCCCAACGACATTGTGGCGCGAATCCTCAGCGAGTGGCTTTCGGATCACCTCGGTCAGCAGTTCGTGGTCGAAAATCGCGCCGGTTCGGGAGGAATGATCGCCGCCAACTCGGTCATCAACTCGCCGCCCGACGGCTATACCATCATGTTCGTCGCGCCCAACAATGCGATCGGCGCCTCGCTCTACAAGAACCTGCCGTTCGTGTTTCTACGCGATACCGTGCCGGTCGCCGGCATCATGCGGCTGACCAACATCATGGTGGTGCCGCCGTCGCTGCCGGTGCGCACCGTCGCCGAATTCATCGACTACGCCAAAGCCCATCCGGGCGAGCTAAGCTTCGCGTCGTCCGGCAACGGCACGTCGGTCCACATGTCGGCGGAATTGTTCAAGGCGATGACCGGCATCAACATCGTGCACGTGCCCTACCGTGGCTCCTCGGCCGCCGCTCCGGACCTGCTGACCGGCAAGGTCCACGTCATGTTCGACAATCTGCCGGGGGCGATTGAGTTTGTGCGGAGTGGTCAACTGCGCGCGCTCGGCGTGACCACGGCGATGCGTTCCGATGCGCTTCCCAACGTCCCCACCATCGGCGAGACCGTGCCCGGCTACGAGGCCAGCGTCTGGTATGGCATCGCGGCGCCCAAGGGAACGCCGCCCGAAGCGATCGACGTTCTCAACAAAGCGATGGCGATCGCGCTGGCCGATCCGAAAATGAAGGCCCGCATCGCGGAACTCGGCGGCGTGCCGATGCCGATGTCGCCGGCCGAGTTCGGGAAGCTCGTCGCCGATGAGACCGAAAAATGGAGCAAGGTCGTGAAGTTTGCCGGGATCTCGGTGGAGTGATCAAAGCACTCCAAGCTTCTCGCCGGCGCGCAGGAATTTTTGCGGATTGACCGCCTCGCCGTCGATGCGGGTCTCGTAATGCAGATGCGGACCTGTTGAGCGGCCGGTCGATCCGATCTCGCCGATGACCTGGCCGATCTTGATGCTCTGCCCGACTTTGACGTCGATCTTGGAGAGATGCCCGTAGCGGCTGGAAAAGCCGTTGCCGTGGTCGATTTCGACCATCCGACCATAGCCGCCGCTCCAGCCAGCTTCGACGACCGTGCCGGCGGCGGTTGCGTGGACCGGATCTCCGCTGTCGCCGCGAAAATCAATGCCAGTGTGCATGGCCGGGCGTCCGAGGAAGGGATCGGTGCGCACCCCGAAGACTGACGACTCGTCGAGTTCACCCTCCACCGGCTTGCGCACCGGCACCATCGCGAGTGTCCGCGTCAGGTGCTCGACATGCGCGCGCGCCTGGTGGATGCGCGCGATCTGGCGCTCGAAGCTCGCTTCGGTCGCAGGCCGCACCGGAACAAACGGGCCGCCGGTGGCGTCCTGTTTTCCGACCCGCATGCCGATATCGCCGAGCGCGCTGCGCATGCGCCGTGCCTTGCCTTCGAAATTCTCCTCCAGCGCCGCCAGCATCGCAGTCTGTCTCGTTTCCACGCGATCGAGTGACTCATAGAGCCGCGCCAACGTCGCCTCCGGATCGGGCTTGCGCCCCATCAGCCGGGCGAAGATCGCCGATAGGCCGCGCGGTTCGAGGCTCGCGCCACGATCGGGATTTGCTGCTCCATTCGCGTTGCGCGATTTGCCGCCGCCGGGATCCGTCAACGTGCCGAGCGTGTTGGCGCGCCCCTCGAGGACCGACTGACGGCGCACCAGCTGCTCGAGTTTCTGGGCGAGCTGTTCCTGATCAAGCATCTGACGGCTTGCTGAACGGTCGATGCGTGCCCGCATCTCGGCAATCTGATCCTCGTAGGAAGATCTTACCTCAGCCTGGTGCTTAACCAGTCGTTTCAGCACGTCGTCGTGGAATGCAAAGTAAGTCGCGCTCACGGTGGTCCAGCCGGCGAGGACCGTCAGTGTGCCGACGGCGATCCAGAACGCCACGCGCCCGATGCGCACGTTGCGGCCTTGAAATACGGTGCTGCGGCGCTTTGGCACATCGCGCTGGCGGCTTTGATTAGGCGCAGCCCGGCTGCGCGCGTGGTTCACGGCATCGGGCTGTGACCGGGTGTAGTGATGAGCATAGTGCTGAGGATGACGGTCTTCCGCATAGCCGTCGGCCGCACGGACAGCATACGCGTTCGCGACGTGGGACTCCGACCGGTACATAAACGCTTCCGCGGCGGTCGTGTCCCGCCCCCCAATCCCCAAGACGCCGATTGGACCAAACCGGCGTTAATTATCTCCAAACACGCGTCTCATTCTTTGAGCTCGCGCGCGGCCGCGAGCACCTCTTCGGCGTGCCCGTCGACCTTCACCTTCGGCCAAATGCGGGCGATACGCCCGTTCGGTGCGATGAGAACGGTCGTGCGCGTGATCCCTTGAAAGGTCCGGCCGTACATGGATTTTTCACCCCATACCCCGTAGGCTTCCAGCATTGCGTGGGTCTCGTCGGAGGCCAAATCGGTCTTGAGACCGTGCTTCTTTTTGAAGGCACTCTGGGCCCTCACCGGATCAGCGGATACGCCGACCAGGGCGGTATTGGCCTTGGTGAAGGCGGGCCTAAGTGCCGAAAATGCGATCGCTTCCCGGGTGCAGCCGGGGGTATCGGCCTTGGGATAGAAGAAAAGGACGAGGTTCTTGCCTTTAAAGTCAGCGAGCGTCACCGTGCCGCCGTCGCCGGTCGGAAGCTTGAAAGCCGGGGCTTTGGCTCCTTCGGCCAGTTTTGCGGCCATTTGTGCCTTCCTTTCGTCTCTTTCCCAAGCTCATTCTGACCACTTACGTCAGCATCTGCGGGGCGGAGTGTCGTGGGTCGTATGGTTTCGCGTCGTTTTCGATCCGGCAAGGCGAATCACTCGAAAACCTAAGATCTTCGACCGACTGGCGTAGAGGGGACGCCCAACCGGAATGGCGGACAACAACCTTGGTCCGAAGCTCGCCGGCTTGCGTAATCTGCAGGCGAGCCTCGATCAGCACCGGACCAAACCTGCGGTCAGCGCTGCCTGCGAGGCCCGGGGCCGGTTGGGGTTGCGCGCCCGCCGGTTGCTGCGTTCAATCGGCCGCGTCCCGGTGCGATCGCGGGTCGTTTGGCGCATCGGCGTTGCGTGCGCGGTCGTGGTTGCACTCATTCCCGTCGCGCTCGCGCTGCTGTGGTGGCGGCTCTCCTATGGGCCGGTCCCGCTCGATATCGCAACGCCCTGGATCTCTGCCGCCATCAAGGAGAATTTCGGCACGCGTCACAGGGTCGATGTAGGCGGCACGATCCTCGAGCGCGACCAGGCCGGGCGGACGGCCGTGCGCATTGTCGATATCGTGGTGCGCGATCCCGACGGCTCGGTCGTCGCCAGCGCCCCGCGCGCTGAGGTCGGGATCTCGGGATCAAGTCTTTTCACCGGACGTCCGCGCGCGGCGAGCCTCAAGCTGGTCGATACCGCCCTGTCGGTTCGGATCGGAGCAGACGGGCAGTTTACGTTGCTCCCGCACAGTGAAGCGCTGCCGCCGAGTGCGCCCGCGCCGAGCGCTGCCGCCCCTGCACCGGCGCCGGCGGTCGCGGTTTCCGCCGACGCGCCATCGAAATCGTTCCTGAGTGACGGACCGCGCAATTTCAACGCGCTACTCGCTTGGATCGACAGCATGCGCGCGCTCGGCCTCGACGGCTACGACCTCAACGAGATCGGCCTGAAAGATGGCCGTATCGTTATCGAGGACGAGCGCAACGGGCAACGCTCGGTGTTCGACAACATCAACGTCAGCGTCACGCGTTCGAAGGCGGGCGAGGTTGTGTTCAGCATCGGGTCCGATCGTCCCGATCACCAATGGCAGCTGCTCGCGTCGGTCAAGGCGAATCCCGATGGCGCGCGCGTCCTGAACATCGACGCGCACAGGATCGCGCTGCGCGATTTGTTGCTGGCCTTGCGCGTGGCCGACGGTCAGCTCGAGGCCGAGACGCCGTTTTCGGGCAAGATGCACGTTGAGATATCGCCGGATGGCGTGCCGCGCAGCGCCGAAGGGCATCTCGCCTTCGATCACGGCGTGATCCTCACCGAGCCCGGCAACAAGTACAGCCGCATGACCATCGATCATGCCGAGATCAAGCTGGACTGGGACAAGGCGCGCGGAACGCTGGTCGTCCCGCTGAAGGTCGTGTCCGGGGACAATCGCTTCGATCTCGTCGCCAATGCGCAGGCGCCGGGCGCTCCCGGCGGGGTGTGGACGTTCGGTCTCTCGCGCGGCAGCATCGTATTTGCGCCGATTCCTCCGGGCGGCGATCCGCTGCTGCTCGATCGGATTGTTGTGCGCGGACGGTTTGATCCGGCCAAGCAGCGGATCGACCTCGACCAGGGCGAAATCGGGGGTGGCGGGCTCGCGCTCACCGCCACCGGCAGTCTCGATTTCTCCTCCGATCCGCGCCTCGCGATGAACATGACGGCGACCCCTAAGGTCTCGTTCGCAAACTTCAAGCAGCTCTGGCCGGTGCCGGCCAATCCGGGTGTGCGCGCGTGGGCGCTGGAGCACTTCGATGCCGGAACGGTCGAACACATCGAGGTCATGACCAACGCGCCGTTGAAATCATTGCAGCCGGGCGGACCGCCGGTCGCCGACGACGGCATGGTGATTACCGTGGTCGCGAGCGGCGTCAGCGTGCACCCGGTCGACGAACTACCGCCGATCACCGAGGCCGAGGTGGTCACGCGGATCGTCGGGCGTTCAACCACGATGACGATGGCACGCGGCGTGGTCGACGTCTCGCCCGGACGCCGGCTGGTCGTCACCAATGGCGTGCTCGAGATTCCCGACGGTTACGCCAAGAAGCCACCGGCGCGCGCTCGCATGCGCGTCGAAGGTCCGGCGCCGGCCGCAGCCGAGTTGCTCATGAACGAACGTCTGCGCGAAGCCGCTGGCACGCCACTCGATCCGGCGGCGACGCACGGCAACATGACGGCGCAGGTCGCGCTGGCGTTCATCATCGACCCCGACGACCCGAAAGGCCCAGTCAACTACAGCATCAATGCCGACGTGACCAACTTCGCGATTGATCGTTTTGTCATGTCGCAGCGTATCGAGGCACAAACGCTGCGCGTCGCCGCCAACAATCAGGGCTACCAGGTCAAGGGCGACGTGCGGATCGGCGGGATGCTATCGGCGATCGACTATCGCAAGCTGACCAGCGAGCCCGACGCGCAGTTCCGCCTGCAAGCCAATTTCGATGACGCCGCGCGCACCAAGCTCGGCTTCGATCTGGGCAACAGCGTCTCCGGTCCGGTCCCCATCAAGCTTGCAGGTCGAATGGGAATGACGCCGGATCAGGAAAGCCGCTTCACTGTGGAAGCCGATCTGACGCAGGCCAAGATCGACGGTCTTATTCCTGGTTGGCTCAAGGCTCCGGGTCGCCCGACCCGCGCCTCGTTCACCGAGATCGCGCGCGGCAAGTCGTTCCGCTGCGAGGATCTGGTGATCGAGGGGTCCGGAACCCTGGTAAAGGGCACCATCGAGTTCGACGACAAGGGCGAAGTCCTATCCGCCAATCTGCCGACATTTGCGCTTTCCGACGGCGACAAGGTCAACGTCAAGGCCGACCGCGCCAGCGACGGCCAGCTCAAGGTCACGATGCGCGGAGAAGTCTACGACGGCCGCGGCTTCGTCAAATCGCAGCTCGGCTCATCCTCGCGCGAGCAGAAATCACACAACCAGAGTCCCGACTTCGATCTCGACGCCAAGCTCGGCGCGGTCGCGGGCTTCAACGGCGAAGCAATCCGCGCGTTGGACGTGCGCGTGTCGCGCCGCGGCGGACAAATCCGCGCGTTCAAGCTCAACGGCAAGCTCGGCGTTGATACGCCGCTGACCGGCGATCTGCGCGGCCGCGACACCGGTTCCCGCCAGGTGGTCTACCTCGAGACCAACGACGCGGGCTCCTTGTTCCGGTTCACCGACACCTATCCGAAGATGTTCGGCGGCCAGCTGTGGATGGCAATGGATGCGCCGACCGGCGATCAAAGTCCGCAGGACGGATTGCTCAACATCCGCGACTTCGTCGTGCGCGGCGAGTCCGGGCTCGACAAGGTGGTGAGCGGCGCGCCCGGCGGTGTGCCCAATGGGGTGCAGTTCACGCGCCTGCGGGTCGAGTTCACGCGCAGTCCCGGCAGGCTCGCGTTGCGCGATGGGGTGGTGCAGGGGCCGATCGTCGGTGCGACCATCGACGGCACCATCGATTATGCGGGCAATGACGTGCGGCTGCGCGGCACGTTCATTCCGCTCTACGGTCTTAATAATGCGTTCGGACAAATTCCGCTGTTCGGGTTATTCCTGGGCGGCCCGAAAGAAGGCCTGGTCGGCATCACCTATCAGGTGATCGGCGCGCCCGGACGCTCGGTGCTGCAGATCAATCCGGTATCGGTGGTCGCGCCGGGTATCTTCCGCAAGCCGTTTGAATTCCAGGACTGGAGCGCCGATCGGGTCCCGCTGCCGGACCGATAGCCCACCGGACCCCACCGCAGAAACAAAGCGACGCCGCCTGTATGCGCCGCGCCCGGGACCGAAAAAGTCCCTTTGGCGCGGCGGTGCTTGGATTTACGCTGCTCTCGCGGGTCGGGTGAGGCAGCGAGGGCTGGTCCATGTCCAAGCGGTTCACGTACTGGATTGTCGGCGGAATGATCCTGGGCGCCGTCGTCGGATACATCCTGTACACGGCGATTCCAGATCCGAAGGCGGCGGCCCTGGTCGGGGGCTACTTCTCCATCATCACCGATCTGTTCCTGCGGCTGATCAAGATGATCATCGCGCCGCTGGTGTTCTCGATGCTTGTCGTCGGCATCGCTCACATGGGCGACACCGAATCGATCGGGCGCATCGGGCTCAAGGCGATGGGCTGGTTCATTTGCGCCTCGCTGGTGTCGCTCACGCTCGGCCTCGTCATGGTCAACATCCTGCGCCCTGGCGACAACCTGAACTTGCCGCTGCCGGACGCCAGCACTTCCACCAACCTGAAGGTGTCCTCGCTTACGCTCAAGGAATTCGTCGTTCACATGGTGCCGCGCTCGATCGTCGAAGCAATGGCCAACAACGAAATCCTGCAAATCGTGGTGTTCTCGATCTTCACCGGCGTCGCGGTGACGGCGCTCGGCGAGAAGGGCCGGCAGCTTATCACGGTCGCGGACGAGGTCGCGCACGTGATGCTCAAGATCACCAACTACGTGATGCTGATGGCGCCGCTGGCGGTTTTTGCAGCGGTTGCCGGCGTCGTCACTACCCAGGGGCTGGGCATTTTCGTCACCTACGGCAAGTTTGTCGGCGGGTTCTATCTGTGCCTGGTTATCCTGTGGGTGGTTCTGATCGCCGCAGGCTATGTATTCTTCAGCCCGCGGGTTATCGAGTTGATGCGATACATCCGCGAGCCTTTCCTGCTGGCGTTCTCGACGGCGAGCTCGGAGGCCGCCTATCCAAAAACCGTCGAGCAGCTCGAGCGCTTCGGCATTCCGAACCGCATCGTCAGCTTCGTGCTGCCGCTCGGCTATTCGTTCAATCTGGACGGCACGATGATGTATACGACCTTCGCGACCATCTTCATCGCGCAGGCCTATGGCATCGAGATGTCGCTCGCTACCCAGATCGGCATGCTGTTTCTGCTGATGGTGACGTCGAAGGGGATGGCTGGGATTCCGCGCGCCTCACTGGTGGTGATCGCGGCCACGCTGTCGACGTTCAACATTCCGGAAGCCGGGATGCTGCTGATCCTGGGCATCGATCATTTTCTCGACATGGGGCGTAGCGCGACCAATGTGATCGGCAACTCGATTGCGACCGCCGTGGTGGCCAAGTGGGAGGGCGAATATGACCCCAAGGCCGTGCACGAGCCGCTCGAAGACCCGGCACCCGTGCATGGCCCGGCGGTGGCGTGAGCGGTCCCGCGCGGAGAGCGATATGCGCATCATGAAAATGTTCGCCAGCGCGGCCATGGCGTTGCTGATCGGCAACGCCGTGGTCGCGCAGGATATCGCCGTTGAACGGCTGGGCGGCACACTCGCGAAGGCGCGCAATTCGGGGGTCATCACCCTTGGCTATCGCGAGGCGTCGTTTCCATTCTCCTACCTAGATACCGACCACCAGCCGCTCGGCTATTCGCTCGATCTGTGCAAGTCGATCGTCGAGGCGATCGCGCGCGCGATCGACGTGCCGCAGCTGCGCACGGCGTTTGTGATGGTGACGCCGGAAACCCGGATACCCGAGCTGTTGTCAGGGAAGGTCGACCTCGTCTGCGGCTCCGCCACCGAAACCGTCGAGCGCAAGAAGCTGGTCGCGTTCTCGCCGACCATGTTCGTGACCGGCACCAAGCTGATGGTCAAACGCACCTCCGGGGTCAAGTCGATCGCGGATCTCAAGGGCAAAATTATCGTGGCGACGGCCGGCACGACCAACCAGCGGGCCGTCGAAGCGATCAACGACAAGCGCAAGCTCGGAATCAACCTCGTGACCGCGCCGGATCACGAGCAATCCTACGGCATGGTGGTCGACGGCAAGGCGGACGCGTTCGCAAGCGACGAGGTCCTGCTTTATGGCCTGATTTCGCGGCACGCAGCGCAACGCGAGTTCATCGTGGTCGGCGACTATCTCTCGTATGACCCCTATGGGATCATGTTCCGGCGCGACGACCCGCAACTCAACGAGCTGGTGCAAAGCACCTTCCGGCAGCTTGCCGACAGCGGCGACCTGGCCGAGATCTACCACAAATGGTTCATCCGCCGCACGCCGACCGGCGAGCGCATCAATCTTCCGATGAATACCCAGCTGCAGGAAGTGCTGCGCATGCTCGGCACGACCCAATGACGGTCGATACAAGCACGCGCAGCGATCGGCTCAGACCGCCTTCAACAGCACGTGGCGTTTGCGGCCGAGCGAGAGCTTGGTCACGCCCTCGGGGGTCAGGTCGCGCGCGGTGAGCACCATTTTCTCATCGCCGACGACCGCATCGTTGACGCGCAGTCCGCCGGCCTTGATTTGACGGCGGGCTTCGCTGTTCGAGCTCACCAGCCCGGCCTTGGCGAAGGCCGCGAGCACGCCGATCCCGTGCTCGAGCTCCGCGCGCGCAACCTCGATCGAGGGCAGTGTCTCGGCGATCTCGCCTTCCTCGAAAGTCCTGCGCGCGGTTTCGGCCGCCTGCTCGGCTGCGGGGCGGCCATGCACCAGCGCGGTTGCCTCGGTGGCGAGCACTTTCTTGGCCTCGTTGACATCCTGGCCGCGCAGCGCCGCCAGCCGTGCGATCTCGGGGAGCGGCAGCACAGTGAACAGCTTGAGGAAACGCTCAACGTCGCCGTCCTCGGTATTGCGCCAGTACTGCCAGTAGTCGTACGGGCTCACCATGTCGGAGTTGAGCCAGACGGCGCCGGCTGCGGTCTTGCCCATCTTGGCGCCCGAGGTTGTGGTGATCAGCGGCGAGGTCAGCGCGAACAGCTGCACGTTGTGCATGCGGCGGCCGAGCTCGATGCCGTTGAGGATGTTGCCCCATTGGTCCGACCCGCCCATCTGCAGCACGCAGCCGGTGCGCTTGTTGAGCTCGACGAAGTCGTAGGCCTGCAGGATCATGTAGTTAAATTCCAGGAACGACAGCTCGTGCTGGCGCTCCAGCCGCAGCTTGACCGAGTCGAACGCCAGCATGCGGTTGACCGAGAAATGCCGGCCGACGTCGCGCAGGAAATCGATGTAGTTGAGCCCGTTTAGCCAATCGGCGTTGTTGGCCATGATGGCGTCGGTAGCGCCGTCCCCGAACTTCATGAACTTCGAGAATATCGCCCGAATACCGGCAAGGTTCTGGTTGATCGCCTCGTCGGTCAGGATGCGGCGGCCCTCGTCCTTGCCGGATGGATCGCCGACGCGGGTGGTGCCGCCGCCCATCAGCGCGATCGGCCGGTGCCCGGTCTGCTGCATCCAGTACAGCATCATGATCGGCAGCAGCGATCCGACATGCAACGATGGCGCCGTGCAATCAAACCCGATATAGGCGGTAATACACGAGGACTTCGCGAGCGCGTCGAGCGCATCGGGTTCCGATACCTGATGTATGAACCCGCGCTCTGCTAATGTGCGCAAGAAGTCCGATTTGTAGCTACTCATGGGGCGCTGGTGTAACAGGTCCGGTGCCATATTCAACCGAGGGACAGCATGGCGGCGGTGCAAGCCATCGGGTTGATGAGCGGAACGTCGCTCGACGGCGTCGACGTCGCGGTGATCGAGACCGACGGCGAACGCGTGTCCGCGTTCGGGCCGACCGGCT
>DATIPA010000169.1:0-5350 GCA_035472475.1 Xanthobacteraceae bacterium | reverse complement strand
GATTGCGCGTCGCGGTATCGAGCGTCGCCTGGGCGACGACCTTGCGCTCGAACAGTTGGGCCTGGCGGTCATACTCCTGCTGCGCGAGGTCAAACTGCGCGTTGGCGCGGTCGGCCGCCGCGGTCGCCTGGTCGAGCGAAGCCTTGAGCTGCCTTACGTTCTGCTCGGCCTCCGCGAGCGCCGCCTTTTTCTGCGCAACCAAATACTCGTAAGGCCTTGGATCGATGCGGAACAGCACATCTCCTTCCTTAAGCGGAATGTTCGCTTGGGCCGGCACCTCGAGAACGCGCCCTCTCACCCCCGGCAGTACCGGAGTGACCGAGAAGTAAATGCGGGCGTTGGTGGTGAACGGATGATTGTAGTTCATGATCAAGAGGATCAGCACGATGCCGACAATCCCGCCCAGGGCGGCCGTCGCGAGCGACCATTGATTGACCGGTATCTTGAAGACCTTGAACACCACGTAGCAGATCGAGACGTAGAGCAGGATCAGCAGGAGTTCCATTACCGGTCTCCCGCTTTCACCGTCTTCTCGAGCTCTTCGATCCGGCGCTTGAGTTTGTCGAGTTCGTCCAGGCTCGGCTTTGACGCATCAGCCCCGCCATGCCCCCCTGCAAAACCCCAACCGCGTTCCGGCCGGTACGCCATTGCCCAAATCCACAGAAACGGCCACAGCGCGTGCAATGTGAACAGGCTGACCCACCCGGCCGCGTGGATCGCGTCCTGGTGCGGATGCTCGCGCGACTCGGCAATTTTGTACGGAATATCGTGAATTGCTATAATGGCGTAGAATAGCACGACAACGACGAAGAACAGCAGAAAGAGCGCGAAGTAGTTGAGAAATGGGTCTCCCATGGCCGACACCTTATTCTCGTACGATTCGCGAATCCAGAGGGGCGCCTTGACGGCAGCAATGTGCCGCAGCCGTTGGAAACTGTAGCAGTCCATCGACTAGGGGCTAGTGACGATGCTTCACCAGATCAGCGAAGCTTTTATGGCGATACTTGCCTCGGTGCCGGCGCTGTTCACAGAGCCCGGTTCGCCGAATTTCTTCATGGTGCGCGCGATGTTTGGACTGATCGCGATCGTGCTGATCGTCTACCTGATTGCGATGCGCCCGTTTCGCTCGGCGATCGTATCCTGTCTGCAGAAGGTGTCGCACCTTTTCGGACGGAAGTCGTGATCGACGCCCCACGCGGCGGTCTGCGACAACCCCGGCTTTTGTAAGCGAAGCACTCCAGCGAGCCGATCGGCGTCGCGTCCCGCGCCGGGGGTGCGACGATAAATTTTCCTTGTGCCCGCGCGCCAAGCTGGGATTCGACAAACGATCCGGTATACTGCCGGCGCTCAAGGCGATACGGGCGGCAACCAATCTCACGCGCGCCCGCAGGGCAATAGGCGCGAACCTTTGATCTGAAGCAATGGCATGTCCTCAAGATGAGGGCATGTGATTGCGAACGGCTTGCAACCGCTCGCCGACGGAGATCCCTATGGTCCTACCTGCCATCGAGTACATGACCGACGCCGCCCAGCGCACCGTGCTGTTCTGGGATGTGATGCGCCAGCGCGGCAATCAATACCGCGAGCACCTTGCCGAGACCACGCCCAACGTCCTCGACTACGAGGTCGAGTTGGTAATCGGCGGTCGCACGCTCGAGCGGCCGGTCAATTACGGGCTGGTGCGCGTAATCCCGCCCAAGGGCGTCGACATCGACCCGAAGCGCCGGCCGTTTGTGATCGTCGATCCGCGCGCCGGGCATGGGCCGGGCATCGGCGGCTTCAAGGCCGACAGCGAGATCGGCGTCGCCATGAAGGCCGGTCACCCCTGCTATTTCGTCGGCTTCCTGCCCGATCCGTTTCCCGGCCAGACCATCGAGGACGTGGCGCGCGCCGAGGCGGTGTTCCTCGAGAAGGTGATTGCGCTTCACCCCGAGGCCGACGGCAAGCCCTGTGTCATCGGCAATTGTCAGGCCGGCTGGGCCGTGATGATGCTCGCAGGCGTGCGGCCCGAGCTGTTCGGGCCGATCATCGCGGCTGGCTCGCCGCTGTCCTACTGGAACGGCGTGCACGGGCGAAACCCGATGCGCTACTCCGGCGGGCTCCTCGGCGGCAGCTGGCTGACCGCGCTCACCGGCGACCTCGGCAACGGAAAGTTCGACGGCGCCTGGCTGGTGCAGAATTTCGAGAATCTCAATCCTTCCAATACGCTCTGGACCAAGCAGTACAACGTCTATTCCAAGGTCGACACTGAAGGTCCGCGCTATCTTGGCTTTGAGCGGTGGTGGGGCGGTCACATCAATCTCAACGCCGAGGAAATGCAGTTCATCGTTGATGAGCTGTTCGTCGGCAACAAGCTCGTCGCTGGTGACATTCGGACGTCGGACGGCCGCGCGGTCGACCTGCGCAACATCCGCTCGCCGATCGTGGTGTTCTGTTCGGAAGGCGACGACATCACGCCGCCGCAGCAGGCGCTCGGCTGGATCCTCGACCTCTACGAGAGCGTCGACGATATCCGCGCCCACGGGCAGACCATCGTCTATTCGGTGCACCAGAAGATCGGGCACCTCGGCATCTTTGTTTCGGGCGGGATCGCCCGCAAGGAACACAGCGAATTCTCGAGCAACATCGACCTGATCGACGTGCTGCCGCCCGGCCTCTACGAGGCGACCTTCGAGCACAAAGGCGCCGACACCGTCAACCCCGATCTGGCGGGCGGTGATTGGGTCATGCGCTGCGAGCACCGCACCCTGGATGATATCCGCGCGCTCGGTGGAAACGACCCGGCCGACGACCGCTGCTTTGCGGCCGCCGCCCGCGTTTCCGAGATCAATCTCGCGCTCTACCGCACGTTCGCTCACCCGTTCGTGCGCGCGTTTGCCAACTCTATGATGGCGGAGTGGATGCAGAAGCTGCACCCCGTGCGCATCACTTACGAGCTGTTCTCGGACAGGAATCCAATGATGGCGATGCTCAAGCCGATGACAAACTGGGCGCGCGAGCATCGCAGCGCCGCCGCGGCGGGCAATCCGCTCCTCGGCTGGCAGGAGAACATGTCCAAGCAGATCGTCGCCGCGCTCGATGCCTGGAGCGACGCGCGCGACCGTGCTGTGGAACAGACCTTCTTTGCGATCTACGGTTCGCCCACGCTGCAATCGGCCGTCGGGCTCGATCCGGCGAGCACGCAGCCCTCGCGCCGGCCGCCCAAGGACCTCACGCATCAGGAATTGTTGGACAAACGGGTCGCCGAACTGAAAGCCCACGTTCCGGCCGGCGGCGTCCGCGAAGCAACCATCCGGGCACTGCTGTTCGTCGGCAGGGCGCGTGGCGCCGTTGACGAGCGCGGGTTTGAGATCGTACGGCGAATTCGGCGCGAGTTGCACGGGTCGGCGGTGCTGCCGCTGCCGGAATTCAAGGCGCTGGTGCGCGAGCAGTTCTACATGCTGCTGATCGACCAGGAAGCCGCGCTGGCGGCGATCCCGAAGATGCTGCCGGAAGATTCTGCGATCCGGCAGCAGGCGCTCGACATCATCAAACGGGTGCTGACGGCACGCGGGCCGCTCGAGGGCGAAGAGCAGGTGCGTTGGGCGCACATCGAGCAGCTGTTCGATCCAAGCGATAAGGCGGCCGGCGCCGAGAACGTCGTCCCTTTACCGCCGGCGCGACCGGACGTGCAGAGCAGGGCGTCGTAGCGCGCTTATTACTGCGGGGGCCGGTCATGCGGATTGAGGAAAACGGCGGCATCAGTCCGGCGGCGGCGCTTGGCCCCTCGGCCCACGCACCCGCGAGCAAATACGAGCGCCTGATTGCCCGCGCGCAGGACTTTCCGCCCGCGACTACCATCGTCGTGCACCCGTGCGATGAGACTTCGCTGCGTGGCGCCGTTGACGCGGCCGCCGCGCGGATCATCGTCCCCATCCTGGTCGGACCGGCACGCAAGGTCGCTGCAACCGCGCAGCAGTTTGGCCTCGACATCAGCCACTTCGACGTCGTCGACGTACCGCACAGTGATGCCGCCGCCGCCAAGGCCGTTGAGCTCATTCACCAGGGCAAGGGCGAGCTCCTGATGAAGGGCAGCCTGCACACCGACGAGCTGATGCGCGCCGTCACCTCCTCGACAACCGGGCTACGCACGGCGCGGCGCATCAGCCACGTCTTCATCATGGACGTGCCGACCCACGCCGACACGTTGTTCATCACCGACGCGGCGATCAACATCGCGCCCGACCTCGACGCCAAGCACGACATCGTGCAGAACGCGATCGATTTCTTCACCCAGATCGGTCTTGGCACCCCGCGGGTCGCGATCCTGTCCGCGGTTGAAACCGTCACCACCAAGATCCCTTCGACCATCGAGGCTGCGGCGCTCTGCAAGATGGCGGAGCGCGGCCAGATCACCGGCGGCCTGCTCGACGGACCGCTCGCATTCGACAACGCCATCGATCCCGAGGCCGCCAGGATCAAAGGCATCTCCTCTCCGGTAGCGGGTCGCGCGCAAATCCTGGTCGTGCCCGATCTCGAGGCCGGCAACATGCTCGCAAAAAACCTCACCTTCCTGGCGCGGGCCGACGCGGCCGGCATCGTGCTCGGCGCCCGTGTTCCGATCATCCTCACCTCGCGCGCCGACTCGGTGCGCACCCGCATGGCCTCGTGCGCGGTCGCAGCGCTCTACGCCCATGCCCGCCGCACCGGCACGCCGCTGACGGCCGTCTGAGCCGCCATGGATCCGATCCTGGTCATCAACGCCGGGTCCTCGAGCGTCAAGTTCCAGGTATTCGCGGTCGAAGGTGCGAACGAGCTGACGCTTCAAATCAAAGGGCAGGTGGACGGCATCGGCACGCAGCCGCGCCTGCAGGCGCGCGCGCCGGGCGAGGTTGAAGTCGTCAACGAGTGTTATGAGCGCAGCGCGGTGCCCGACGTGCCGTCAGCACTCGCGACGGCGGGCGCCTGGCTGCGCGAGCGATACGATATCAACCCGATCGCGGTGGGGCACCGCGTGGTGCATGGCGGTCCCGCTTACGACCGGCCGGTCCTGGTCGACGCCAAAGTGCTCGAGACCCTCGAACAATATGTTCCGCTCGCCCCGCTGCATCAGCCCAACAATCTTGCGCCGATCCGGTCGCTGCTCGCGCGCCTACCGGATCTGCCGCAGGTGGCATGCTTCGACACGTCCTTTCACCGCAGCCACCCTGCTGTCGCCGATCGCTACGCGTTGCCGGAGCATTTCTATGCGGAGGGCGTGCGCCGCTACGGATTCCATGGTCTGTCCTATGAGTACATTGCGCAGCGTCTCCCCGACGTTGCTCCGGCGGTTGCTCGCGGTCGCGTGATTGTCGCCCACCTTGGCAGCGGC
>DATIPA010000168.1:0-42309 GCA_035472475.1 Xanthobacteraceae bacterium | reverse complement strand
ATCCTGTGGAGCAGTTGGGGTCTCGCCCGGGATTCCATCAATCTTGCGCTTGATGCCATCCCGCGCGAGATCAACCATGAGGCCGTTCAAAGCTATTTGCGCGGTCTGCCGGGCGTAAGCGAAGTCCACGACCTGCACATCTGGGCGATGAGCACAACGGAAACGGCACTCACCGCCCACCTGGTCCGGCCGGGCTCCGGTCTCGACGATCGAATGCTGCACGAAGCTTGTCGCCAGCTGGAGCTGCGCTTCAAGATCAGGCACGCCACCCTGCAGATCGAAGCCGGCGACACCGAGCTCCGGTGCCATCTGGCCCCGGCGCATGTGGTGTAGGACGGCTACACAGGCACCCGCACCGTCGCGCGCAACCCCCCGAGCGGACTTTCGCCGAGCGTGATGTCCCCACCATGTGAGCGCGCGATGTCGCGGGCGATCGCGAGCCCAAGCCCGGTTCCGCCCTCGTCCTGGTTGCGCGCGTCATCCAGCCGCAGGAACGGCTTGAAAACATCCTCCCGCATGCCCGACGGGATGCCCGGCCCGTCGTCATCGACGGTGACGATCAGCCAGCGATGGTCGCGCTGGCCGGTGATCGAGATCGATTTGCCGTAGCGGGCCGCGTTCGAGACCAGATTGGCGAGACAGCGCTTGAACGCGTTCGGCCGCACGGTGACGATCGGCGTGCCGCGAAAAGCGACCGTCACGTTGCGCCCGTCGCGCTCGGCGTCGGCCTTGAGCTGCTCAAGCAGTGCCGCCATGTCGGTTGACGCCGACTGCTCGCCCGCGTCGCCGCGCGCGAACGCCAGATAAGCCTCGAGCATGCGGCTCATCTCATCGACATCCTTGTTCATCGCCTCTGCTTCACCGCTGTCCTGGAGCAGGGCGAGCTCGAGCTTGAAGCGCGTGAGCACCGTACGCAGGTCGTGCGACACGCCAGCCAGCATGGTGGTGCGTTGCTCGATCGCGCGCTCGACGCGCGACTTCATTTCGATGAAGGCGTGGGCGGCGCGCCGAACCTCGGTTGCGCCGCGCGGCCGGAAGTTGGGGACCTCGCGCCCTTTGCCGAAGCTTTCGGCCGCATCGGCGAGGCGCTGTATAGGCTTGATCTGGTTGCGCAGGAACAGGATCGCGACCGCGAGCAACACCAGCGAGGTGCCGACCATCCAGAACAGGAAAATTTCCGAATTCGACGCATAAGCGGCGCTGCGGCGCGCGAACACGCGCATGACGGCATTGTCGAGCTGGATGCGGATTTCAACGATCGAGGAGCGACCGACCGTGTCGAGCCAATAGGGTCGGCCGATCTGCCGACGGATTTCGTCCGACAGCGTTTGGTCGAGCAGCGAGAAGAATGGCTTGGGGCCAGGCGGGGGCATTTCCGAAACCGGCAGAAAATCGACCACGAGACCGAACCGTTGCTGAGCAATGCGTCGGATCTGCGTGTTGCCGGGGTCCTGCGGATAGGTCCGATAGATGTCGATCAGCCCCGAGATATCCTGCGTCACGGCCGCAGACAGCCGCCGCGTCACCGTATTCCAATGGCGCTCCATGAACACAAACGCAACGACCGACTGAAGGATCACCATCGGGGCGATGATGATGAGCAGCGAGCGGGGATAAAGCCCCGCCGGCATCTTGCTCTTGATCCAGCCGGCGACGACCTCCCAAACCTCGGAGGCGCGCCCCGCCGCGGTTCGCAGCCGCTCGAGTCCGATGTCGAGTGTCGTCACGGCGAGACCACCAGCCGATAGCCGACCCCGCGTGCGGTCTGAATGATCAGCGGGTTGGCGGGATCATTTTCGATCTTGCGGCGTAGCCGATTGATCTGCACGTCGACCGCGCGCTCGCCCGCGGCCGCCCCGTTGCCGGCGAGCGCAAGCCGCGGCACCGTTTCGCCCGGACACGCTGCCAGCAGGGTAAGCATCTCGCGCTCACGATCGGTGAGGTGGACAACCTCCTCGCCGCGGCGCAGTTCGCCGCGCGCACGATGATAGATAAATGGCCCGAACCGCAATGTCTCGGCGGGTGGCGGGGCCGTCGGCTGCGCGCGCTTGAGGATATTGGCGATGCGCAGCGACAATTCACGTGCCTCGAACGGCTTTGCGACATAGTCGTCAGCGCCGAGCTCGAGCCCCGTGATGCGGCTCTCGGCGGCATCGCGCGCACTAAGAATCAGGACCGGTACGGTTGAGGAGGTGCGAATCAACTTGACGAGATCAAAGCCGCTTTCGCCCGGCATCATGACGTCGAGGATCAAGAGATCGAAATCGAGGCCCGCAAGTCGTGCCCGTGCGTCAGCGGCGGTCTCCGCCGTGGTCACCCGGTAACCTTCGCCTTGGAGAAAGCGCGACAGCAGGCTGCGGATGCGCCGATCGTCATCGACGATCAGAAGATGCGGCGCGTCGTCGGCGGGCGCGGCAAGCGGAGCGGTCATCGATTGATCCCGGGCATCGGCATCGTCAGTGGCCTCTCACGAGCGTCGGGACGCCCGATTGGCGCGCTCGATGAACTCGATCACCCCGGCCCGATCCTCTGCGTCGATCATTGCGGCAAGAAAACGCCGTGCGGTCTCGTGCGCGCCCGGGCCAAGCTCGCCGAGCGCGGCAGCGATCCGCGCGGTTTGCAGATTGGCGAGCTGCAAGGCCAGCGCGCGGCCCTTGTCGGTAACATGTAGAAGCCGTTGCCGGCGGTCGTGCTCGCCCTCCTTCTGCTGCACGTAACCCTGGTCGACCAGCTGCTTGAGAACGCGGCCGAGCGACTGCTTGGTGATGCGCAACAGGTCGAGCAATTCGGCGACCTTCATTCCGGGATGCCGGTTGACGAAGTGCAACACCCGGTGGTGGGCGCGGCCAAATCCGAATTTCGCCAAAACCTCGTCCGGATCGCCGACGAAATCCCGATAGGCAAAAAACAGGAGCTCGATGACGTCCCAAATGGGTTCCGCATCGGGGTCGTAGGTCGGCCGGCGTTGCTTGAGGGCAGTCACATTTATGTCAGCCATGTTGACATATTTTGAGCCGATTGTTACGCCATCGTCGACGACCGCGAAAGGATCGTGCACGCCCCGTACGTGCGGGTGGCACAGGCCCTCGATCGTGGTTCTCGCCCGCGGGCCGCTCTGGCCTGGGTGGGCCGTCCGAACCATATCGGGACTTGAGGCCGGACGCAAAACAGGTGCAACGTCAACGTGAAGGGCGAGGAGCCCAACCGGAGGAAAGCTATGGCAGTGCCCTTCGACCAAATGCCCGGTGTCGTCTGGTTTGACGGCAAGCTCGTGCCCAACGTCGACGCCAAGATCCATGTGCTGACCCACGGCCTGCACTACGCCAGCGCGGTATTCGAGGGCGAGCGCGCCTATGCGGGGACAATTTACAAGTGCACCGAGCACTCCGAGCGGCTGCACAATTCAGCCAGCATCCTGGATTTCGAAATCCCCTTCAGCGTGGCCGAGATCGACGCCGCCAAGCGGCTCGTCGTCGAAAAGAACAAGCAACCGAACGCCTATATCCGGGCTATCGCCTGGCGCGGCTCCGAGCAACTCGGCGTCGCCGCCATGCACAACGCGATTCATCTGGCGATCGCAACCTGGGAATGGCCGAGCTACTTCGACCCGGCCCAGCGCGCCAAGGGAATCAGGCTCGCGTTGGCGGACTATCGCCGGCCCGATCCGCGCACCGCGCCGGCGCTCGCCAAGGCATCGGCCCTTTACGCGATCTGCACGATCGAGAAACACAAGGCCGAACGCGTCGATTATGCGGACGCCATGATGCTCGACTGGCAGGAACGCGTGGCCGAGTGCACCGGCGCCAACATCTTCTTCATCAAGGACGGCAAGATCCACACGCCGATCGCCGACTGCTTCCTCGACGGCATCACGCGCCGCTCCGCGATTATGCTCGCCAAGCGGCGCGGCATCGAGGTGATCGAGCGCCGCATTCTGCCGTCCGAGCTCGACGGCTTCTCCGAATGTTTCATCACCGGTACCGCGGCCGAGATCACCGCGGTATCCGAGATCGCGCATTGGCGGTTCACACCCAGCGCGATCACCCTGCAGCTCGCCGATGACTACACCGCCGAGGTACAGCCCAAGGGCAACGCCGCGGCCGCGTAGGAACGTTCGTCACAGAGTTGGAAAGGCGCACGCGCAATCAGACCGAGCGCAGCGCCGAGATATTGAACGCGTTGATCGGGCGGCTTAACCCCTTCAGCGTCAGCTCGCCGGCAGGCTCGGTTTCCGCCAGGGCCTCGACGGCGGATTGCACCTTGGAATCGACGAGAATCTGACCGGGCAGCGCCTGCGAGCAGAGGCGGGCGGCGAGGTTCACCACCGTGCCGATCGCCGAATAATCGAAGCGGCCCTCAAATCCGATCCGGCCGAGCGTCGCGTAGCCGTGCGCAATACCCATGCCGAAGCCGAGCTCGTGGCCGCGCTTGCGCCAGCCCGCCGCAAGTTCGGCGACGCCGTCACGCATCTCAAGCGCCATGCGCACCGCGCGCTCGGACGGATCGGGGCACCGCAGCGGATCGTTGAACAACACCATGAGGCCGTCGCCCAGAAAACGCTCGAGCGTGCCCTCGTATTTGTGGATGAGCACACCGAGGCGCGCGTGATAATCGCGCAGCACGGCCATGACCTCTTCCGGCTCGGCGGTCTCGGCGAACGCGGTGAACCCGCGCAGATCGCAGAACGCCACAGTGATATCGCGGCGATGGCTCTCGAGCACCTTCTCGTCGCCTTCACTGAGGATGAGGTCTGCAATCTGGGGCGCGAGAAATCGCTTGAGCCGATCGGAGCGCTCGATTTGCTTCAATTGATCGGCTACGCGCTGCTCGAGCATTTTGTTCCAGCTTGCGAGATCCGCGGCTTGGGCCGCGACTTTGTCGTGCAACTCCTTCACTCGCATCATCGATTTCACCCGCGCAACCAGCGAGGTTTGGTCGACTGGTTTGGTCAGATACTCGTCGGCGCCGGCGTCGAGCCCGGCGACCACGTCCTTGGTGTCCGACTTGGCGGTCACCAGAATAATTGGCATGAACGGCAGGCTCGCATCGGCCTTGAGCCGCTTGGTCACCTCGATGCCGTCGAGCTTGGGCATCATGACGTCAAGCAGGATCAAATCGGGCAAGCTCTTGCGCGCCACCTCGAGCGCTTCCTCACCGTCTGCGGCCTGGACGAGGTCATAGCCGTGGGTCCCGAGCCGCGTCTGCAGGATGTCGCGGTTGGTCTCGTTGTCGTCGACAATGAGGATGCGGGGAGGACTGTGCATGCGGTCAGGGTCCGCCGATCATTGCAAAGGAAGCACGCCAGACGCGGTGTCGCACTCCCTAGCAAGAAACTACGGCAGGAATTCGCGGACTTTGGCCAATAATTGGCGCGGGCTGTAAGGTTTGGTCACATAGGCATCACAGCCGGCCGCCCGCGCCTTGGTTTCGTCGCCTGACAGCGCGTACGAGGTGATGACGATGATCGGAATCGATTTGGTCCCGGGGTCGGACTTGAGCCTGCGGGTCGCCTCATATCCGTCCATGACCGGCAATTGAATGTCCATCAAGATCAGGTCGGGACGCTGTTTGGCAACGGCGACGAGCGCTTCCTGGCCGTTTTCCGCCTCAACGAGGTCGTAGCCGGCGTTGCCGAGCAGATCGCGCAGTATCTGCCGGTTGTCCATCTGATCTTCGACCACGAGAATGCATCCGCTCATGCGTGTCCTACTTGGCGTTCAACCTTGACCGGTACCGTGAAGCAGAACGTCGAGCCCTGCCCAAGCTCGGATTCGACCCAGAGGCGGCCGCCGTGCATCTCGATGATGCGCTTGGCGATCGCAAGCCCGAGCCCGGTGCCACCCTTTTTCTTGGTGGGCGAGGAATCGGCCTGCTGAAATTCCTCGAAGATCTTGCCCTGATCGGCCTCGGGGATTCCCGGACCGGTGTCGCGCACCGCGACCGTGAAGGCCCCGTCGGCGGTCGAGGTCTTGATCGCGACCTCGCCGATGTCGGTGAATTTGATCGCATTGCCAACCAGATTGAGCAGGACCTGCGTCAGCCGCCGTTCGTCGCCGTGTGCCATCGGCAGTTCCTTCGGCAACTCGACCTTGAGCGCGAGGTTCTTGGCGGTCGCGAGCGACTCCACCGCGCCATAGACGTTGTGCACGACGTCCTTGATCGAATAGTCGGCGAGCGACAGGGTGAGTTGGCCGGCCTCGATCTTGGAGAGGTCGAGCACGTCGTTGATCAGCCCGAGCAGATGGCGCCCGTTGCTCTGGATGCGCTCGAGCGTAGCCCGCGTCCTATCGGGGACATCACCGTAGATCCCGTCAACGATGAGCTCGGTATAACCGAGGATCGCGTTAAGCGGGGTCCGCAGCTCGTGGCTCATGTTGGCGAGGAACTGCGACTTGTGCTGGCTCGCGACCTCGAGCTGCCGACTTTTCTCGCCGATTTCGCTGAACAGGCGCGCGTTCTGAATCGCGAGCACCGACTGGGCCGCAAACGTCTGCATCAAATCGATGGTGGCCTTGGGAAATTCGCCTGGCTCGAGGCGACGGACCACCAGGGCGCCGATGACGCCGTCCGGTGCCACCAGCGGCACCAGCAGCCGGGCCCGGTAGCCAGCGCGCAGGATCGTTTCGTTGATGGGCGTGGACGGCTCCTCGCGCAGATCGGCGGTTTGCTGCGGCTCGCCAGCCTCGGTCGCGGCATCGAGCCCGGCCGAAAGGCTGGCGTGATGATCGTGTAGCGCCGCGATCAGCTCATCGCTCATGTTGTAGGTTGAACGCAACTGAAATTCCCGGGCAGCTTCATCAAAGACATAGATCGCGCCGGCTTCGGTGCCGGCAATTTGCGTCGCCTTGGTGACGATGGTGTCGAGCACGGTCTTAAGCTCAAGCGTCGAATTGACCGCCTGGCTGACCTCGCCAAGGGCGCGTAGCTCTTCGACTGATCGTGCCAATTCACGCGTACGCGTCTGTACCTCGTCGAACAACCGCACATTCTCGATTGCAATCACGGCCTGGTCGGCGAATGTTGTCGCCAACTCGATCTGTTTGTCGGTAAACGGGTCGACCACCGGACGGGTCAGGATCAAGACACCGATCGCGAGTCCTTCGCGCAGCAGAGGCACCGCCAAAATCGTGCGAACGCCTCCAAGACGGATCGCCTGAACAAACGTGAACTCATCGTCGGATCGGACGTCTGCGAGGTGAACGGTCCGTCCTTCCAATACGGTGCGGCCGGGGATGTTTCCGCGATCGATCTTCAGCGGATGTTGGTCAAGGTAGTCGGTGAACTCTTTGGGAAATCCATGGCTCGCGCCGCGCTGAAAACTTGTGCCCTGGCGCAGCATGATCGAGGTCATGTCGGCGTGACACAACTTGGCTGCCGACACCACCAGTGTATCAAGCACCGCGCTCAAATCGAATGCGGAGCGACTAATGACCTTGAGCACATCGGCGGTCGCAGTTTGCTGCGCGAGCGACTCTGACAGCTCATGCGTTCGCGTCTCGACCTTCTTTTCCAAGTCGGCGTAAGATTCCTGCAGTTTCCCGGCCATGTCATTGAATTGGTCGGCGAGGCTTTCGAGTTCGTCGCCCGTCTTGACCGCGATGCGCTGCCCGAGATCGCCCGCGCCGATGCTGGCGGCACCCAAGCGCAGTGCCTGGATCGGCACCACCATCTTGCGCGCGAGCACGAGTCCCGCGATCAGGGCGAGCAACAGGCCGGCGAGCAGCAGCAACCCGGACCGCTCGATCGTGGCGTAGAGCGGCGCATAGGCCTCCTCGACCGGGAGCTCGACGAACATGATCCAACCCAGCGGCGCCACCGGCGCGTAAG
The DNA here is from genome assembly GCA_035472475.1 of Xanthobacteraceae bacterium. Taxonomy (GTDB): domain Bacteria; phylum Pseudomonadota; class Alphaproteobacteria; order Rhizobiales; family Xanthobacteraceae; genus JAFAXD01. The sequence continues at coordinate 34,482 of DATIPA010000168.1, read as the reverse complement.
CCGTGAGCACACGCCGCGTGCGAACGTCATCGGCTTCCTGCACCTGGTCGCTTGGTTTGCCCGCAAGGTGTGCGCGCGCGGCCTCAACTTGCGCGAGACGCGAGAGGTCGGTATTGCGGAGCACGAGGCTGATGTCCGGATGCGCAATTAATCGGCCTTGCTGGTCGATCACATAAGCCTGCCCGCGCGCTCCGACCTTGATCTGCGAGACCACGTCCCAGATCAGCTTGAGGTTGACTTCGGCGACCGAGACGCCGGCGTCGCGCCGCGTACCGGCCAGCGACAGCGTCATGTAGGGCTCCGACTCGCGCCGGAAGTAGACTGGGCCGTAATAGACCTTGTGCGCGACCGCCTCAGTGAATTTCGGATCGTTCGAGTAATCGATCTGGCTGCCGACCACGTCCATGGCGAGACGCGATACCCTCAGCTGCTCATGGCCGGTGGCATCGAGTTGGGAGAGCTCGGTAATGGCGGGCACCTGGCGCAGCAGCCGCGACCCATCGAAGCGGCGCTGCTCAAACGTGCTGGCTGACCAGGGCAGTTGCGTGGTCCAGCCGACTTGCGCCTCGATTTCGTGAACGAATTGGCCGATCTTGGCGGCCGCCGCTTCCGCTTGTTCGCGCTGGATGCGGATGAGGGACGATTTGTATTCCTGGTATGAGAAGTAAACCTCAAACAGACCGTTGGTGATCAGGGCGACCAGGACGACCGCAAACACCAATGCGACGTACTTGAAGAACAATCCGACCCGCAGCCGGCCGCCGCGCCGTGGTGGCGCCGGCCCGTCGCGCGCCGCGGTGCTCGGCTCCCTTACGCTCTCGTGGCTGATCGCTGTCATTCGGCCAGGTCAAGTCCTTGGCGGGTCGAGTCTTCAATCTACCACAGTCGAAGGCCGACGCCCCCAACCTATTCGATCACCGTTGCGGCGCTGGCGGCCAAGGTCGGCGGCACCGTGATCCCGAGCGCCCTGGCGGTCTTGAGATTGATCACGAGCTCGAATTGCGTCGGCAGTTGGACTGGTAGATCGCCGGGCTTTGCACCCTTGAGGATGCGATCGACGTAGCTCGCAGCCTCCCGATTCTGCTCGGCGAGGCCGACGCCATAGGACATCAGACCGCCGCTGGTCGCAAAGAAGCGATACGGATAGATGGCCGGAACCCTGTTGCGCGCGGCCTGCGTGATGATGATGTCCCGATTGCTCAGCACAAAGGCGTCCGGCATGAGGATCACGCCGCCCTGTTGCGCCAATCCCGCGAACGCGGCGACGATGTCGGCGGGATCACGAACTGGAGCTTCCACCGGTTCAATACCAGATGCACGGGCGGCGGCTTCGAACGGAGGCAGATAGTAAGCGCCGGCTCCCGGCGCCGTTTTGGGGTTGAACATGAACCCGACCCGTTTCAAGGCCGGTGAGATCTCCTTGAGGAGCTCCACCCATTTGCCGCCGATCGAAGCCTCGATATCAACAAACCCGGTTGCGTTGCCCCCCGGTCGCGCAAGCGTCTGCACAAAACCGCTGCCGATCGGATCGGATACCTCGGTGAACACCACCGGGATGGTGCGGGTCGCGCGCAGCAGCGCCGTGACGGCTGGTGTTGCGACGCCGACGAGCAGGTCGGGTTGGTGATTGACCAGCTGCGTGGCGTAGGAATCGATACGTTCCGACTCGCCAAACACGCGCCGATACTCGATCTTGACGTTGACGCCTTCGGTCCAGCCCAGTTTCACGAGCCCTTGCGCGAGCGCAACCGCCTGACTCTGGCCCTCGGGGTCATATTCCGACCACCAGGTCAGCACGCCGATCCGGCGCATCGGCTGCCGCGCCTGCGCGTGTGCCGACAGCGGCTGTGCCATCGTCGCGATCGCGGCGCCGCCGAGCGCTATCAGGAGCGCGCGACGGCCGACAGGCGTCATCGTACCCTTGAGCGGAGACACTTTCGCCGCCAGCTTTGCCTGCGAGTCAGTCATCGCGAGTCGCACAATGCTCGCGCACCATGCGGCGGATGCATCATATACGCAATCATTTCCAACGCCTGCGACCGGCGCGGAACCGTCGGTCTGGACATCCGTCGTGCCGGGTGGTCAAAATCGCGCGTGGTGAACGACCAACCATTGCGACGTTCAGATCGCCAAGCGGCGACGGCGGTCTCGATGCTGATCGGCGTTGCGGCGTTTGCCGCCGCCGTGATGACGTCGCCGCGCGCCGCGAGCGCACAATCCTGCGAGGCGATGTCGGGACCGGAGCGCACCGAGTGCTTCATAGCCCGTTCGCGTCTTGCCGGCGCGACGGCCAATACCGCGTCCGCGGCGTCGCGGCAGATGGGCGATGCCGCCATCCTCGCAAGAAAGACCGGCACAAGCGCGATACCGAAGACACGCCGCATCAAGCCGGGATCGCAGTGATTGCATCAAGCGGCGTGAGCTTCACTCAAAATCCAGCACGCCGCTCGGGATGAATTTCGACAGCACGAACATCAGCACGACGACGACCAAAATCGTCATGACAATATGAAATTGGATCTCGGCCAGCCTGTCGCCGAATTGAGCACTCGGGTATCCGATAAAGTACTGGCTGGTTGCAAAAATGATCGCTCCGGTGATGGCGACAAATACGGCGAGTGCGATCAGATAGATCAGCCAATACTCGAAGAATTGCTCGACGGATTCCAAAGACGCCCAATGCGTCCGCACGCCGTGTCGGACGAACGTCACCACCAAACCGGTGACAAATACAGAGAATAGAGCTTAAATTCGCGAGACACGCGCACTTCCAAATCCTTTTCTCGTGAGGTAGTGGCGCGGGACGCGCGCAGATTTGACGGTTTACGTCAACTCGACATCGCCAGCCACCTCGAACTTGAGGTTGACGCCCTCGATATTGAACGTCGCCTTGGCCGGCAGCGCTTCGTCGCCCTTGAGCTTGCCACTGGCAACGCCGTCACGCACGGCCCTTTCGATTTCGCGCTGCGCGGTGATGCCGACTTTCTTCAGGAACCGACGCAAGCTGGTATTGAGGACCTCCTCGTCCATCACGGTCTCTCCTCTTAGTCCGCCGTCTCCCCGCTGGCGCGGATCGGGCCGGCCCAGCGTGCAATCTCGCTCGGAATGAATTTGGCGAGATACTCGGGCGTGCGGCGCTCGGCGGACGGCACCGTCACGCCAACCTCGTTGAGCCGTTTACGCACCACAGGCGTCTCGACGGTGTCGTTTGCGGCCTTGGCGAGCTTGCGCACGATGGGCTCCGGCGTACCCTTGGGAAACACAAACGCTCCCCAAGAACCGCAGTCGAGCCCTTTGAAGCCGAGTTCATCGGCCGTCGGGAGCTGCTCGAGCCCGGGAACACGCTCCAGGCTGAGTGTCGCCAGCGCCTTCACCGATTTTCCCTGGATCTGCGGGAGCGCGGTCGAAATCTGCTCACAGATGTAGTCGATGCGACCCCCGATCATGTCCTGCATCGCCGGCGCCGTGCCGCGATAAGGCACGTGGGTGATCTTGGTGCCCATGGCCTGGTCGAGGAGGAGCGCGCACACCTGCGCTCCGGAACCTGCGCCGGCACTGCCGTACTGCATCTTCGGCGCATTGGCTTTCGCATAGGCGACGAACTCCAGGAAGTTGTCGGCAGGAAAATCCTTGCGGGTGATCAGCACACGCGCCGAATCGGTAACGAGCGCAACCGGAGCAAAATCACTCGTCGCGTCATAGAGCGGGCGCTTGTAGAGCGTCTGGTTGATCGCCAGCACCGCGCTGCTGCCCATCAGGAAGGTGTAGCCGTCGGGCTCTGCCTTGGCGACCCGGCTCGCGCCGGTCATGCCGCCGGCGCCGCCGACGTTTTCGATTGTGATCTGCTGGCCGAGCACCTCGCCGAGGCCCGCCCCGAGAATGCGTCCGAGCGTGTCGACCGGGCCGCCGGCCGCATATGGCACGATCATGGTCACTGGGCGCGCAGGCCATTCCTGCGCAGCGGCCGGCGCTGCGAACAATAACAACAACGTCAGGGCGGTCAGAACGCGAGCGCGCGGGTCGATCCGCTGACCCGACAGGTCCGGCTGTTCCGCAGTCAGAACTGTCAGCGCACGCATCGCAACATGCCTCCGCTATTCCGCAGCGTCCGCGCGACGCTTCCAGCGCGCTGCTGCCGCATCGTCAGCCCCCTTCGCCTTGACCCAGGACACTTCGCCGCCGCGCTCCTCACGCTTCCAGAACGGCGCCTGCGTCTTGAGGTAATCCATCAGGAATTCGGCGGCCGCGAACGCATCGCCGCGATGCGCCGAGGCGGTCGCAACGAGCACAATGTTGTCACCGGGGACAAGCCGCCCGAAGCGATGAATGACGGTCACGCCGAGCAACGGCCAGCGCCGCTCCGCCTCCTCGACATGCCGCGCAATCTCGGCTTCCGCCATCCCGGGATAGTGCTCGAGCGTCATCGCCGAAATGCCGTCGCCGCGGCAGATACCGGTAAAACACATAACCGCGCCGACATCGGAGCGGCCACGCGCAAGACTGGTCTGCTCCGCGCCAGCGTCGAAGTCCTCGCGCTGCAGGCGGACCGTGCGCATCAGCCCCCCGTCATCGGCGGGAAGAAAGCGATCTCGCGCGCGCCCATGAGCGTGGCGTCGGGCCGCGCATGCGAGCGGTCGATCGCGGCCCGGATCACCTTGGGATTTTCAAACGCGTAGGCGTATTCATCACCACGCTGCACGAGCCACGCGACGAGATCGGCGACCGTGCGGACGCTGGCCGGCGGCTCAACCACCTCATCCGGCTTGCCGATCCGCTCGCGCACCCAGGCGAAATAGAGGAGCTTCACGCTCATTGCAGGGTTCAGATCCTATTGGCTGCTGTCAGCGACAGCGTTCGAGCCCACGCTGCAAATCGGCGGCACTAGTCAACCAGATGCCGGACGCCGGCCTTGAAATAGTCGTAGCCGGTGTAAAGCGTCACCAGCGCCGAAATCCAGAGCAGGCCGAGGCCGACACCGGTCACGTAAAGGCCCGGCACGCCAACGATCGATGTCACGACCATATCGCCGGCCTCGCCCGCGAGCAGAAACCCGATCGCCACCAGTTGAGCGGTCGTCTTCCACTTCGCAAGCGTCGTCACCGGCACGCCAACCCGCAGTTCGGCCAGGTATTCGCGCAGTCCGGACACCAGGATTTCACGGCAGAGGATGACGATTGCGGCCCATAGCGACCACCCTCGGATGGTGCCGTCCGCGGCCAGCATCAGCAGGCAAGACGCTACCAGGAGCTTGTCAGCGATCGGATCGAGCATGCGTCCGAAGCTCGATTGCTGGTCCCAGACCCGGGCGAAATAGCCGTCGAGAATGTCCGTCACGCCCGCCGCAATGAAGATCGCGAGCGCAGCCCACCGCAGCCACAGCCCGCCCTGCAGAACGTCTTGCCAATACATGCAGGCTACGACCGCGGGCACAGCCGCGATGCGCGCATAGGTCAAAGCATTCGGCAGCGTCAATGAACGCGCTGGAAGCCGCCGCGTAGTGGTGCCGTCCATGGCGGCAGCATAGTCGCCCGACGCGGCCGACGACACCCCCTTCCCGGCTCCGGTCATGACTGATATCTGCTCGCGCGGGCTCACCGTCCCGCCTCGTGGAAGTAATCGTAGATGCGGCGCGCCATATCGGCGCTGATCCCGCTAACCTGCATCAGATCCCCGGCGGACGCCCGTTCGATTGCTTTGAGCGTTCCAAAATGTCGCAGCAGCGCCCGCTTGCGGTGCGGGCCGACGCCGGGGATTTCCTGCAAGCCGGCCTCCCTGATATCGATTCTGCGGCGCGCGCGGTGTGATCCTACGGCAAACCGGTGCGCCTCGTCGCGCAGGCGCTGAATGAAATAGAGCACCGGGTCGCGGGGCGGCAATCGAAACGGCTTGCGACCCGGCTGATGGAATGTCTCGCGCCCGGCGTCGCGATCCGGGCCCTTGGCGATTGCGACCAGCGCGACCTCGTCGACGCCGAGCACCGCGAGCGCCTCGCGCGCGGCCGTCAGCTGCCCCTCGCCCCCGTCGACGATCACGAGGTCCGGCCACGGCGGCAACGCGTCCTCGTCCGAAGCCGGCGGGGCCTTCGGGTCCGGGGTTTCATTGACCAGGCGCTTGAACCGGCGGCCGAGCACCTCCCGCATCATCGCAAAATCATCGCCCGGCGATTGATCCGGTGAGCGGATGTTGAACTTGCGATACTGGTTTTTGCGAAATCCTTCCGGGCCTGCAACGATCATCGCGCCGACCGCGTTGGTGCCCTGAATGTGGCTGTTGTCATAGACCTCTATGCGTTGCGGCGGCTTGGGAAGGCCGAACGCGGCCGCGAGCCCAGCCAACAAGCGTTGCTGAGATGCGGTGTCGGCAAGCTTGCGCCCGAGCGCCTCGCGCGCATTGGCGACCGCTTGATCGAGCACGAGCTTGCGCTCGCCACGACGCGGGACGCCAATCGCGACCTTATGGCCCTCCTTGATCGCCAGCGCCTCGGCCAAAAGCTCGCGTTCCGCGATCTCGTGGGAGAGCAAGATGCAGCGCGGGCAAGGCTTGTCGTCGTAGAATTGCGCCAGAAATTCACCCAGCACTTCGGCTGGTCCGAGCGAGCGATCGGCTCTCGGAAAGTACGCGCGGTTACCCCAGTTCTGCCCGGCCCTAAAGAAGAACACTTCGATGCAGGTGAAGCCGCCGTCCTGATGGGCAGCAAACACGTCAGCCTCGTCGACCCCGCGCAGGTTGACGCCCTGCTGCGATTGGATTGCTGAGAGCGCGGCCAAGCGATCGCGCAAGACTGCGGCGCGTTCGAAGTCGAGCGCGTTTGCGGCCTGATCCATCTCGACGCCGAGTTGCTCGCGTACCGCTTGGCTGCGCCCTGACAGAAATGCGCGGGCTTCGCCAACCAATGCGGCATAATCGGCGTGCGAGACCTCGCCGGTGCACGGAGCGGAGCAGCGCTTGATCTGATGGAGCAGGCAGGGTCGCGTTCGGCTCTCGTAGACCGCATCGCTGCATGAGCGGATCAGGAACGCCCGCTCCAATGCGGTGATGGTGCGGTTGACGGCCCACACCGACGCAAACGGGCCGTAGTAGTCGCCCTTGCGGGAGCGCGCCCCGCGGTGCTTGGAAATCTGCGGCGAGACGTGATCGCCGGTCAGCAGAATGTAGGGGAACGACTTGTCGTCGCGCAGCAGCACATTGAAGCGGGGCCGCAGGCGCTTGATCAGGTTGGCCTCGAGCAACAACGCCTCGGTCTCGGTCGCGGTCGACACGAACTCGATCGTCGCGGTTGCCGCGATCATGCGCTCGATGCGCGAGACATGCCCGGTCGGCCGCGCATACGCGATGATGCGCTTCTTGATGTTCTTTGCCTTCCCGACATAGAGCACGTCGCCGGTCGCGCCGATCATCCGGTAAACCCCCGGCGTCTCGGGCGCGAGCTTGGCGAACCGGGTGATCGCGTCGCGCCCGGCGGCGAGGCTCTGATCATCGGCAGCCTCGACGACAAACTCCGACTCCGGCAGCGCTTGTTCCGCGTCGTCCTCGTCGGCGTCGGGCTCGATTACCGGCTCGATGTTTTTCTTCGGGTCGCTCATGCGGCAAATGTAATGCTTCGCGGCCTTGCGTCGTAGAGTAGGTGACGCGGCCGTGGAAGGCCTATTCGTCCACCCCGGCAGCATCCGGCGTCTGCCAGGCAATGTGCTGGCCGCCATCGACCGCAATGGTAACGCCTGTCACGCTGCCAGCCTGCGCGAGGTAGCGCACCGCCGCGGCGACGTCTTCGGGACTTGGACCGCGCCCTAGGGGCACCAGTTGCGCCTGTCGGGCGAAGGATTCGGCATCCTGTCGCGGGCTCGGCAGCGTGGGCCCCGGCGCCACGCCGTTGACCCGAATGTGCGGCGCCAGTGCCTGCGCGAGCGTCGTGGTGGCGGTGTGGAGCGCGCTCTTGCTGAGCGTGTAGGAGAAGAAGCGCGGTGTCGGCCGAAACACCCGCTGGTCGAGAATATTGATGATCGACGCATCGTCACGACGCCGCGTTTGCGCCGCGAAGGCCTGCGCCAGGAACAGCGGCGCCCATAAATTGATGGCGAACTGGCGTTCGACGCGCCTGCGGTCAAGCGCCCCGAACACATCGGTCTCAAACTCACCCGCGTTGTTGACGAGTAGCGTGAGCGGACCCATTGCGGCGACCGCCGCACCGACCAAGCGTCCAACGGCGTCCCGATCAGCGAGATCGGCAGCGATCACGGCGGCACGGCCCCCCGCCGCGCCGATCTCGGCGCAGAGTGCCTCTGCCTCAACGACGGAACGGTTCGCGTGGATCGCAACCGCGTAGCCCGACTGCGCCAAGCTACGCACGATCGCCGCGCCGATGCGGCGCGCCCCGCCGGTCACCAGCGCGACGCGATCCGTGGATGGCAAGGCTGCCTGCATATGACGCTTCTAACACAGTATTCAGAAACCGCCGCCAGCCGCAGGGCACGCGATCAGCTGCAAAATAAACGCTTCGTCAACCATCAATACTAAGCTTAATTCGCAACATCTCTCTCTTAACCAGAGTCACCACAATTCACGAATAGTGTGTGCGCACGAGCTAAGGAGGATGGGAGCAATGAAGCGCATTTTGTTGATGAGCGTTGGCGTCGCCGTGCTGGCAGGCTTCAACGGTGTGGCGGCCGGCGCCGACCTGCGTCCGAGCCCCTACGCACCGGCGCCCTACGTGCTGCCCTACTACAACTGGACCGGCTTCTACGTCGGCGTCAACGGCGGCGGCGCCTGGGGCAGCTCAACCTGGAGCGGGTTTTCGAGCTTCAACACATCGGGCGGCATGATCGGCGGCACGGTCGGCTACAACCGGCAATTCGGTCAGATCGTGGCCGGCGTCGAGGGCGATCTCGACTGGGCCAACATCCAGGGCGGCGGCATCTGCACGTTCGCCTGCCAGACCACTGACAAGTGGCTCGGTACGGTGCGCGGCCGGTTGGGCTACGCGATCGACCGTTGGTTGCCCTATGTCACCGGCGGTTTGGCGTTTGGGAATTTCCAAGCGCAGAGCAACCTCGGCACATCGAGCACGACCAACGCGGGCTGGACGCTCGGGGCCGGCGTCGAATACGGGATCGTGCAGAACGTCACGGTGAAGGCCGAGTACCTCTACGTCAACCTCGGCGATTTCAACTGCAACACCTGCAATCTTCCGGTGACGAACGTGAGCTCAAATGCGAGCATCCTGCGCGGTGGCGTGAACGTGCACTTCTGATGCAGGAGCGACGACGTGCTACCGCGGCAGCACCAATACATCAAGCCCTGGACCTGAGGTCCGGGGCCTTTGCTTTTCAGGAACAGTCGCGATTCTCGCTCGCGGCAAACGACGGGGCCGCCGTGCGACTTTCACCCGGCCTTGCCCGCGGTCAGCCCGTGACCACGAGATTGACGGCTTTGGGCCCTTTGCCCTTCTTGTCGGGTTCGACATCGAAGGTGATGCGCTGGCCCTCGTTCAACGACTTCAGACCGGCGCGCTCGACTGCCGTGATGTGCACAAACACATCGCGCCCGCCGTCGTCTGGTTTGATGAAGCCGTAGCCCCGCTCGCCGTTGAAAAACTTGACCGTACCACCCATTGCCATCGGGAAACTCCTATCCCCGCGGTTGCTTCGCTGCGAGCCCTCGCGGCTCGGCGGCTCGGCTGGACATTCACGTTCGGGGAAAGCGTCGGCCCACGGCCTCAGTCACTCCGCCGACCTCCTACCCGGGAGGCGGAACGTCAAAGCCCCTGGTACAAGAGTAACATAGCTGGCGGCGCAGGAAAGAGGTTCCGGTGCGGTTCAAAGGCCCCCGAGCCAAGCCCCCCGACGAGGGGGCCGCGCCTGCCCACCGGACGAGCCCCTCGGCGCCATTGGCAAAAGCGCGGAAATCTTGGAGCCGCGCGCCCAGTGTGGCGGCGCCATGTCATTCGCTCGTCATCGGCCTCCCCAACAGTTGCCGGGACTTTCGCCATATTTTTCAAGGTCTCGGAACATGAATGACATGTCGGTGCCCCGCCTCGAGCCGCCCGCCGCGCAGGTCGAACCTTTGTTCCATGGATGGCGGCCGGAAGGCTGCGACCGCGTCGCGTTGGTGCTGCAGGGCGGCGGCGCGCTCGGGGCCTATCAGGCCGGCGTCTATCAGGCGCTGCATGAAAGCGGCATCGAACCGGATTGGGTTTCGGGTGTTTCGATTGGCGCCATCAATGCGGCGATCATTGCCGGCAACGTACCCGACCAACGATTGAGCCGCCTGCAAACATTCTGGCAGCTGATCACCGACCGGAAAATCTGGCCGTTCACGCCGGACGGCGACGTCTTTCGCAAGGCCCGCAACGCGACCAGTTCGTGGATGACCATGATCGGCGGACAGCCCGGGTTCTTCGAGCCGCGCGTTCCAAGTCCGTGGCTGAGCTTCGCCGGGGCACGGACCGCGACCAGCTACTACGACAACGGACCGCTGCGGGAAACGCTGCGCACGCTCGTCGATTTCTCGATTATCAACAGCCAGGCGATCCGCTTCGCGGTCGGGGCCGTCAACGTGCTCACCGGCAATTTTGTTTATTTCGACAACGCGCGCGAACCGATCGAGCCCGAGCACGTCATGGCCAGCGGCGCGCTGCCGCCCGCCTTGCCGATGATGAAGATCGGGACCGATCACTATTGGGACGGCGGACTCGTGTCGAACACGCCGCTCCAGCATCTGCTCGATCTGGAGGATCGCATCAACACGTTGGTGTTCCAGGTCGACCTATTCAGCGCGCGCGGCGATCTACCGCGCGACATTCAGGACGTCATGGGCCGCCACAAGGACATCATGTATTCCTCGCGCACGCGCTACAACACCGACGTCTTTCGCCGGCTGCAGAAATGGAAAACGCTTTGCTATCAGGCCTTGGCCAAGGTTCCGGACGCCGCGCTGAGCGAGGATGAACGGCGGCTGAAGCAGGAACTCTCGGATCTTCCCGAAGTCTCGATTCTGCACATCATCTATCAGCAGAAAGCCTACGAGGGTCACGCCAAGGACTACGAATTTTCCGGCACCTCGATGCGCGAGCACTGGCAAAGCGGTTACGAAGACACCAAACGCACGCTCAAGCGCAAGGAATGGCTGACCATGCCGCCGCCCGGCTCCGGCATTGTCGTGCATGACGTGCACCGCGAAGAGGCCGCATGATCGGCGTTTTCAAGAATTGACGTCGGGCTGCTACCGGGCGCGCTCGGGATGCAGCCGCTTGAGCACGGCTTCAGGGCTCGCATAGGCTTCCTGCCGCTCCACACTCCAGTACTTGAGTTCCTCGAGCGGAATTGGAACGCCGGTCACAGCGCAGCGCACGAACGCCCCGGGGCGCAACACCCTGAAATCTCCGTCAAGATATTTGACCTCGGCTTCGGCAGGCGAGCGAGGATCGAAACGATTGAGCACCTGAGGTCTCCGTGGAGCGTATCAAACTGGTCGCGCAGCCGTGCGCCAGCAAACTAGGACTGCAAAGATAATCGCTCCGGCGCGCAAGGCCAACCCCGGTCGTCGATTCCCGACCAGCAGGCGCGCTGACGGGCGAGCAGCGGCCGGTTTCGGCGTTGTTTGACCGGGCGCGGCCCGCACACCATATCGTGAACGGCATCCGGCCCGTCGATGGCGGTCGCCATGTGGTAGGGTGCGCGTCGATGCGGGAGATCCCATGATCCGCCTCATGACCGTTGCGGTTGCCGCGGCTGCGACCCTGGTTGTCGCGGATCAAGCGGTCGCGAGTCCCGGTCCCCAACAAGTCGACCTGCGCGAGGGCAGCAGCCCGCTCAAGGCTTATGTGTACATCCCGGACGGCCAGGGACCCTTCCCGGTCGTGATCGCCATGCATGGCTGCGAGGGGCTGCGAAACTCGAGCGGCGTCATTGCGTCGCGCTATCGCGATTGGGCCGAGCGGCTCGGCAAGGCCGGTTTTGCGGTGGTCTATCCCGACAGCTACGGCTCGCGCGATCTTGGTCCACAATGTCGCAATCGCGCCGCCCTTCTGCGCACCAATCGCGAACGGGTTGCAGACGCGACGACCGCACTCGCGTGGCTGCAACGCCAGACGTTCGCCAAGCCGGATCGCGTCTCGCTGCTCGGCTGGTCGAGCGGTGCTATCAGCGTGCTGTGGACGGTGCGCCAGCAGGCCATATTGCACGACGAGCGCCCGGATTTCCGTTCCGCACTGGCGCTCTACCCCGGCTGCAACCGTCTCGAAACCGCCGCATGGAGCACGCGCATTCCGACGCTGATCCTGATCGGCAGCGCCGATGACGGGGCGTCGGCGAAGGCGTGCGAACGGATGGTCGCCGGCGCGCGCGGACGCAGCGCCCAGGCCACGATCGTGGTCTATCCGGGTGCCTATCACGATTTCGACCATCCGAACCGGCCCGTGCAGGTGCGCAACGGGTACGCGTTTTCGGCCGACAATTCCGGCAGAATCCATTCCGGCACCAATCCGGCGGCCCGTGCCGATGCGATCCGGCGCGTGATGCAGTTTCTGTCGCGCAGTCAGGGTCCGGACGTGAGCGCGCAGCACTCCGAGCGGTAATCAGAACAAACTGCCCTGGCCTTCGCCGCCGCGCTTGCGGCGCCGTGGCGAAGCGGCCGCGGCCGATGATACCGGTTTGCTAGCCGGTCCTCCGGTCGCGATCGCAGGCACGCGACCGTCGTTGAACTCGATATCGAGCTTGAGCCCCGGGCTGACCCCCGCCGCCGCATGCAGCGGTTTGCCGGAACCGTCGCGCACCAGCGCAAAGCCCCGCGCCAGAACGCCGTGATAGGAGAGCGCTGCGAGCAGCTGGCCGGCCCGTTCGACACGCGCGTCGCATCGATCGATGCGCATAAGCGTCGCCCGCTGCGCGCGTTCGGCAAGGCCGCGGAGACGGTCGCGCTCGCGCGCGATCCGAACTGCGTGCGCTTGCGCATTGGCGCGCAGCCCGGCCGACAGACGGGCGCCGACAGCGAGATAGCGCTCCCGGCGTCGTTCGCGGCCAACTTCCAGGCCGCGCCCGAGCCTGCGGACGAGCGCGAGCACGCGTTCGTCGTCGCGCGCAATGCGAGCCCGCAAGGCTTGCGGCGTGAGCCGCGCACCGATGCGCGAGAGCGCCGTGTGATGCAGTTGCGCATTGGCGCGCAACGCCCGCGGCATCCGATCGGCCGCCGCGTCAAGCCGCTGACGCGGAAGGCCGAGCAACATGTCGGCGCTGGGCAGTGCACGCGCAGCCGAGCGCAATTCGGTGCGGCGTGCCTCCTGCCCGCGATGCCAGCAGGCGAGCACCCGGCGGGCCGTGTCGGCGACGCGGCTGAGCAGCTCAGCGCGCACCGGCACCGCCATCTCGGCGGCCGCGGTCGGGGTCGGAGCGCGCTGGTCGGCCGCATAGTCGATCAGGGTGTTGTCGGTCTCGTGGCCGACCGCCGAGATCAACGGGATCATGCTGTCGGCGGCGGCGCGCACGACAATCTCTTCGTTGAACGCCCAAAGGTCCTCGATCGAGCCGCCTCCCCGCGCCACGATCAGGAGATCGGGCTGTGGCAAGGGTCCATCCGCGGGGAGCGCATTGAACCCGCGGATCGCGGCCGCGACTTCCTCGGCGGAGCCGTCGCCCTGAACGCGCACCGGCCACACCAGGACGCGGCGCGGAAAGCGGTCGGCCAACCGGTGCAGAATATCTCGGATGACCGCGCCGGTCGGCGACGTGATGACGCCGATCACCGCCGGCAAATACGGCAGCAGCTGCTTGCGCGCCGGGTCAAACAGGCCCTCGGTGGAAAGACGCTTCTTGCGTTCCTCCAAGAGCGCCATCAGCGCGCCGAGACCGGCCGGCGCGAGGCTCTCGATGACGATCTGATAGGTCGACCGGCCCGGATAGGTGGTCAAGCGGCCGGTGGCGACGACCTCCATGCCTTCTTCCGGCTTGATGCGCATGCGCGCAAAGTTGCCTTTCCAGACCACCGCCTCGATGCGCGCGTTCTCATCCTTAAGCGCGAAATAGCAATGGCCGGAGGAGTGCGCTCCCTTGAAGCCGGAAATCTCCCCGCGCACGCGCACATAACCGAAATTGTCTTCGATGCTGCGCTTGAGCGCCGAAGACAGTTCGGACACGGTCCATTCTGGAATGTTGACGCGGGCGTCATTCATGCGCGTTCAAGCCGTCCCAAATCCGCCCAATGGTAGCCGATTCCGGCGGCAAGCAAAAAGGGCGGCCTTGCGGCCGCCCTTTTGCCCGTTCGGTGTTACGCAACGATGCTGCGTCAACGCGGACTTACACTCCGACGCGGCATCGAACCGCGGGGCCTGCGCAGGTTAGTAGCTGTTGCGCCACTGGTTTTGGAAATGCTCTGCAGTCGCCGTATTGGCGGCATTCTGACTGTAGTAGCGGTGATAAGTGGCAGCGTTCGCGAGCGTCGCAATGCCGAGGACAACGGCGGCCGCGAGCGTGAGGGATTTGACGAACGACATGTGATCTCTCCTGTTGTTGGTCACCGCGCCGCAAAGCGAGCGTCGCTAAGTCGGGCGTTCGTTGAATTTAAGATCTGAATCTGGTCGGCCAAGTGACCGTTTGATCACGATGATTCACACTGCGATCACGAAAAATCGTGCTCAAAATAATGTGTGCGACGCAATTTTTTAACCTGCTACCAAGAGGCGAAAGCGAGCCGGAGGTATTTGATCGATTCGGACCTGGCCGACGCCGTTACTTTACTGATCGGGCAATTCCGGCGGTAGATTCCGGCGCGGCGTTCAGATTGACGTGGAGTGCAAACGCAGCAAATGCAAACACGGCAAGCGCGCCAATCAGCACCAGGTGGTTTGCAAACGAGCTCTTCATCGGCGCCCCGCTAGGAAATAACAGGGCTGTCGTTAGCAAGTCGATCCTGATCGCACTGTGACGCGCGACACAATTTCACGCTTTTGCACCAATCAGGCGTGCGCTCGTGCCACGAATAACCGCAGAATATTAGTCCAGCCGTTCTCGGAATCGAAAATCCCGCGCATCTGCTCGGCCGCCGCGCCGTAGCGGTCGAGCCGCCGATGCTCGAGTTCGACGCGCGTACGCGCCGGCCCCAGCGACACGAACCTGACCTCGACCTCGGTATTGATGCTCTCGTCGTGCTTCCAATCGGCCGAAATTTCCCACGCCAACACCAGGCGGCCGGGCGGATCCCAGACCAGCACCCGTCCCCAGTCGCACTCGCTGCCGTCGGCCGCACGCTCGAACCATCGCCCACCAGTGTGCGGCTCGATGATCGCAGTCTCCGCCGCCGCGCTGCCGATGTGGTGAGTCGCGAGCGGCCACCAAGCGCCATGTTCGCGCGTGAACACGTCGAACGCACGCGCCTGGCTCGCCTCGACGGTGATCTCCTTGCGTACAAACAATCCGGGTTCCATCGCGGACATTTCAGTGATGGGGCTTCTCGATGCGACTTTTCAAGTTGCCGAGCGCCTTCTGCCAGAGGCGATCGAGATAGTCGCGCACTTCGGCGACGCGCTCGGGCTCGATACGGTAGAGGTTACGGGTTCCGGCGGACTCGTGGGTGACAAGCCCGACATCGCTGAGCACGCGCAGATGCTGGGAGACCGCCGAACGCGTTACCGGCAGGCGTTCGGCAATATCGCCGACCGAGCGCGGCCCTTCGGCCAGCATCTCAAAGATCGCGCGGCGTACGGGATCGCCGAGCGCCGCGATGCGATCCGCCGCCTCAGGCATTGACGGCTCTCGCGACCTTGGCAGGCTCGGAGCCGGCGGTGCCGGGCTGGCTTTGCGGCATCGAGCCCTGCACGCTTTTACGGCCGATGTGACGCTCGAAATAAGCCTTGAGCTTCGGGCTCGCCGCCAGCAGCGCGCTGCTTTCCGGGAATTTGTTCATGTAGTAGAGGATCGGCATCAGGTTCATGTCGGCAAGCGTAAACCTGTCGCCGACGAGATGGCCGGACGCGACCGCCTTGTCCATCACCGGAAATTGCTGCTGCATCTTGGGCAGCGCAGCATCGATTGCGGCGCGATTCGGCGACTTGTCGGGCGTGCCCGGGAAGATGTAACCGGCCCCGACATACTGACGGATCCAGACCGGGTCGATGGTCGTGTTGACGATCGACACCCATTGCTCCACCCGCGCGGCCTCGACCGGATCGGCAGGGACAAGCGGAGGACCATCGAACACCCGATCGATGTAGGCGCAGATCGCGCGCGACTCGCCGAGCGTCACCGCGCCATGGCGCATCACTGGGATCTTGCCGACCGGATGAATCGCCTCGACCTCGGGGCTGTGCGGCATGACCGAGGTGAGTGAATAGGGCACGCCCTTTTCGGCGCAGGCGATGCGTACCATCCAGACGTAGTTGCTGGCCGGTCCGCCGATGATGTGAAGATCACGCATGACGGGTTCTCCTGGTTGGTTCGACGCCACGGAGGTAACGGGCACGAAGCCTTCTCCGTTAGTCCTGACTAATGGTTAGCTAATTCTAACCGTTAGATACGACTAACGGACAACCTTGTCAACGGGATCGACACGGGTCGGTCTGAGCTCCCGCATGGGCCCGCGAGAGCCGTAAATGCCCGCATTTCCCCGCAGAAGCCGTTCCCGACGCGAATCTGAGCTCAAACCCCGATTGCTGCCTTCACCCGCTGACGCGTCAACGGAAGCTCGCGGATCCGCGCACCGGTCGCGTCGGCGACTGCGTTTGCGATCGCCGCAGCGGTCGGCCCCGCCGCTGCCTCGCCGGTGCCTAGGAAGGGCTGGCCGGGACGGTCGATGACATGCACCTCGACCCGCTCGGGCACAGCCTGAAAGCGCAGGATCGGATAGAGCGACCAATCGCGGCTGGTGATCTGGCGGCGATCGAAGGTCACTTGTTCGAACAGCGTCCAGCTCGCGGCCTGGATCACCCCGCCCTCGATCTGATTTTTGATTCCGTCCGGATTTACCGCCTGGCCGCTGTCGACCGCGGCGACCGCGCGCACCAGACGCACCGCGCCGGTCTCATGTTCGACCTCGACCTCGACCGCAGCGGCGCACAATGCCGCGAAATTCTTGTAGCGCGCGAACGCAAAGCCGCGGCCGCGCCCGCGTGGCGACGCACTGCGCGCGCGCCAGTCGAACTTCTCGGCCGCCATTCGAACCACCGCGCGCGCCCGGGCGTCGTCGAGATGATTGAGCCGGTATTCGACCGGGTCGACGCCGGCCGCCTTCGCCAGCTCATCCATGAAGCTCTCAATGGAGAAGACGTTCATGTAGGCGCCGAGTGCGCGCATCGCTGATACGCGCAACGGCATATCCGGGATGAAGTGGTGCACCACCTGAGCATTCGGAATGGCGTAGATCGGGATGGCGTTGCGGTCACCGCCACCCTCGGGTTGCGGAATCACCGCCGGCGGCGGCGCTGGAAACGGCGAGGCGACCGCAAGACCCGCGAGCAAACTGCCGGCCGGTCCCGGCCGCGTGGAGTGCGTGTTGCTCCACACGTCGTATTGCCAGGAGATGATGTTGCCGCCTCGGTCGAGCGCCGCTGTCACACCGGTGGTCATCGCCGGACCATATGGCTCTAGGGTGTGTTCCTGCTCGCGCATCCATTGCACGCGCACGGGCCGGCCCGGGAGCGCACGCGCCAGCAGGGCCGCGTCCCCGCCGGCGTCGTCGGCGCCGTTGTGGCCGTAGCAGCCCGAACCTTCCATGTGGATGCACCGAACCTTGTCGGGCGGAAGACCGACAAGCTCGGCGAGCGCGCGGCGCAACGGAAACATGCCCTGGCCGTGCGACCACACCGTCAAGCTGTCGTCCGCATAGAGCGCGACCGCACAGGCCGGTCCGATCGCGCCGTGCATCTGGTAGGGCCGATGGTATGTGGCTGAATGGACGGAGCTGCTGCTCGCGATCATGCCGCGATCGAGGATGGTCGTGTCGCGCGACGGCAGCTTCTTGAGATAGTCGTAGATCGCCGCTTGATCGGGGAGTTCCTGCTTGGCATCGATCCAACGCGCGGTTTGCGCCAGCGCCCACATCGCCTGCACGGCCTGATATTCGCGTCCAGCGATCACAGCCAGAAAACTGCCGTCGCGCACGACTTTGAGCACGCCCGGCATTGTTTCAACGCTGCCGGGATCGACCTCGGCGAGGCGCGCGCCGTAGCTCGGCGGCCTTACCACACGTGCGTGCACCATCCCGGGAAGCCGCAGGTCATGCACGTAGGCGACACCGCCCGTGACCTTGGCGGGTATGTCGACGCGGGCAATCGGCTTGCCCACGACCGTATAGGTCGACGGCTCCTTGAATCTCGATGTCGGCTGGGCGGCGACATGCAGCACCTCATTGCCGACGAGTTCGCCGAAGCCGACGCTGCTGCCGTCGTCCGCAATCATGATGCCGTCGCGGATCTTGAGCCGCTCGACATTGACGCTCAGCCGCTCGGCCGCACGCGCCAGCAGGATTTCCCGCACCTGCGCCGCGGCGTTGCGGATCGCGGTCGCGCTGTTGGGCATCGATTGGCTGCCCGACGTGTAGCCTTCGTCGGGCGTCGTGGCGGTGTCGGCGGTGACGAGCTTGATGCGCGGCATCGCGACGCCGAGTTCTTCGGATGCCACCTGCAGCAGCGCGGTTTTGATTCCCTGACCGAGCTCGGCCTTGCCGGTGAACACCGTGACGGCTCCGTCCGCATCGATCCGGATCCAGGAATCGAGCATCGGCGCGCCCTTGAGGCTGCCGGGAAGCGGCGGAGTTGGGGGCGCGGCCTGCGGGCCTTGCGCCAGGGCCCGCGTTGCACCGAGCGAGATGCTGACGATGAGGGCGCCGCCGCCGGCAACTACTTGGCGGCGGGAAGGGGCGAGCGTCGTCATCGCGCGGCCTCCTTGCGCAGCGGCACGGCTTCGGCAGCCCGCATGGCGGCGGCTGCGCGGCGAACCGCCCGCAGGATACGCA
The DNA here is from genome assembly GCA_035472475.1 of Xanthobacteraceae bacterium. Taxonomy (GTDB): domain Bacteria; phylum Pseudomonadota; class Alphaproteobacteria; order Rhizobiales; family Xanthobacteraceae; genus JAFAXD01. The sequence goes on along the minus strand of DATIPA010000168.1, from coordinate 15,546 downwards.
TGTGGGTGCCGCACCGGCACAGGTTTGGCTGCATGTGCTCGCGCAGATCCTGCTCCGAGAACGTGCGCGTGCGCGCGAGCAATGCCTGCGCCCGCATGATCATGCCGGCGATGCAATATCCGCACTGGGCGGCCTGCTCCTCGACGAACGCACGCTGCAGCGGACCCGGTTCTTCCGGTGTGCCGAGGCCTTCCACCGTGGTGACGGCGCGGCCGTCGAGCGCCGCCAGCGGCAGTAGGCAGGAGAACACCGCCTCACCGTCGACCAGCACCGTGCAGGCACCGCATTGGCCAAGCCCGCAGCCAAACTTCGCGCCATTAAGTTCGAGATCATTGCGCAGCACGTAGAGAAGCGGTGTTGCCGGATCGGCGTCCACCTCACGCGTGCGTCCGTTGATATTGATCTGGGTCATCGGTCCTCGCGTTTCGTGTGCACCATTACGTTTTGGATTGGCCCTGTCGAATTGCTTTCACCTGCGAGCCAAGGTCGTTCCAAGCTGGATGGCGGCCGGCGCGCGCGCGCGCATAACTCAGAACATCGGCGATCTGCTGATCGGTGAACGCACCAGCAAACGGCGGCATCAGCGGACCGCGCTCGCCCGGCGGCGGCGTAATGCCGTCGAGAACGACGCGGATGGCATTGCGGGGATCGGGCGCGTTGATTGCGGTCGAACGCGCAATATCAACCGCCGACGCGCCCGGCAGGCCTGAATGACACCCGCCGCAGGCTCCAGCGAAGATCGCCGCGGCGCCGCTGAGTTCGGTCGTCGAGGTGACGGTGGTGGGCGCCGCCGGCCGCGTCGGCGCATTGGCGGCAGCGGCGGGAGACGGCGCGTCGGCGATGCTGGCCACATAGGTCGCAATCGCCCGCACATCGGCGTCCGGCACACGCGCCAGATTGTGCACGACCGGCGCCATCGGGCCGGCCGGCGCCCCGTGCACGTCATCGACGCCGCGCCGCAGGTACGCGAACAGCTGTTCGCGCGTCCAAGGAACTGGAGCGGGCGAAGTCTGATTAAGTGCCGGCGCGTCCCAACCCTCGGAACTGCCGCCGGCGAATTTCCGATCGCGCCGCTCGGCACCCTGCGCATTGCGCGGGGTATGGCAGGCGCCGCAATGCGCGAGCCCTTCGACGAGATAGCCGCCGCGATTCCAGTCGGCTGATTGCGCGGCCTCGGTCTTGAACCCGCCGTGGTGCAGGTAGAGCGCCTTCCAGAGCGCGAGCACCGGGCGCCAATTGAATGGGAACGGCAGATCGTTTGGAAGCGCGGACTGTTCGACCGGGGTACGCGTCATCAGGAACGCGTAGAGCGCGTGGGAATCTCCATCGTTCACGTCGATGAAGTGATCGTAAGGGAAGACCGGATAGAGATGATGGCCGTCGCGCGCGACGCCGCTGCGGAGGGCACGCCGAAACGCCTCTTCCGACCAGCGACCGATGCCGGTTGCGGGATCGGGCGTAATGTTGGTCGCATAGATCGTGCCGAAGGGCGTCGGTAACGCCCGGCCGCCCGCGTAGAACTTGCCGCCCGGAACCGTATGACACACGTCGCAATTGCCGATCGCGGCAAGCGCAGCGCCTGTCTCGATGTCCTGGGGCGCAAAGGCGGCGCGGGCGGGCGTCACGACCGGTGCCAGCTCCGGCCGCCAGGCGATGGCCGCGAACGCGGCGCCCGCGACAACCGCAATCGCCACCAGCGCAGCGAGACCGCGCCACGCCCACCGGCCCGGCTTGCGGTCGGCGCCTCGATTGCGGCGGCTGTTATCTGACACCGCGAGGTCCGGCTTGCTCATCATCCCCTCGCCCGCGACCTCAGAATAGCATCGAAGCACACGATCGCCAGATCGGACGCGGGTCCGCGCAAGGCTATTTTCTTGACAACACGCAAGCGTGAATGACCAACTTGCCGGGATGTTGATCAGGGCCGCGCATCGCAGTCACTGCCGACGAGCCTGTCCGTGAGCGCGCCGCCGACTGCAAGCCGCACGACGGCCCTGCGTGGCGCGTTGATTTCCTGTCACGACGATCCGTTCCTCACTGATCCGGCGCGCGCGTTTCGTCATGAGCCTGATGGCCTGGTGGTCTGTCGTAACGGCATCATCGTCGCGGCGGGCGCGTTCGCCGAGGTCAACGCGCAGCTGCCGCCCAATGCCATGATCGAGGACTACCGCGGCTGCCTGATCGCGCCCGGGTTCATCGACACCCACATTCACTACGTCCAGACCGGCATCATCGGCTCGCAGGGCAAGCAGCTGCTCGACTGGCTCGAGCGCTATACATTTGCGGCCGAACAGGCGTTCGCCGATCCGAACGTCGCCGAGACAACCGCAAAAGTGTTCTGCGACGAGCTCTTGCGCAACGGCACCACCACCGCGCTGGTGTTCTGCTCGGTTCATCCGGTGTCGGTCGACGCTTTGTTCGCCGAGGCCGCACGACATGACCTGCGGCTGATCGCCGGCAAGGTGCTGATGGACCGCAACGCACCGCAAGCGTTGCTCGACACCGCCCAATCCGGCTACGACCAGTCGAAGGCGCTGATCGGGCGCTGGCATGGCCGCGGCCGCGCGCTCTACGCCATCACGCCGCGCTTTGCCGGCAGCAGCACGCCGGCGCAGATGGAGTTGGCGGGCGCGCTGTGGCGCGAGCATTCCAATGTCTTCATGCAGAGCCACATCGCGGAGAATCACAAGGAGATTGCGTGGGTGCGGGAGCTCTATCCGGAGCGCCGCGACTATCTCGACGTGTACGAGCACTATGGGCTCACCGGGCGGCGCTCGCTCTATGCGCACGGCATCTATCTGGACGAGTCCGAACTGTGCCGCTGTCACGCGAGCGGCACGGCCCTCGCGCATTGCCCGACCTCGAATAGCTTTCTGGGCAGCGGATTGTTTCGCATGCGCACCGTGCGCGACCCGCGTCGACCGGTCGAAGTCGGGCTTGGCACCGACATCGGCGCGGGGACGAGCTTTTCGCTCATCGCCACCATGGGCGAGGCCTACAAGGTTTCGCAGCTCGCCGGGCAGCCGATCAACGCAGTCGAGGCGTTCTACCTCGCGACCCTCGGCGGCGCCCGCGCGCTGACCCTTGATGACCGGCTCGGCAGCCTCGCCACCGGACGCGAGGCGGATCTCGTGGTGCTCGATCCCAATGCAACGCCGCTGATGGCGTTTCGAAACGAGCGCGTTCAATCCATCGAAGAGCAGCTGGCGATGCTGATGACGCTGGGCGACGACCGCGCGGTGCGGGCAACCTACGTGGCGGGCAATTGCGCGCACAAGCGGCGCGCCGCGGAGCACGCTTAAGCCGGGGCCGGAACGCCCACGGAGTGGCTGACGTGCGCCGCGTGGGCCGCGGCGACCGCCTCGCCCAGATCCGGCAGGCTGAAGAACTCTCCGAGCAGGTGGCGGCTTTCGCGCAAGGTGGATTGCGCGCGACGCGCGTCGAGCCCAAGCCGCATCAAGCCCACGAACTGGCGTGGCTCACGCGCCAACGACCGCATGACGGCCCGAACGTTGGTGTGCCCATCGTGCGAGACCGCGCCGAGCGCCGCCTGCGGCAACGTGCGATGAACCGGGTCGGCGACCGCGCGAATGGCGACAAACGGCAGATCGTGCGCCGCCGCGACCCGCGCCGCGATGTGCGATTCCATGTCGACTGCGACCGCGTCGGTGTTGGCGCCGAGCTCGAATTTGGCGGACGACAACGTCACGAGCGCATCGCTGCCGGCGATCGGCGCGTGGATCGCCTCAGGATGCGAGCGCAGGATCGCCTGCGACCAGCGCGTTGTGGTGGCGATGCGCTGTCCATTGGCGATCACCTCGGATGCCACGACGAGCGCACCCGGCCGCAACGCCGATGACAGGCCGCCCGCGATCCCGAAGCTGACGATGCCGCGACAGCCGGCCGTGACGGCGCGGACCAGTTCGTCGGCAAAACGGTGACGGTTGCCGCCGCAGACGACAACAATACCCGGCCCCGATGCGATTCGAGTTTCGAACGCAAGGCCGGTGACCGCAACAATGCGCGATTTCGCCAACAACCGAATAACCCCCATCGGCTGGCCGCGCAGAGCTTCGCAGCCTGCAACCCACGGGCGAGCCAACATCCGGACTCAGAATAGCACAGGAAAATCCAGAGTGGAGGGGCCTCGTAACGACAAAAGCAGCCGGGCGGCAGGCTGTGGCGCGTGCAGCAGGCGCTCGGAACCGCCGCCCCGCGTCCACGATAGGCCTTGAATCCAGTCCCTTTTTGGCACGCAAACCGAGGCTTCCGCTTGATCGGCTCGGCCAGCAAGTCCCGATGGGACATGGCTCAAATGAGGGCGACGCGCTGCCACGGCCCGGCAGCCCATGTTACACGGCCCACCAGCCTGGTTGCTTTGTTGTCGTGATCACCCATGGACGCCGACGCCCGCTCCGGCATGGGCCGACCAAAGACCCAGCCGCTCTCACACCGCGACGCACGGATCATCATCCTCGGGATGATGCTGCCGGTGTTCATGGGCTCGCTTGATTCGACGATTCTTGCGACCGCGCTACCCGCGATCGGCCGCGACCTCGGCCACGTGAACGACCTGCCTTGGCTGATAACCACCTATCTGATTGCAGCCACCGCCTCGACGCCGCTCTACGGCAAAATCAGCGATATCCGGGGCCGGCGCTTCGTGACCCTGATCGCGGTCAGCACCTACATGGCGGGATCGTTGATCTGCGCCCTCGCTCCCAACATGGCGGTCCTGATCCTTGGGCGCGTCGTGCACGGACTCGGCGGCGGTGGGCTGACCTCGACCGGCATGGTCGTTCTCGGCGACGTCGCGGCGCCCAAGGAACGCGCGCGCTACTATGCGTATTTCTCGATCGTCTATACGACCGCCGGCGCCTCCGGTCCGGCCCTGGGCGGCTTCCTGTCCGACCATCTGCACTGGACCGCGATCTTCTGGCTCAACATTCCGCTCGGATTGCTGGCGCTCGCGTTCAGCGCCGCGGTGCTGCGGCGGCTGCCGCGTTACGAGCGGCCGCACCGGCTCGACGTGCTCGGCGCGATGCTGATCGTGATCGCCACCGTGGCCTTCATGCTGGCGGTCACCTCCGGTGGCGTGCGTTATCCGTGGGACTCGGGCCCGATCCTCGGACTGCTGGCGTTGTCGCTTGCAACCGGCGCGCTGTTCGTCGTGCGCCTGATGACCGCGCCCGAGCCGCTGATCCCGATCACGATCCTGCGTGACCCGATCGTGCGCTGCGCGATCGCGGCCAACGCGTTCGGCTGGGGCGGCATCATCGGTCTGAACATCTTTCTGCCGATGTATCTGCAGCGCGTGATCGGCCTGTCGGCGACCGCCGCCGGCCTCAGCCTGATGGTGCTGATGGCGACGCTGAACGCGAGCGCCGGGTTCTCGAGCCAGCTGATTGCGCGGCACACCCGCTACAAGGTGGTTCCCTTGATCGGGCTCGCGGTCGCGATCGCGTCGGTGGCCTGGCTCGCCTGGCAGGTGCGCGACGTCAATCCGCTGGGATTCGAGTTGCTGCTTGCGATCCTCGGCATCGGCTTTGGGCCGATCGCACCGCTGTCAACGACCGCCTTGCAGAACACCGTTGCCATGCATCAGTTCGGCACCGCGATCGGCACGCTCAACTTCACCCGCACCCTCTACGCGACCATTCTGGTGGCGGTCTGCGGCGCAATGCTCAACGACAGTGACGCGGTCGGCGGCGCCGTCGCGGCGACCGGGCCGCTCGCGGCATCGGGATTCCGGATGGTCTTCATCGCGGCCGCCGCGAGCCTCGGCATTGCGTTTGTCGCCACCGCGCTGCTCGAGGAAAAGCCGCTGCGCACCGGCGTGTAGGAATGGGTGGCGCGAAGCGCCACCCATCAGCGCCGCTATTGTCGATCAGTTTCGGCGCGATGCGCCGCAACCCATCCTGCTAATCCGCCGCGAAGCAGTAGAACAGGCCGTTGCCGCCGGTCGCGCGCAAGTCGTCCTGGCTGCACGAGCGCGACGGGTGCGACGAGTTCCACGAATGCGACGCGTCGTCATCGCGCAGGCCCAGGCGGTCATGGTGACCCAGCATGGCGCTGCCCTGACTGCTGCTGGTCCAGTTGCTGCACGTCGTGTCCTTGTCGCCGGCGATGGCGCGTCCGTCCGGCTGCGAGCCGGTCAGCATGTCGTGCATGTTGGGGGTGTCGCCGCGACCATTGACCACCGCGCCCTTTTCGTTGAGCGCCGTGTCCTTGTTGACATTGTTGGTGCCATGCAGCTCGTTCACGTCCTTGGCGATCACGACGCCCTTGGCGTTCCGCCACGGTCCGTTGCCGATCCGGTCGCGCGCATTGACCGCCGGCGCACCGCCGGCCGCCGCGGTGCTCAGATAGGCGCGCCACGTGTGACTGCCGGCGCCGGCCCCCTGCGCCAGCGACTGACAGAGCCGGTCAGCGCCGGGGAGACCGCCGAGATCGGCCCCCTTGCCGGGCCCGGCGCTGGTCACAAAGAACGTCATGGTATTTTGCTGCGCAAGCGCACTGCCGGCAGCGCAGAGCAGCGCCGCCGAGACGGCGACGGACAAGCCCTTGATCATCGTTTTCCTCCGATTCATCATGAGACGACGCGAGGCCGCTGCAAGCGGCTCACATCAACAACGCAGTCCCCGTCCGATTATTCCCCGCGCATCGCGCCGATCAGCCCTGTGCCGCCGATAGGGTCCGATCGACATCGGAGCCACACGAGATGAACGACAAGCTTCTTCTGGTCGGCAGCATTCCGCTCGACACCGTGCAGGAGGTGTTCGAAACCTTCGGTCCGCCGCTTGGAGGCGCCATGGCGACCATCCCGGATGGCGAAGTCGGGCCGCGCCGGCACTGGATCAGCCGCGTCCACTATCAAGTGCTCGCCGGGCACCCTGAGCTCGAGGTCGTCCGCAGGCCCAAGCCGGACGACGGCGTCGAGCGGCTCGCACCGCGCGACGCGAGCGACAGCTGGCTGTTCCGGGTGGAGGATGGCGTTGCCCGGGTGCGGTTCGGCGATCCGGGCTGGCGGCTCGGCTATGCGCGCGATGCCATCAACTCCTATTTCGTGTTTTCGACCTTGCGCCAGAGGGGCGTGCTCGCGCCCCACCTGCGCTTCCAGGTCTCGCTCCCGTCGGTCAACAGCGTGCTTCCGCCGCGCATTTTTCCCAACACGGCCGACCTCGACAAAATCAAGCCCGGCTACGAGGACGCATTGGCGGCCGAAGTCGCAAAAATCGTCGAGAAGATCCCGACCCAGGATCTCGCGATCCAATGGGACTGCGCGAGCGAGATCGGCGACGTCTACGGCAACATTCCGCAGTTCCCGCGCGAGGGCGCGAGGGCGCGCAACGTCGCGCAGTTCACCCGCCTGTCGGCGCAAATCCCGGCAGATGTCGCGCTCGGCTACCACCTATGCTTCGGCACGCTCGGCGGCTGGCCGCGCTTCTCTCCGCCCGACCTCGGCGAAGCCGTCAACCTTGCCAACGCGCTGATTGCAACAGCGCCCCGCCGCGTCGACTGGGTGCACATTCCGGTCCTTGACCGCAGCGATGACGCCTTCTTTGCGCCGCTCGCCAACCTGCGGCCGGGCGACACCCGCATTTATCTCGGGGTCATCCACAACATGGCGCGTTTTCCGGAACGCGTTGCGACCGCGCGCAAATATCTGCCCGACTTCGGGCTTGCGGCCTATTGCGGGCTTGGCCGCACGCCGCCCGCCCAGGTGCCGGAAATTCTCGCGGACCACCGCGCGGCGCTCGACGCCGCATAACGATGTTGCGAACCGCGCGGCTGTGCCACCGGGCGTGCGGCCTGATATACGACTGCGTCCATGAACATCCTCATCCTCGGCTCCGGCGGTCGCGAGCACGCGCTGGCCTGGAAGATCGCCGCGAGCCCCCTGGTGGATCAGCTCTATTGCGCGCCCGGCAACGCCGGGATCGCGCACGAGGCGCATTGCGTGGAGCTCGATCTCTCCGGCCACGCCAAGGTGATCGCGTTCTGCAAAGCGCGCGCGATCGATCTCGTGGTGGTCGGACCCGAGGGGCCGCTCGCCGCCGGAATTGTCGATGATCTCGAGCACGCCGGCATCAAGGCGTTCGGACCCTCCAAGGCGGCGGCGCGGCTCGAAGGCTCCAAGGGCTTCACCAAGGATCTCTGCAAGGCGCACGGCATCCCGACTGCCGCCTATCAGCGCTTCACCACCACTGCGGCGGCCAAGGACTACGTGCGTGCGCGCGGCACCCCGATCGTGATCAAGGCGGACGGGCTTGCCGCCGGCAAGGGCGTCGTGGTTGCGCAAAGTCTCGCGGAGGCCGAGAGCGCCATCGACATGATCCTCGGCGGCGGGTTGGGCGCAGCCGGTGCCGAGCTCGTGATCGAGGCGTTTCTCACCGGCGAGGAAGCAAGCTTCTTCGTCCTGTGCGACGGCGATCACGCGCTGCCGCTCGCAACCGCGCAGGACCACAAGCGCGCATTCGACGGCGATACCGGGCCGAACACCGGCGGCATGGGCGCCTATTCGCCGGCGCCGGTGATGACGCCGGAGATGACCAGGCGCGCGCTCGATGAGATCGTCCTGCCGACGATCCGAGCCATGCGCGAGATGGGTTGCCCCTATCGCGGCGTGCTCTATGCCGGCTTGATGATTACGTCGGACGGTCCGAAGCTGATCGAATACAACGTGCGTTTCGGCGACCCCGAATGTCAGGTGCTGATGCTGCGGCTGATGTCCGATCTGGTGCCCGCGCTCGGTGCGGCACACGAGGGCATGCTCAAGACCTTTGATCTGCGCTGGTATCCGGACGCGGCGCTCACGGTGGTCATGGCGGCGCGTGGCTATCCGGGCGCGTACCAAAAAGGCTCGGTCATTTCCGGGCTGGGCGAGGCGGAGAAAGTCGAAGGCGTTGAGATCTTTCACGCCGGAACCAGGGACGAGCGCGGACACATTGTCGCCAACGGCGGGCGCGTACTCAACGTCTCGGCGCTGGGCAAAACCGTGAGCGAAGCGCGCGCGCGCGCCTACGCGGCGATCGATCGCATCCGCTGGCCGGATGGGTTCTGCCGGCGCGACATCGGTCACCAGGCGGTCACACGCGAAGCCAAGGAGCGTTGAGATGCCTGACCTCGCCGATCTGTTCCCCGGCTTTGCGTCGCACTGGATCGACACCTCGGCCGGCAAGATGTTCGCGCGCGCGGGCGGCAGCGGGCCGCCGCTCCTGTGCCTGCACGGCTATCCGCAAACCCATGTGATGTGGCACCGGGTGGCGCCGGCGTTGGCGCGCCACTTCACGCTGGTGCTGCCCGATCTGCCGGGTTACGGCTGGTCCGCCGTGCCGGAGGCGAAACCGGATCACGCGCCCTACACCAAACGCGCCATGGCCAACGTCATGATCGAGATCATGGAAGCGCTCGGTCACGCACGCTTTGGCCTGGCCGGACATGATCGGGGCGGGCGCGTGGGCTATCGGCTGGCGCTCGATCATCCGGGCCGGCTCGACAAGCTCGCAACGCTCGATATCGTTCCAACCTGGTCGATGTGGCACACGTTCGACGCCAAGCTGGCGATGCGGGCGTGGCACTGGACATTTCTGGCGCAGCCCGCGCCGCTGCCGGAACTCCTGCTCGGCAAGGCCGCGAACGAGTACTTCGATCTGCTGACCGCGAAGTGGCTTGCCGGCACGAAAGACGCGTTCGATGCGCGCGCGCTCGCCCATTACCGTGCCTCGTCCACCGATCCGCTGCGCATCCACGCGAGCTGCGAGGACTACCGCGCCGGTCAATCGACCGACGTCGCCTATGACGAGGCGGACCGCAAGGCTGGCAACAAGATCGCCTGCCCGATGCTGGCGCTCTGGGGCGCCAGCGGCCTGCCACGCGATCTCGATCCGCTCGCGGTGTGGCGCGAGTGGGCCGCGGACGTGCAAGGTACGGCGATCGACTGCGGGCATTTCCTGTGCGAGGAAGCCCCGGATGCAACCGCGAAGGCGTTGATTGAGTTTTTTGCGGGCTAACTTGCGGGCCTAGTCGCTGCGTTGAACACCACGATTTCTCTGCCCAGAGCTTACACGGCCAAACCCGGTAAGCCCCCGATATTGAGCAATACAGGCATCGAGGTTTTCCCTGACCCGCTTCGCACTTTCTAGATCGAAGTTGATGTAGCTGGTTTCCTGTCCTTCAACCGCCACCCATGCATCAGGGAAGAGCTTGAGACCGATATAAAGGGAATTGCCGTCCAAGTCTCTTTGTATCCTCCACTGAAATGCCGAATGTAAGGTTTGACCCCTTACCGGAGGCGTTACAAAAACCACGTCTCCTCCGGCTGCGCGGAACACATTAGATCGCGCGAGAATCTTTCTTAAAAAATCCCACATTTGCTCGCACCTTTAATGCAGGCGATCACCAATCAATTTCGGTCACGACAGTATCATCAACCCATAGCGGTCGCCATGCAGCCGGGAACCGCTCAGAAAAAAGCTTGCCCCGTCAATATCAATTACTTAGGTCGTATAGAGATCGCGTTAAATGGAGGGCGCTACGATGGCTCAACAACTCCCGAAACGAAAACTCGGCGCGAGCGGCATTGAGGTCTCGGCGCTCGGGTTCGGCTGCATGTCGCTCTCCGGCGTGTACGGGCCGAGCGACGACGATGCTGGCGTCGACTTGATCCGCGCGGCGATCGATCGCGGCGTGACCCTGATCGACACCGCCGACATGTACGGCTGGGGCCACAACGAGCAAGTGGTCGGCCGCGCCATCGCGGGCCGGCGTGACCGGATCGTGCTCGCCACCAAGTTCGGCAACATGGGCGGCAAGGACGGCAAATACGCCGACGGCCGGCCCGAATACGTGGCTACCGCCTGCGAGGCGAGCCTCAAGCGGCTCGGGGTCGAGGTGATCGATCTGTACTATCAGCATCGCATCGATCCCAACGTCCCGATCGAGGACACGGTCGGCGCCATGGCGAAGCTCGTCACGCAGGGCAAGGTGCGCGCGCTCGGCCTGAGCGAAGCCAAGCCCGACACCATCCGTCGCGCCCACAAGGTGCATCCGATCGCAGCGGTGCAGAACGAATATTCGCTGCTCTACCGCACCGAGGCCGAAGAGGCGCGGGCTGCGACGCGCGCGCTCGGGATTTCGCTGGTCGCCTATTCGCCGCTCGGGCGCGGGCTGCTCACCGCCACCGGCGCGGAGCCGCGCAGCCTCGCCAAGGATGATCCGCGCGCGCGGCACCCGCGTTTTGCCGGCGACAACCTCATCCACAACCGCGATCTGGTCGAACGCATTGAAAAGATCGCGCGCCAGAAGGGCTGCACCCAGGCGCAGCTCGTGCTCGCCTGGCTGCTGGCGCAAGGATCCGACGTGATTCCAATTCCGGGAACCAAGCGGCTCCCCCGGCTGGAGGAGAATCTGGGCGCGCTGAAAGTCGCGCTGACACCGGCCGAGGTCGCCCATATCGCCGACGCGATCCCGGCTGGCGCCGCCGCCGGCACGCGCTATCCGGAAGCGCAGATGAAAAGCGTCTATTTGTAGATCGGGCGCGATGATCAGTGAGCGGTGATCGGCAAAGGTGTATCCTCACCGACGCCTGATGACCGGCTTCCGGCTCCTGACATGGCCAAGATCGAACGGCAGGTCGCGTTCAGTGGAACCAAGGAGGTGGCCGAGCCGCTGCGCTTCGATGCGGCGCGGCTCGAGGCCTATCTGACGGCGCAGGTGCGCGGCTTCGCGGGCCCGCTCACGGTCAGCCAGTTCAAGGGCGGCCAGTCGAACCCGACCTATCTGCTGACGACCCCGACCAAGCGCTACGTGCTGCGGCGCAAGCCGCCCGGCAAGCTGCTGCCGTCCGCGCATGCGGTCGACCGCGAGTTCCGCGCGATCTCGGCGCTCTACCCGCAGGGCTTTCCGGTTGCGGAGCCGGTGATCTACTGCGCCGATGAAGGCGTCGTCGGCACGCCGTTCTACGTCATGGGCTACGCCGACGGCCGCGTGATCTGGGAGCCGCACATGCCGGGCGCGAACCCGATCGAGCGCGCCTCCGTCTATGATGCGATGAACGCGACACTGGCGCGGCTGCATACATTCGATCCGGCAGCGATCGGCCTTGCGGATTTCGGCCGCGGCGAGAACTACGTCGCCCGCCAGGTCGACCGCTGGTCCAAGCAGTACCGCGTCTCGATGACTCAGGAGGTCGACGAGATGGAGGCGCTGATGCGCTGGCTGCCGGAGCACCTGCCGCCGCCGGCGCCGGTACGCCTTGTTCATGGCGACTACCGGCTCGACAACATGGTGCTGGCGCGGCGCGACGCAAAAATCTTCGCCGTGCTCGATTGGGAGCTCGCCACCCTCGGCGATCCGCTCGCGGACTTCTCCTACCACCTGATGCAATGGGAGATGCCGCGCTCGGACACCGGCGCCGATACCGGGTCGCTGGTCGGGTTGGATCTCGCGGCGCTCGGGCTCCCCTCGCTCGAGGAGTACGTCGACGCTTACGCGGCGCGCACCGCGCTCGATCCGAGGCCGCATCTCGCCGTCTACCTCGCCTACAACTTCTTCCGGCTGGCGGCGATCGTGCAGGGCATCGTCGGGCGCGTGCGCGACGGCACCGCCACCAGCGAGCATGCCGCCGCCCGTGCCGTGATGGTGCGCCCGCTGGCGGAAAAAGGCTGGGCGTTCGCGCAGGAGGCCGGCGCGTAATTGGACAAGTCATTAAGGGCGCCCCCTCACCCGGCGCCTGCGGCGCCGACCTCTCCCCACAGGGGAGAGGTGACCTTGGGGCACGGCTGTGCCACGGCTTACCTCTCCCCTGTGGGGAGAGGTCGATTTCGAGCGCAGCGAGAAATCGGGTGAGGGGGAACTGACAATCGTCTCACCGCCGTGCGCGAAAAAACTCCTGGAGCAGCGCCGCTGCCTCCGCCTCGCCGATGCCGCCATAAATGTCCGGCCGGTGATGGCAGGTCGGCGAGGCGAACAAGCGCACGCCGTTCTCGACCGCGCCGCCCTTTGGATCGGCGGCGGCATAATAGAGCCGCCGGATGCGCGCAAACGCGATCGCGGCGGCGCACATCGCACAGGGTTCGAGCGTGACGTAGAGGTCGCAATCGGTGAGCCGCTCGCTGCCGAGCGCGCGCGCCGCGGCGCGGATCGCCAGCATCTCGGCGTGCGCGGTCGGATCACGATCGGCGATCGTACGGTTGCGCGCCTTTGCGATAACGGCCCCGCCCCGCGCGATGACGCAGCCGATCGGCACCTCGCCATCCGCCGCCGCGGCTTTCGCCTGGGCGAGCGCAACCTGCATGGGCGACGGCTCGGACGACCGATCGGACATGCCCTTGCCTCCGGTATTGGCGGCTCGATAGAACCGGTCCTATGAACGAGCGGCACCGCGCAGGCAATGGCGGCGAACGCATCGCCAAGGCGATCGCGCGGGCCGGCCTGTGCTCGCGCCGGGAAGCCGAGACGTGGATTGCGGCCGGCCGCGTTGCCGTCAACGGCCAGGTGATTTCATCGCCCGCGCTCGACGTCACCACCAAGGACCGCATCACCGTCGACGGCGAGCCGCTGCCGCAGCGCGAGCGCACGCGGCTTTTTCTCTATCACAAGCCGCGCGGCCTGGTGACCACCAACGCCGATCCGGAGGGCCGTCCGACCATCTTCGCCGCGCTGCCGAAGCATCTTCCCCGGCTGATCAGCGTCGGGCGGCTCGACATCAACAGCGAGGGGCTGCTCCTGCTCACCAACGACGGCGGCCTCGCCCGCACCCTCGAGCTGCCGGAGACCGGTTGGTTGCGGCGCTATCGGGTGCGGGCCCATGGCACGGTCACGCCGGACCAGCTCGCGCAATTGCGCCAGGGCATCACGGTTGACGGCGTGCACTACGGGTCGATTGAAGCGACCCTCGATCGCCCGCAGGGCAGCAACGTCTGGATCACGTTTGCGATGCGCGAAGGCAAGAACCGCGAGGTGCGCAACGTTCTGGGCGCGCTCGGACTCGCGGTCAACCGCCTGATCCGCGTCTCGTACGGGCCGTTCCAGCTCGGCGAACTCGCGGAAGGTGCGATTGCAGAAATCTCGACCCGGCATCTGCGCGAGCAGCTTGGCGCGCGCATCGCGTCCGAGGCAGGGGCGGATTTTTCCGGACCGATCGTGTCGCGGGCGAGTGCGCAGGACGTGCCTGCGCCGCCAAGCCGGCAAGACGATCGGCGCCCGAGACCGAGAGGCGACAAAGGCGAGCGGGATGCCCAGCCGCGGGTTCGTTCCGACAAAGCGCCGCCGCGCGGGCGCAAAGATGAGAAGCCGCGCAAGCGCCACCGTGGGGGCGATCATGTCTGGCGCGACGAAGGCAAGCCGGTGCGCAGCAAGTTTCGCGGCACGCGTGCGCAGCGCCAACCGCGCGAGCATCATGACAAGGGCGAGACCGGTGTCTTCTCCGACCGCAAGGGCCGCAAGGTCACCGTGGTTCGCGTCGGCAACAAGCCGAAAGCCGACGGGCGCCCGCATGGGAAATCACGCCACCGCGATGCGCCGTCTCCCCGCGCCCGCGCGCGCACGCGACGCGGATTTGACCGCCGATCGGGCCCGCGCCCGTCGCGTCCGCGCGAGGACTGATGCGCATCGTCGGCGGGACCCTGCGCGGCCGGACGCTGGTCTCGCCGCGCTCCGACGCGATCCGGCCGACCGCCGATCGTCTGCGCGAGACATTGTTTAACATCCTGGCGCACAGCTACGGCGATCCCGTCACCGGCGCGCGCGTGCTCGATCTCTTCGCCGGAACCGGCGCGCTCGGGCTTGAGGCCTCCTCGCGCGGCGCGGCGTTCGTTCTGTTTGTTGATGATGGCGCGGAGGCGCGCGCGCTGTTGCGCGCTAACGTCGAGGCGCTGGGCCGCGGCGGTGTCACCCGCATCTTCCGCCGGGATGCGACCAAGCTCGGCCCTGTGCATCCGCTGGAGCCTTTTACGCTCGCATTCCTCGATCCGCCCTACGGCAAGCGCCTGGCCGAGCAGGCGCTGAGCGCAGCGCGCGCCGGCGGCTGGCTTGCGCCCGATGCGTTGGTTGTGGTCGAAGAAGCGGCGGACGCGGCCTTCGCCGCGCCCGAGGGATACGAGGAACTGGAGCGGCGCGACTACGGCGATACGGAGCTGGTGTTCTTGCGACGGGCGGGGTGACGCCCTGCTGGCGCCCTCTCCCGGTTCACGATCTCAAATAGCAACGAGCCAACGCTTCGCGTCCCGGTGAAAGCGGGCGCCGGGCCGCCCTTCGTCCTCTTTTTCCGTCCCCACAATGAGGGGGGTGGAGCGCCGAGACGGCGCTAAGTAAGTTCTGTCCGCGCTCGTGGCGCGGAACGCACCCTTGCGATCGGGTGCGTCTGCGCCGTTCGGCGCTCCACGGCGGCGATTTTTGGCCGGAGGCCGCAGCGTGACCGGTCATGGTGCCGGTGTTGGCGGTACTCCCCGGGCCCCCTGGGATCCTGGTTGCGAGCCAGGCGTTCTCGGACGCCGCTGTTCCGCTCCGCCTCAGGATCGCCTCATGATGGCGCCCCTCATCGAG